>NZ_QSFE01000003.1:198372-206856 GCF_003467145.1 Collinsella sp. AM44-11
CCCAATCATATGTTCGAAAACACAATATGTTGTGTTTACAGCAACGGCGGGATGCCACCTGTGGCACCCCGCCTTTCAACCTCAACCTTCAAGTTGACCTTGAGGCGATTTTTGCGTCCCTTTACATGCCGTTCACATCGCCCCCAAACTCCCCCACCCAAGGCACATGCGGCCCACCACCGCGACGACAAGTGGCAAAAAATGGGACGGGCCCCAGATTGCCCATGCGCGCGCAAAAGCACGCCGCGGCAATCTGGGGCCCGTCCCCAAATACCTATAGATATGCAGGCCAGCGATGTGTTAACGATGTGCCAGCGGGTGCGCCGCCAGATAGACCTCGGTCAGTTGCGTACGATCGACATGCGTGTAGACCTGCGTGGTCGATATATCGGCATGTCCCAAGATCTCCTGTAGCACACGGAGGTCTGCACCGCCCGCAAGCATATGGGTGGCAAAGGAGTGACGCAGCGTATGGGGATGGAGTCCCACCAGCCCCACCTGGCGCCCGTAGCGCTCACAGATGGCATGGATGCCCTGGCGCGACAGACGGCGGCCGTTCTTATTTAAAAAGACCGCCGAGGTCTCGGTTCCGTGGGCATGGGCCGCCAAGCGAGAACGCCCCTTAGTTATATAGCGCGTCAGAGCTCGCGCCGCGCTTCCCACCAACGGGGACAGGCGTTCCTTTGAGCCCTTACCGCGAACGAGCACAAAGCCATCGTCGATATGGATATCGCCCACATCGAGCCCCACCAACTCGCTCACACGCAAGCCGCATCCGTAGAGCACTTCCAAGATGGCATGGTCGCGCAAGCCCATCTCGCCCTCGGGGAAGTCTTGATCGAGCAGCGCCGAGACATCCTCCACCGATAGATACTCCGGCAAACGCTCAGCCTTTTTAGGCAGGCGCAACGCCGCCGTTGGATTTTGGGCCACAATCCCATCGCGCACCAAAAAGGCATGCAGGCCCTTCACGGCCGCAAGCGCACGCTCCACCGAGGCATCGGAATAGCCCCCATCGCGACGGTCGGCGACAAAGCCCTCCACGACCTGACGAGTCACCTCATCAAAAGACATGATGCCCGCCCGCTCCAGATACGCGCAGTACGTCGTCAGGTCACGACGATAGGCCGCAATCGTGTTGCGCGCCAAACCCCGCTCGACCGCGAGGTAATCGAGATACTCCCCCGCCGCCACGGCGAGCGACGAGGGAGTAGCTTCGGTATGTTCTTTGTTCGCCGGCACCCTTAGTCCGTAGCGAGGTTCATGGGCGTCACCTGCAGGCGATCGACACCCTCGTGCTGACCGATCGAGGCACGCACGAACTCTCGGAACAGCGGCTGCGGGTTGGTCGGACGGCTCTTGAACTCGGGGTGGGCCTGGGTTGCCACATACCAAGGATGCACGTCGCGCGGCAGCTCGACCATCTCGACCAGGCGCTCGTCGGGCGACAGACCCGAGATAACCAAACCGGCGTCCTCAAGCTGGTCGCGGAAGGCGTTGTTAAACTCAAAGCGGTGACGGTGACGCTCGTAGACGAGATCCTCGCCATATGCCTCGCGAGCGAGGGTATCGGCGGCGAGCTTGCACGGATAGGCGCCCAGACGCATGGTGCCGCCCTTCTCGGTGACATCCTCCTGCGAGCTCATCAGATCGATGACGCTAAACGGACCGTCCGGGTCGAACTCGGAGGAGCTGGCGCCGGCAAGGCCGACGACGTTGCGGGCGAACTCGCACACGGCCACCTGCATACCCAGGCAAATGCCCAGATACGGAATCTTGTGCTCGCGGGCAAACTCGGCCGCGAGGATCTTGCCCTCCAGGGCGCGCTTGCCAAAGCCGCCGGGGACCAGGATGCCCGAGGCGTCGCCCAGAACTTCGGAGACATTCTGCTCGTCGAGGCTCTCGCCGTCGACCAGCTGGACGTCCACATGGCGATCGTAGAAGACGCCCGCATGGTGCAGGGCCTCGATAACCGACAGGTACGCATCGGGCAGCTGCGTGTACTTGCCAACGACGGCGATCTTCACCTTGTCGGCGTGATGGTTGGCGTGATTCTGTTTGCGCAGGAACTCGTTCCACTCGCTCATGTCGCGCTCATGCGGGTCCAGACCCAGGCGCTCGCAAATGCGCAGGTCAAAGTCCTGCTCGGCAAGCAGCTGCGGAACATCGTAAATACTCGCGCAGTCCTCGTTGGTAAAGACGCAATCGGTGTCGACGTCGCAGAAGCTTGCGATCTTTCCGCGGATAGCGTCATCGATATGGTGGTCGGAGCGCAACACGATAATATCGGGCTGGATGCCAAAGCTGCGGAGCTCCTTGACGGAATGCTGCGTGGGCTTGGTCTTGACCTCGTGGGCGGCGGCGATATAGGGAACGAGCGACACGTGGATGTAGCAGACGTTCTCGGGGCCGGCCTCCTTGCGGTACTGACGAATGGCCTCGACAAACGGTTGGGACTCGATGTCGCCGATCGTGCCGCCCAGCTCGGTGATGACTACATCGGAGCCGGTCTGCTCCTCGATGCGCCGGAACTTATCCTTAATGGCATTGGTGACGTGAGGAATCACCTGCACGGTACCGCCCAAAAAGTCGCCGCGACGCTCGCGGGCGATGAGACTTTTGTAGATGGCACCGGTCGTAAAGTTGGAATCGCGGGTCAGGTTCTCATCAATAAAGCGCTCGTAATGACCCAGGTCCAGGTCGGACTCGTAACCATCCTCGGTTACAAAGACCTCACCATGCTGGAACGGGCTCATGGTACCGGGGTCGACGTTCAGATACGGGTCGGCCTTCTGCATCGTTACTTTGTAGCCACGCGACTTGAGCAGACGGCCCAGCGAGGCCGCGGTGATACCCTTGCCCAGGGACGAAACCACGCCACCGGTTACGAACACATGCTTGGTCATATTGAGTTACCTGCGCTTCCCGTAGAAGTTGTTTATCCACATCTTACGGGTCTTCATTGTAATACTCGCGCCGCGGACCGTTCGCAATTTTTCTCGCGTGCGATTGCATTTCTCAATCTTGAAACAAAACGCCGCCCGGTTTCCCAAGCGGCGTCGCTATGGCAAGGGTTACATGCTGCTATCGATCAGCAACCGCGTCCTCAAGCATTTCTTGAACGAGCATGCCGGTACGGACGCCCTCAAGATACCACTCACCACGTTCGGTGAGGCAAATGCCATTTGCAAGCTGACCGCCGTCGTCGCTATAACGCGAGACGACATCAATCATGCCTTCGGAATCCAAGCGATCGATTGCGGCGCGGGCACGATACGGCGAAACCCCCACGCGCTCGGCAAGCGTTTTGCGCGAGAAACCATACGGCCCGCCATTGTCTTCGGTTTGCTGGTCGATCTCCATCAACACCAGCACCTCGACACGCTTCATATCGTTAACACTCGCACGACCCTTGCCCGCCATAGCAGCCTCCTCAAACCGAGCACGAGCATCTAACGCGCCGTGCGCGACCGACACACCTCACGATGGCAGGTAATATCCATCATGCGGCATCCCGCTAAGGATGAAACAGTTACGGTTATTGTATACCGCTCAAATTGTTTCTAGGCAGGTAAACAGCTATTTTTCGCCGAAATAGACGCTTTATTGATCAAAAAGCCGTACCGGGCGCTAACCCGATACGGCCAAAATGCAATGCAATTACCGCGGTGCTTCAAACTTAGCGATGGAAGAAACCGCGGCGCTCAAACTTGGGCTCGCAGCACACGTTGATACCCAGTTTGCGCAGTACCGTCTCGTCCGTCGGCGAGATAATCACGCTAAAGAAGGCATCGCAACCGCGCAGCTGCTCCAGGCCCGAAAGGACGCGAGCGGCCGTCTCACTCGTGGCCGAGGTGATCGACAGCGCCATAAGCGTCTCGTCGGTGTGGAGGCGCGGGTTTTTGCTGCCCAGGAAATGCGTCTTGAGCTTGCTGATAGGCTCGATCGCCTCATCGCTAATGACCTCGAGCTCAAGGTCGACGCCCGAGACATGCTTGAGGGCGTTCATAATGAGCGAACTTGCGGCGCCCAGGCGCGTGGAGGTCTTACCGGTCACCACGGAGCCATCGGGCATGACCATGGCACCCACGGGACCACCCGTCAGCTGCTCCCTGGTGAGGGCCGCCGAGCGCGCCGGTGAGTAGTTCTTATCGATGCCGGCTTTCTTCATAATAATCTTGAGACGGTCGACTTGCTCATCGCCCACGCCGGTACGGCGCACATTTTCGACCGCGGTAAAGTAGCGGCGGACGATCTCCATCTTGGAAGCGTCGCGGCAGGCATCGTCATCGGTGATGGCAAAGCCGACCATATTGACGCCCATGTCCGTAGGGCTCTGGTAGGGGCTCTTGCCCAGGATCTTTTCCATCAGGGCACGAACTACCGGGAAGGCCTCGACGTCGCGGTTGTAGTTGACCGTGGTCTTGTTGTAGGCCTCAAGGTGGAACGAATCGATGATATTGGCGTCGTCGAGGTCAGCCGTGGCGGCCTCGTAGGCAATATTGACCGGATGCGTCAGAGGAAGATTCCAGACCGGGAAGGTCTCGAATTTGGCATAGCCGGCGGCGGTACCGTGCTTATGCTCGTGATACAGCTGCGAGAGGCAAGTGGCGAGCTTGCCCGAGCCAGGGCCGGGCGCCGTCACGACGACGAGCGGACGGGTGGTCTCGACAAACTCGTTCTTGCCATAGCCGTCGTCGGACACGATCAGGTCGACGTCGTGCGGATAGCCCTCGATGGGATAGTGGAGCTTGGCGGGAATGCCGAGCGCGTTCAGGCGGTTGCGGAACACATCGGCAGCGGGCTGGCCGGCGTACTGGGTGATGACCACGGCCGCGACAGCAAAGCCGTTGCCGCGGAACAGGTCAACCAGGCGCAGCACATCCTCGTCATAGGTAATGCCAAGGTCACCACGAGCCTTGTTCTTCTCGATGTGGTTCGCGTTAATGGCGATGATGACCTCGACGTCGTCGGCTATGCTCTTGAGCATGCGAAACTTGCTGTCCGGCTCAAAACCCGGCAGCACGCGGCTCGCGTGATAGTCGTCAAACAGCTTGCCGCCAAACTCCAAATACAGCTTGCCGCCAAACTGCGAGATGCGCTCCTTAATATGAGCGGCCTGCAGCTCGATATACTTCGCGTTGTCGAAACCCTGGCGCATGTATGGCTCCCGTCCCGTTTCGTAAATTAAGTTCCTACGCGATTATAACGGAGCAGACCCTCCCCGATGCCCAGGCCATCAACAGGCACCAACCAAACACGCCCACCGCAACCACCGGGGACCCGGGGTGGCTCATTTGGAACGGGAAACAAGGCACTCAGCACCAACAATGAAAACGTCGCAGGTTGAGCATAAGCCAGCGAAAGCCCGCCAGAGTAGGCAAAGCGCCCCTGCACCAACAATGGAAAGCGCCGCAGGCAGAGGACGGACAGCGAGCGCCGTCCAGAACGTACAAGTTGGCATGAAAAAGGCAAGGCATAGACCTTTTGGTCATGCCTTGCCTTTTGAATGACAAATTGTCGTTCTGGACGGCGCGCAGCGTCGACTGGCTGCGCGGTTCGTAGAACCGCGCAACATAAGAACACCCCCTCCCGCGCACGGAACGGGAGGGGGCCAAAGGTAGGAGTCTACCGGTGGGTTGACCCCACCGGACAGACGATGACCAGATGATCCTTTACAGGATCGTCAAGGTTTCCGTGGGGTACCCGTTGGGTACTTAGATCATCACGCAAGCGATGGTCAGGATGATGGCGCAGACGACGGAGAGAGCGACGATGAGCTTAAGAGCAAACTTGAGCCAGGTCGTCCACTCGATCTTGGCCAGGGCAAGACCGCCCATGATGGCGCCGGAAGTCGGGGTGAACAGGTTCACGATGCCGATGGCGGCGGAGTAGATCATGACCATGACCTCGGGCGAGAAGCCGAGCTTGACAGCCAGCGGTCCCATGATGGGCATGGACACGGTAGCCATACCAGAGGTCGAGGGGATCAGGAAGGACAGGCCGAAGTAGACCAGGAAGCTCATGGGAGCGAAGATCACGCCGGACAGGCCAGCCAGAGCATTGGCGGCAGCGTCGAGGACGTAGACGTCGAGGCCGGTGCTAGCCATGAGGACGGAGATACCACGGGCAAGAGCGATGACGAGGACAACGGACATCATGTCGGCAGCGCCGGTGATGAAGGTGTTGACGATCTGCTTCTCGGACAGGCCGCCGATAATACCGATCAGGACAGCCATGAGGAAGAACCAGGTGGAAGCCTCGTCGAAGTACCACTGGCCAATGGGCAGGCCGGTGATCAGGGCAGACCAGCCCTGAACGATGGCGTTACCGTCGGCGTCATAGACAGCGCCAGCATCGAAGAAGTTGGCGACGCCCTCGTTGAGGTCGGCTAGCGGAATGAAGCCGACGATCATGACGACGAAGGTGAAGGCAAAGGCGATCAGAACACCCTTCTGACGACCGGTGAGCTTGACCTCCTTGTTAACCTCGGAAGCAGCCTTGCCGTGAGTCTCTTCGGCGTCCTTGAGCTCCTGCATCGAAAGGATGGTGGAACCCTTGTCAGCCTTAACCTTCTTGGCATAGTTCATGACGAAGAAGATGGACATGCCGGTGGTAACAATCCACAGGACGGCACCGAGGCCGATGATGATGGACTGGTTGACCTCGATGCCAACGCCGGTCAGAGCGTCGACGGCAGCGCCGACGGCGAACGGGTTAACCGTGGAGCCGAGGCAGCCGCAGCCAGCGCCGAGCAGGACGGTAGCGGCGCCGACCATGGGGTCGAAGCCAGCAGCCATCATCGTAGCGGCGAGCAGGGCGTAGAAGGGAACAGTCTCCTCGCACATACCATAGGTGGTACCACCGAGGGAGAAGATGAGCATCAGCACGGGAACGAGCATGATCTCATTGCCCTTAAGCTTCTGCACCAGAACGGCAATGCCGTTGTCCAAGGCGCCGGTTTCGGTCATCATGCCGAGGAAGCCGCCGAGGATCATAACGAAGAGGCAAACGGGCAGAGCGTCGGCGAAGCCCTTGACAGGGGCGGTGCAGAAATCGCTCAGGCGGGCAGCGGTAACCTCGCCACCGGACGTACCGGAGACGATAACGGTAATAACCGCGACAATTGCCAGCAGAGCAAGAAGAATGGTGAACGATGAAGGCATACCGCGCTTTTTCTTAGCGGTCTCAGTCATAGTTCTCATCCCCCCTTCATAAATCATTTACTGATCTCGCCCGAAGCGGCTCTTCCGTGCCGTGCATGTCGCTCGGTGCGAGATTTTTACCAGACAAAAGCGCTCGGGGTGCGTAGCAATACACCCCGAGCGAGATGCTAGATGCTCTTACTTGAGCGTAGCGTACATGACAGCCTTGATGGTGTGCATGCGGTTCTCGGCCTCGTCGAAGACCTTGGAAGCGGGGCTCTCGAAGACCTCGTCAGTGACCTCCTGCTCGGTGATGCCGAACTGCTCGCACTTCTCGGCGCCAATCGTGGTGTTGGTGTCGTGGAAGCTGGGCAGGCAGTGCAGGAAGATGGCACCCGGGTTGGCCATAGCCATGACCTCAGAGGTAACGCGATACGGGGTGAGCTGAGCGATGCGCTCGGCCCAGACCTCGTCAGGCTCGCCCATGGAGACCCACACGTCGGTGTAGAGAACGTCGGCACCGGTGACGCCGTCCTTGACGTCGGTGGTCAGCTTGATGGTGCAGCCGTTAGCCTCAGCGATGGGCTTGCAGGCCTCGATGACGTCGTCAGCGGGCATGCACTCCTCGGGGCCGCAGGCCACGAAGTTCATGCCGAGCTTGGAGCAGACGACCATGAGGGAGCGAGCAACGTTGTTCTTGCAGTCACCCATGAAGACGAGGGTCTTGCCCTTGATGTCGTAGTTGAAGTTCTCCTGGACGGTCAGGATGTCGGCGAGCATCTGGGTGGGATGCCACTCAGTGGTCAGGCCGTTCCACACGGGCACGCCGGACTTAGCAGCGAGCTCCTCGACGTCGTCCTGGGCAAAGCCACGGAACTCGATGCCATCATACATGCGGCCGAGAACACGGGCGGTATCCTCGATGGACTCCTTCTTGCCCATCTGCGACGAACCCGGATCGAGGTAGGTGACGCCCATGCCCAGATCCATGCCGCCGACCTCGAAGGCGCAGCGGGTACGAGTGGAGGTCTTCTGGAAGAGCAGAACGATGTTCTTGCCCTCGAGATAGCGGTGCGGAACGCCAGCGCGCTTCATATCCTTGAAGTTCTTGGAGAGCTTGAGCAGGTACTCGATCTCCTCGGTGGTGAGGTCGAGGAGCTTGAGGAAGCTACGGCCGGAGAGGTTAACACCCATGGTTCGTTTCCTTTCGAAGAAATGAATTACGTAAGTATTAGTGTCGCCCGTTTGACGGGCGAAACCGGTGCGGTTGTAGGGAGACCGCACCGGAAACGGAAAGACTTAGAGGTCCTCGCGCCAGAAGGGCATGCTCATGCAGCGC
>NZ_QSFE01000030.1:0-2242 GCF_003467145.1 Collinsella sp. AM44-11
CGGGCCGGGTTTATTATCGGAGCGACTTTGCGAAGCAAGGGGAGCGAAGATAAAAACCCGGCCCGCCGCGGGGCACCCGGGGACCGCAGGGACGGGAGCAGCTATACTACTCTCAGTAGTTAAGGGTCGCGGATTCGCTGCGTCACCGCTCTCAACAGGAGGTCTTTGTTTATGGCAGATCAGAAGCCGGTTGTCGGGATCATCATGGGCTCCAAGTCCGATCTGGGCGTTATGGAAGGTTGCACCGCCGAGCTCGAGGCGCTAGGCGTGCCCTATGAGCTCGTGATTGCAAGCGCGCACCGTACGCCGGCGAAGGTCCATGAGTGGGCCTCGACTGCTGCTGACCGCGGCATCAAGGTGATTATCGCTGCTGCCGGCAAGGCTGCTCACCTGGGCGGTGTCGTGGCGGCCTTTACGCCGCTGCCGGTCATCGGCGTGCCTATGAAGACGAGCGATCTTGGTGGTATGGACTCGCTGCTGTCGATGGTGCAGATGCCTTCGGGCGTGCCCGTTGCCTGTGTGGCCATCAACGGTGCCAAGAACGCTGCCATTTACGCCACGCAGATTCTGGGCGCCTGCGACCCCGAGTACCGCAAGGTTATCGAGAAGATGAAGCAGGAGATGGCTGACGCCTAAGCGATCTGCCAGTCCATTTGCAGCATAAGGAGAGCCATGTCCGACTATCAGGGAAAGCGTTTTTCGGCTTCTCGGATTCCCGATCCAGCCACGTCGGGAGCGGCCCGCGCGCCGCAGCAGGGTCGGACATCCTCTCCTCAGCAGCCGCGCGCGCCGCGCCCCGTGACGCCGGCGAAGCATCGCCGTCAGGATACTCCTGCTGCATATCGCCCTTCGTCATACAGTACGGCCAAGAAGTCACCTCGCTCTTCGGCGCATACCGCGCCATCGAGCTATACCGAGACGCCGCGCAAAAAGCGTCGCTCCGTTATCCCCATCTTGCTCATCATTATCGGCATCGGCCTAATCGTTGCTGCGGCCGCCATCTTTATCAACGCGCAGATTGGCTACAAGCAGGCGAGCGAGTCGTATCAAAAGATCGAAAAACAATATGTGAGCGACAAGGACGCCAGCGGCGTACCGATTATCGACTTCAATGCGCTTGCCCAGACAAATCCCGAGGTTGTGGGTTGGATTTACGCGCCCGGCACCAACATCAACTACCCCGTGGTACAGACCAACAACAACTCCAAGTACCTCAACACGCTGTTCGACGGCACCGCCAATGCCTCGGGAGCCATCTTCTTGGATAGCGACGACACCGCGCCGGGCATGGTGGATCAGCAGACCACGATTTACGGTCATCACATGAACGACGGTTCGATGTTCAACGTGATTTCGGGTACGACCGATCAGGCGACGTTCGACAGCATAGAATACGTGTACTACATTACGCGCGATGCGACGTATAAGTTGCGCCCACTGGCGACCAAGGTGGTCGAGGACACGTATGCCAAGGCGCGCACGCCCAACTTTGAGGGCGATGACGGACTGAAGAATTACCTGTCCGAGATGCTTGCCGGTGCCTCTGCCGTGGCGAGCGATGCCACCGATCGTGCCGCTTCGGCAACCAAGGTCGTAACGCTTGTGACCTGCCGCTCGCTGTCATTTAGCAATACGCGCGCCGTCATGGTGCTCACGCCGGTCGAGGAATAAGTTGTTCAAGAGTAGCTAAAAAGCCCCGTCCCAAATGAGCTACTCGACGACGGTAAAAAGGAGAAATGATGCTTGAAAGTGGCAAACCGATGCCTTCGATTGATGCTTGGCTGCGCGAGGCCAAGGCCGATTCGTCGGCATCTGCGTGCGGTATGTACCTGACGCATAACGGTGTGGTGCGTGCGACGCCTAAGTCCGAGGTGCGTGGGGTCGAGACAGATGGTGTGGCGCCTGGACATAAGGTGGGCGGCATGGTGTTTGGCTTCGATGCCGAAAAGGTGCAGGCCGCTATCGAGGCAACGCGCGCGATGCCGGGTATCGGCTATGTGCGCGTGTGGCTGGCGAGCGGCGAGCTTACCGTGGGCGACGACATCATGCTCGTGCTCATTGGCGGGGACATTCGCCCGCATGTGGTCGATGCGCTGCAGGCGCTCGTCGGTACCATCAAAAATGAGTGTGTGAGCGAGGTCGAGCGCGAGGCGTAATGCCGGCAGCAGCACTCGCCAACAAAAAGCCCGCTGGCAGTTCAAATTGAACTGCGTCCCAAATCTTGGACGCCCTAAATAGCGAC
>NZ_QSFE01000031.1:0-1894 GCF_003467145.1 Collinsella sp. AM44-11
TGCAGACCTTTCGTCATGGCCTCCTACCTTTCTTTCGGGCCCCTGTCAGGGCCGATTCGTTAGCGCCCCTCCGTGTGAGGCGTTATTGCTGACGACATATTTATATCCAAAATCAGTCCATACTTCCACCTCGCCCCCGAACGGTTTTATATGAGGGGTGAACGGCATACACATATACTTCACGCATGGTACACTTTGACTTAATAAAGTGTATTTACGTGCTTAAATGCCTTTTTAACCGAAAAATCAATTGGAACTAATCTTTCTTAAACCACCCTCGATTTGCATATTTCACGCAAAGGTATGAATAGAATTCGCAATTCTTGCTACGTCTCAACCATTTTGATTTTTATTCAGAAAAAAGTTCGTCCTATTCATTTTTGACAAACAGGCTACCGTTTACCAGACGTTGGATACCGTTCACCGGAAGCTCAGTATAAGGCCCATCGAATACACCGTCTGCTTTGCGCCTCCATTTGTAACAAGTTGATTTTTTCGGCGGTAAAGACAAACAGACCCGCCCCCAAGGGAGCGGGTCTGCATTCGGTATATCTAGGGCCCAGAAAGGTTTAGGCCCTCGAAAGCCTCAAGGGGCTAGCGATCGAACTCGGCCAGCGCCTCGCCCAGAAGCCTCAGGCCCTCGCGGAGAACGCCTTCGCTCGCGCAGTAGCCCAAGCGCGCGCCGCAGGGAAGCTCAAAGCGGCTACCGGGAACCAGCAGCACTCCCCTCTCGGCCAACAGGCGCTTGCAGAACTCCTCGTCGTCCTCGGGAATATCCAGTTGGATAAACGAGGTGGACACGCCCTGCGGGGCCGTCCAGGAGACACGATGCTGCGTATCGATCCATGCCTGAGCGATATCACGGTTGCCAAACACGATCTTACGGTTGCGCCCAAGGATCTTATCCCTGTGCTCGAGCACGTAGGTCGCCAGAGCGTCGTTGAACACGCCGCCGCAGATCATGGTGTAGTCACGATAGGTGCGGATGCGGTTGGACACCTCTTCGTCGGCCACGACCCAGCCCACGCGGGCCGCAGGCGTCGAATAGGTCTTGGACACCGAGTTGGTGACAATGGCCTTCTCGTACACGTCGACCATCGACATAAAGGACTCGGTGTTCTCGAGCGGCAGGTACACCTCGTCGCACAGCACGTAGGCGCCCACCGAACGGGCAATCTCGGCAATCTGGCCGAGCGTATCGGCATCGAGCACCGTACCGATGGGGTTCGATGCGTTATTAATGCAGATGAGCTTGGTGTTGGGGCGCACCGAGCGCTTGAGCTGTTCGATATCGGGCTTCCAGCCGAGCTCCTCGCGGAGCTCCCAATACTCGACCTCGGCACCCAGCGTACGCGGAATCTCGTAGAGCGGCGCATAGGTAGGCCACTCGGCAATCACGTGATCGCCGGGCTCCACAACGGCCATGATGGCGTTGAGGTTGGCGCCCGTGCAGCCATTGGTCTGCAGAATGTGATCGGGATTGACATCGCGACGATACAGCTTGGCGACCTCGGCCTTAAATTCCGGCGATCCCTCGATCCAGCCGTAGTTCATCTTCTCGCGATCCAGGCGCTCGTAGAACGTGGCGCCGTCCTGCTCGTCCAGTGCGCGAAGCTCGCCCATGGTCAGCGACGAGATCGTCGACTGAGCGATATCCCAGGTAGCACTCTTCTCCCAAACGTTGAGCCATTCCTCAACACCGATTGTCTTGATATCCATGGCCACCTTATCTGATCTTCATTTAGCGTCATTAAACATGAATGGGGCGGTGCGAAAGATCCGCACCGCCCCAATGGGAGACATCTAATGGCAGCTAGATGTTTGTAGTAAGACCTGTACGGGTCTTTGAAAACCTTAGAGGTCCTCGCGCCAGAAGGGCATGCTCATGCAGCGC
>NZ_QSFE01000032.1:0-1882 GCF_003467145.1 Collinsella sp. AM44-11
CCCGCGCGCGAGCCGCACCGTGCCGTTTATCTCCAAGGCCACCGGCGTGCCGCTGGCCAAGTGCGCGGCGCGTATCATGGCGGGCGATTCCATCGCGAGCCTGGGCCTGCCGAGCGACGAGCGTCAGCTGGACTGGTTCTGCATGAAGGAAGCCGTTATGCCCTGGGGTCGTTTCCCCGGTGCCGACGTTATCCTGGGGCCCGAGATGAAGTCGACGGGCGAGGTCATGGGTATCGCCAAGAGCTATCCCGAGGCATACGCCAAGACGCAGCTGGCGATTGACTACAAGCTGCCCGATCCGAGCGCCGGCAAGGTGTTCATCAGTGTGTGCGACCGCGACAAGCGCCATATCCTTTCGGTCGCCCGCATCCTGCGCTACCTGGGCTTTGATATCTGCTCCACCGAAGGTACGGCGCGCGTGCTGCGCGGCGGCAACGTGACCTGCGAGATCGTGGAAAAGATCAGCGGCCCACATGATGGCGAGCGCCCCAACATCGGCGACCTCATCGCCGATGGCAAGATCGCGGTGATTATCAACACGCCGTACGGCCCGGGTTCGCGCGGCGACGGCTATCTGTTGCGTACCGAGGCGGTGCGCCGCGGCGTAACCTGCGTGACCGCGATGTCTGCGGCCAACACGTACGTGAGTGCCATCGAGGCGGTGCGCGAGGACCAGCAGGGTCACGGCAGCGCCAACGACATGGGCATGGACGTCATCGCCCTGCAGGACCTGCCGCAGTACACGGTGTAGATTGACCTGTCCGGCCGGGGCGGGAGGGGGACACTTTCTCTCGGAAACTGGGCTTCGCGAAGTTTTCCGAGAGAAAGGACCGCCTCCCGCCCCGGCCTGCGGTGACTCGGTAGCACCGTGTGCTGCTGAAGGGGCTTTGCGCGATGACTAGGGCTGAATAGAAAATGAGTGTGGGCCCTGCCGTTCGTTCGAACGAACGGCAGGGCCCACACTCATTTTCTATTCAGCCCTAGTCATCGCGCAAAGCCCCTTCAGCAGCACACGGTGCTACCGAGTCACCGCAGGCCGGGGCGGGAGGCGGTCCTTTCTCTCGGAAAACTTCGCGAAGCCCAGTTTCCGAGAGAAAGTGTCCCCCTCCCGCCCCGGCCGGACAGGTCAATCTACACCGTGTACTGCGGCAGGTCCTGCAGGGCGATGACGTCCATGCCCATGTCGTTGGCGCTGCCGTGACCCTGCTGGTCCTCGCGCACCGCCTCGATGGCACTCACGTACGTGTTGGCCGCAGACATCGCGGTCACGCAGGTTACGCCGCGGCGCACCGCCTCGGTACGCAACAGATAGCCGTCGCCGCGCGAACCCGGGCCGTACGGCGTGTTGATAATCACCGCGATCTTGCCATCGGCGATGAGGTCGCCGATGTTGGGGCGCTCGCCATCATGTGGGCCGCTGATCTTTTCCACGATCTCGCAGGTCACGTTGCCGCCGCGCAGCACGCGCGCCGTACCTTCGGTGGAGCAGATATCAAAGCCCAGGTAGCGCAGGATGCGGGCGACCGAAAGGATATGGCGCTTGTCGCGGTCGCACACACTGATGAACACCTTGCCGGCGCTCGGATCGGGCAGCTTGTAGTCAATCGCCAGCTGCGTCTTGGCGTATGCCTCGGGATAGCTCTTGGCGATACCCATGACCTCGCCCGTCGACTTCATCTCGGGCCCCAGGATAACGTCGGCACCGGGGAAACGACCCCAGGGCATAACGGCTTCCTTCATGCAGAACCAGTCCAGCTGACGCTCGTCGCTCGGCAGGCCCAGGCTCGCGATGGAATCGCCCGCCATGATACGCGCCGCGCACTTGGCCAGCGGCACGCCGGTGGCCTTGGAGATAAACGGCACGGTGCGGCTCGCGCGCGGG
>NZ_QSFE01000033.1:0-1811 GCF_003467145.1 Collinsella sp. AM44-11
ATGGCGAAGCCCATGGCCGGCAGGATGTTGGCGGCAACGCCGCAACCATCGATCACAAAGGACGGGATAAAGTCGAGCAAGCCCTGGATGGCGTCGGAGCCCAGGTAGAACGCGCCGGCACAGAGCAGGAAGTACTCGATGCAGCCCCAAATTCCAATTCCCCAATGAACGGCGTAGATGCCCTTGAGGTTCCCTTTAAGGGCAAACTTGTCTGCCATGTCGACAAACACAGGGAACAAGGCATTGGTAATGTTGCCGATCGTCAGTGCAAGGACGGCGATGGGCATGGCAAGCGCGATAGCCGTCTCGGTACCCTGACCGAGCTGAATGGCAAACGCGCAGGCGAGCACGCCACCGACGGTTTCGTTGGGCGGCACGTAAGCGCCAATGGAGATCGAGCCCATGAACAGCAGCTCAAGGCTTGCACCTACGGCAAGACCGGTCTGCAGGTCCCCCAGCACCAGGCCCACGAGCGGACACAGGACGATGGGGCGGAACGCGTAGAGCGAACCGAGCTGGTAGTCGAGACATCCAAACGCTCCGACTAAGCCGACGAGGATTGCTTGGACAAGCATAGTTCCTCCCAATTAGGAATCTCGAACCGTCGCCACTCCCGTCGCGCGCGTTGTTGATATCAATTCCAGGAGTTCGATTACACGGCTCGAAGCGTACCTGGTGTGCTGCTAACACCCATGCCAGGTACAAATGATTTGATACCAATTATAGGTATGCAGGTTCTTACTATTTAATACCACTCGCTCAGCGGGGTGTTTTTTGCCGTAAACGGCAGACGTATCCCATCAGGCGCGCTCTTTGTTTCGATGGCGGACAAGCGCCACCAGAAAGCCATCGCCAAAGGCATCGGATGCCAAGTTGGCTACAATCACCAAAACGATCATCGCCGCGCCCAAAAACTCATTCCAGTGAAAGACCTCGCCAAAAAGGAGCGCCGACCAGCAGGGAGCGAGCACGACCTCGCTCATGCAGACCAAGTTGGCCGCAAACGCGTTGGTGCGCGCAATCCCCTTGGCATACAGCACGCTCGCAAGCCCACTGCAAAAAAGGCCATGCACCAGCATGAGCCCCCACTCAAATGGTCTCACGGAGTCTAGGGCACCAGCAAAATAGACGATCGGCAGCATCGAGATACCGCAGGAGATGAGCGAGGACACCATGGGCGACGCATCGGGGCGAGAGTTCAAAAAGAAGCACAGCCCAAAGGCGGCGCCCGAAATGATGGCAAGCAGGTTGCCGAGCATGCCCTCGGCACTCAAATCACCTAAAAAGAAAAGTCCCATACCCGTAAAAGCAACCACCACGGAGGCGATCTTCGCAGGTGAGGGCAACGTGTGAGTTGCGAGCGATTGATACACGATAACGAAAATCATCGAGGTGTACTGCAGGACGATTGCGTTGCCGACCGTCGTGAGCTGGTTGGCAAAGTTAAACGTGGTGCCCGTCACGAAGTTGCAGACGGCCACAAGGACAATAAGACGGCTGACGCGGAGAACAGGCCTGCCGACGAGCAGAATAAAGAGCGCCATAAATATTGCCGTAACGGCACCAATCAAAAGAGCTGACTGCGAATTGGCGTGAACGAGGATGCCGATAAAGCTCCATAAGAGTGCCGTGCCAAATAGATACATCGCCCCGCTTACGCCATTATCGGGTGGATTGTCAGATCGAATCACGAAGCACCTCCAGCTAGCTTTCGGTAATAAAAAACGGCGACCGCAATGGGTCGCCGTTTCCCTTGGGGGCAGATAATAGGCCGGGCCCTTACGCCAGCACGCCGAAGAACGCGCCGACGA
>NZ_QSFE01000034.1:0-1705 GCF_003467145.1 Collinsella sp. AM44-11
TGATGGAGCGCGGCCCGCGGACCAGGGAAATCCGGTCCGCACGAGGGCGAGGCTCCGGACGAAGCGATCAAGCGAAGCGAGTGAGCCCGAGGTCCCTAGAAAAACCCCTAGGCAGGCGCGTGCGCGCCCGTACCGCAAACCGACACAGGTGGGTGGGTAGAACATACCGAGGCGATCGGGTCAACCATGGTCAAGGAACTCGGCACAATGGCCCCGTAACTTCGGGAGAAGGGGTGCCCGCGCGTACGTGAACCGGCTTGCCCGGGGAGCGGAGGCGGGCCGCAGTGGAGAGGCCCAAGCGACTGTTTACCAAAAACACAGGACTCTGCAGAAGCCGCAAGGCGACGTATAGGGTCTGACGCCTGCCCGGTGCCGGAAGGTCACGCGGAGGAGTTAGCCGCAAGGCGAAGCCCCGAAGCCAAGCCCCGGTAAACGGCGGCCGTAACTATAACGGTCCTAAGGTAGCGAAATTCCTTGTCGGGTAAGTTCCGACCTGCACGAAAGGCGCAACGACTTGGGCGCTGTCTCGACCATGGACCCGGTGAAATTGCACTGGTCGTGAAGATGCGACTTACCCGCGGAAGGACGGAAAGACCCCGTGAACCTTCACTGCAGCTTGGCATTGGCCGCTGGTCCCGCGTGTAGAGGATAGGCAGGAGGCACAGATCCGGAGGCGCCAGCCCCCGGGGAGCCGCCCTTGGAATACTGCCCTCGCGCGACCGGCGTCCTAACCCGAGGCCGTCGACCGGCTCGGGGACCGTGCCAGGCGGGCAGTTTGACTGGGGCGGTCGCCTCCTAAAGGGTAACGGAGGCGCGCGAAGGTCCGCTCGGGACGGTCGGCAACCGTCCTTTTGAATGCAAGAGTACAAGCGGGCTTGACTGCGAGGCCCACAAGCCGAGCAGGTGCGAAAGCAGGCTCTAGTGATCCGGCGGCCCCGAGTGGGTGGGCCGTCGCTCAACGGATAAAAGGTACTCCGGGGATAACAGGCTGATCTTGCCCAAGAGTCCACATCGACGGCAAGGTTTGGCACCTCGATGTCGGCTCATCGCATCCTGGGGCTGGAGCAGGTCCCAAGGGTACGGCTGTTCGCCGTTTAAAGCGGTACGCGAGCTGGGTTCAGAACGTCGTGAGACAGTTCGGTCCCTATCCTCCGTGGGCGCAGGAGAATCGATGGAGGCTGCCCCCAGTACGAGAGGACCGGGGTGGACGCACCTCCGGTGAACCGGTTGTCGACCAACGGCACGGCCGGGTAGCCGCGTGCGGCGCGGATAACCGCTGAAGGCATCTAAGCGGGAAGCCGTTCCAGGGATTAGTTCTCCTTCCGGTAAGGGCCCAGGTAGACTACCTGGTCGATAGACGGCAGGTGCAAGGGCGGCGACGTCCTCAGCCGAGCCGCACTAATCGCCCGAGCTCTTCCGGAACCGCACCTCGCGGCCCGCGGGACCTAGCGCTCATGCGCGGTCCGGGCACGAGGATGCCCCCGAGTCAGACCTTTCCTATGCGCCATGCGGCCCCCAGGGCACGTAGATGAGACCCAGGACACCGTAACGGTGGGCGCCGCCCACCGGTCAGCGGCCAGAGCATGGGGGGCACGCCCGGTCCCGTTCCGAACCCGGAAGCTAAGCCCCATCGCGCCGAGAGTACTGCGGGGCCAGCCCGTGGGAGGCCAGGGCGCCGCTGACCGGTGGACGGCACCGAGCCGTC
>NZ_QSFE01000035.1:0-1582 GCF_003467145.1 Collinsella sp. AM44-11
TAGAGCGCCTTGCCGTCCTCGAGGTAGCCCTCCTGGTCGAAGTGCATGATCTCGATCTTCTCGGTTTCCTTCATGGCTTTTCCTTTCTGTCCTGCACGCAACTCTATACATCGCGTTTCTTTTCGATACCAATTATAGACATACACATAACGTGTTTTTAATACCACTTATCAATCTGTTCCAATCCTCGGTGAACGGTCGAAATTCTCTGGTGAGTGGTATTAAATTAGAATTGAATGTATAGCTAACACCGCCGACGCCTCCCTTGTGCGACAAAGAACAGCGTTCCTACCAGCGCAATAATGGTCGATGCCCCAAACAGCACCGCCTGGACGCCCAAAGCCTCCGCCAAAAACGGAGCCGCCAGCAGCGGCAGCACGCCGGCGCTCATCAGGCCAAAACGCACAAAGCCGGTAATGCGCCCCAGGTATTTGATGTCGGCGCGCTCCTGAATCAAGATCATCTGTAGCGGTTCTAGGAATCCCCAGGCCATACCGTTAATCGCCTGACCGATAATCGCGACCCCCAGCATATCGGTGCCCACGTACACCATGGACCCAATGCCCACGGCCATGAGCGCGCCGAGCAACAATCGCAGGTTGATATGACGAGCAGAAAGCTTGGTCAGGATGAACGCGCCCACCGAGGAAGTGAGGCCCACGACCGAGGACAGCCAGCCCAGCCAGACGATATCCACGTTGAGCACATCACGGTAGAACAACGACTCCAGCGAATCGAACGCGCCAAACGCAAAGAAACCCAAAAAGCCCGAGATAAAGATGAGGCGCAGGTCGTGATCGCGAAACGTAAGTCGCGCACCCTCGGTCATGCCGCCCAGAATACCGCCCTTCGGCTTCTCCCCTTTTGCGGGAGCAACGCACTCTCGACAGCCCAAGGAGAGCACGGCCGCCACACACATCATGCCCGCCATGAGCAGATAGACCGATTGCGTGGCAAAACAGCTCACAATGGCGCCACCGAGCAGCGGGCCAGCGGTATAGGCGATATTGCTGTAGAACACCATGAGACCGTTCACGCGGGTGCGGCCCTCGGTGGCTGACTCCAGGTATCCCGGAAACGCATGCGTGCAGGTGTTGATAAAGCCGCCCGCAAGTCCCAAGACGCACGCGGCAAACACAAGCCCGGGGACAGACAACGGCGCCAACCCCACGCCAAGCGATAGCACCGCCGTAATCACGCACGTCACAAACGACGTCCGGCGCGGTCCAAAGCGATCGATGACCGAGCCCGACACCATATTGCCCGCCGACGTCATAAGATTGCGCACGAGCGTAATGACAGCAACCAAAAAGGCCGTGCCGGCCAGATCATACGTGGCCGCACCGATAAGCCCCAAAAAGTAGACCGCGTTGTTGGCGCACCACTGCAGGGACTCAATAAGAATCAGCCTGACCTCTGCCGGCGTCAGGCGCATTGCTTCGCGATCCTTCGCGAACATACGAACTCCTTCTATACAAAAAGGGGATGGAGGGCATAGGCCTGCTCCATCCCCTTTCCAGGTTGCAACGAAAATCTATGCAGCCGGGCCCTTACGCCAGCACGCCGAAGAACGCGCCGACGA
>NZ_QSFE01000036.1:0-1267 GCF_003467145.1 Collinsella sp. AM44-11
GGCCCGAAAGAAAGGTAGGAGGCCATGACGAAAGGTCTGCACGTGCCTTCCGAGATCGGCAAGCTCAGGAAGGTCTGCCTGCACCGTCCCGGCGACGAGCTCCTCAACCTGCCGCCCGACGAGCTCGAGCGACTCCTGTTCGACGACGTCCCGTTCCTGGAGGTCGCGCAGCAGGAGCACGACACCTTCGCCCAGATCCTTAAGGACCAGGGCGTGGAGGTGCTCTACCTCGAGAACCTCGTCGCAGAGGTGTTCGACCAGGTCCCCGGCGCCCGCGCCGAGTTCACCGACCAGTACATCGCCGAGGCAGGCATCCGCGGCCAGCAGATGCCGCAGATCGTCCGCGAGAAGCTGGACTCCATCGAGGACAACCTCGAGTTCGTCAAGAAGACCATGGCCGGCATGACCAAGGCCGAGATCGACATGCCCCTCACGGCGTCCACGACCCTCGACTCCCTGGTCAACTCCGAGTCCGAGTCCGACCTGATCATCGACCCGATGCCCAACCTCTACTTCACCCGCGACCCGTTCGCGGTCGTCGGCGAGGGCGTCAACCTCAACCGCATGTACTCGGTCACCCGCAACCGCGAGACCCTGTACGGCAAGTACGTCTTCAAGTACCACCCCGACTACAAGGACGTCTCCCTGTACTTCCGCCGCGACTGCCAGTTCCACACCGAGGGCGGCGACGTGCTGAACATCAACGAGAAGACCCTCGCCGTCGGCATCTCCCAGCGCACCCAGGCCGCCGCGATCGACGTCATGGCCCAGAACATCTTCTGGAACTCCGACTCCAAGGTCGAGCGCATCCTGGCCTTCGACATCCCGGTCTCGCGCGCCTTCATGCACCTCGACACGGTCTTCACCCAGATCGACGTCGATAAGTTCACGATCCACCCCGCCATCATGGGCACCCTGCGCGTCTACGAGCTGACCGCCGGCAAGAACCCGGGCGACGTGAACATCCGCCTGATCGAGGACACCCTCGAGCACGTCCTGGAGGACGCCACCGGCGTCGACCAGGTCAAGCTGATCCCCTGCGGCGGCGGCGACCCGATCGCGGCCTCCCGCGAGCAGTGGAACGACGGCTCCAACACCCTGTGCGTCGAGCCCGGCAAGATCTGCGTCTACGCGCGCAACACCGTCACCAACGACGTGCTGTACAAGGAGGGCCTGGACCTTCTCGTCGTGCCCTCCGCCGAGCTCTCCCGCGGTCGCGGCGGCCCGCGCTGCATGAGCATGCCCTTCTGGCGCGAGGACCTCTAAG
>NZ_QSFE01000037.1:0-1075 GCF_003467145.1 Collinsella sp. AM44-11
ACGCCGGAGCCCTTGGGCATCAGCTTCGGCTGGTGGCCGGCCTGGGCGTAGCACCAGGACCCCTCGACCGCCAGCTTCCTGACGAGCGCGTTGCCGGCCCCGCTGATTCCGCCGAGGCGCACGGAGTCCGCGCTCGACCTCTGCTTCGGGGCGAGGCCGAAGTAGGCCGTCACCTGCCTGCCGGAGCGGAACCTCGAGAAGTCGCCGACCTCGGACGCGAAGGCGGCGGCGAGCGCGAACCCGCACCCCTTGATCGACTGGAGCGCCTCGACCTCGGCCGAGAGGGGGCCCGCCGCGACGGCGGCCCTGTATTCGGCGAGGAGGGCCTCCCTCGTCTCGTCGGCCGCCTCGACCTCGTTCCTCAGCGCCGCGAGCGCCCGGATGCCTCCGTCGTCGGCGGGGTGTATGCCGTCGAGCCACCTGAGGAAGCCGTACGTCCAGTACTTCCGGGGGTTGCCGGCCGGCGTCGTGCCGCCGTAGACATAGCCGCGGCGGGCTAGGAGCGCCAGGAGCCGCTGCTTCGCCGCCGCGAGCCTCGCGGTCGCCGCGTCGTGGGCGGCGGCGAGGTCCCTGAGCCCCTCGATCTCGGGGGACGGCACCCATACCGGGGTGACGTCGTGCGACAGTATCGCCTTGGCCATCCTGGCCGCGTCGTTGCGGTCGTTCTTGGACGAGAGGTCGGCAGCCGACCTCGGGACCTTGGAGACGGCCGCGACGACGCAGTCGACGCCGAGCCCGGAGAGCTCCCTTTGCGGGGCGAAGCCGAGGTAGCCGCTCTCGTAGGCGGCGAGCGACGGGCCGGGGAAGCCCGACATCCACTCCGCGACCTCGCCCCAGGGGTTGCCGCGGAACCTCCTCGTCACGGCCTCGCCCGTCTCCGCGTCGAGCGCGCAGACGGTGGTGGACCTGAGGTGTACGTCCATTCCGAAGGCGGTAGAATATCTAGGCACGGGAGCCTCCCAACCTCGTTGCGGCGCGGCTGCGCCTCTGGCACTTCAATAACATTGTCGCAGCCCCGACCCGCGGTCACGAGCGGGGGCTCCTGTCGTTTCCGTGCCCCTGGATTGGGTCATAG
>NZ_QSFE01000038.1:0-1063 GCF_003467145.1 Collinsella sp. AM44-11
GGCGTTGCCGCCAACATCCTGCCGGCCATGGGCTTCGCCATGCTCGGCCGCCTGGTGCTCACCAAGCAGCTCGTGCCCTTCTACTTCCTGGGCTTCCTGCTGTGCTCCTACGCCAACGTGCCCGTCCTGGGCGTCGCCCTGATCGCCATCATCATCGGCATCGACAAGTTCGACCTGCTCGGCCTGGGCGGAGCCCAGCCCCAGCTCTCCGCGGAAGGGGATGAGGACGATGACTTCTAGTCCCGAGAACAAGATCACGCGCTCCGACCTCGTCAAGAGCGCCGTCAACACCGGCGCCCTGGGCATGGAGTTCTCCTGGACCTACTACAAGCAGATGAACATCGCCTTCTGCCTGATGGTCGCCAACATGCTCAAGAAGATCTACGCCGGCCGCCCCGACGACTACGCCGAGGCCCTGCACCGCCACTGCGCGTTCTTCAACATCACCGTCCAGTTCGCCCCGTTCGTCGGCGGCATCGCGATGGCCATGGAGGAGAAGGTCGCCCGCGGCGAGATCGAGCCCGAGAGCGTCAACGACGTCAAGGCCGCTCTCATGGGCCCGCTGTCCGGCATCGGCGACTCCATCTTCCTGTCGACGCTGCGCGTGGTCGCCGCCGCGGTGGGCATCAGCCTGTGCCAGGCCGGCAACCCCTTCGGCCCCATCGCCTTCCTGCTCATCTACAACGTCCCCGGCTTCGCGCTGCGCATCTGGGGCGCCGTCAAGGGCTACGAGCTGGGCGTGGGCTTCCTGGACGAGGCCCAGAGGACCGGCCTCATGCAGAAGATCATGACCTGCGTGGGAATCGTGGGCGTCATGGTCGTGGGCGCCATGTGCAAGGACATGTTCTGGGCCAGCATCCCGGTGGCCATCGGCTCGGGCGAGGACGCCCAGACCCTCCAGGACATCCTGGACGGCATCATGCCCGGCATGCTCGGCATGCTCGCCTTCTGGCTGTACTACTGGCTGCTGTCCAAGAAGATCAACCCCATGGTGCTGATCGTGGCCACCATGGTCGTGGGCATCGTCGGCGCGTTCTTCGGCGTGCTGGCGTAAGGGCCCGGC
>NZ_QSFE01000039.1:0-1024 GCF_003467145.1 Collinsella sp. AM44-11
CGGCGGGACCTGGTACTACGCGACGGGCTCCGGCGCCCTCGTCTCCGGCTGGCTCAACCTAAACGGCGCCTGGTACTGGCTTGACCCCTCGACGCACGCCATGGCCACCGGGCTCCATGGGTGCAACGGCTCCATGTACTGGTTCAACGGCTCCGGCGCCATGGCGACCGGATGGGTCCTCGACGGCGGCACCTGGTACTACGCGACGGGCTCCGGCGCCCTCGCCTCCGGCTGGGCCTACGTCGGCGGCGCCTGGTACTGGCTTGACCCCTCGACGCACGCTATGACTACGGGTGTTCAAGAAATCGATGGGGTGAAATACTCTTTTGCTAGTAATGGTGCTTGGCTCGGCTAGCAACTCTTCTTTAATTGCTTTTTTCTAACTACATATTGCTCTTAGCTATCCATTTGTAGACTATGTTTATGTAAAAATTGGTTACTACCGGGGGCTGCACATGGCAAGGAAAAAGCGAATATCATTAATCCTAATCATTCTTTCAACTCTACTGCTCGCTGGGCCCGGTGTGGTTGATATCGCGAACGCAGAACCCATAAACTCCTCCATCCCTACTGATGTTGACCGGCAATCCGTCCCCTCGACTCTTTCTCCTTCCGATTCAATCAATGATGGGTCCGCTCAAGAATCCGTTAAATGGAATCAGGGTTGGAATTCGTTTGACGGTAACTGGTTCTATGTGGATTCAGTTAATCCGGTCTCGCTGCATTCTGGCTGGCTCTATACCAATGGGGCCTGGTACTGGCTCGACCCCGAGGCGGGCGGTGCCATGGCGACGGGCCTCCATGCGTACAACGGCTCGACGTACTGGTTCGACGCCTCCGGCGCCATGGCGACCGGCTGGGTGCTCGACGGCGGGACCTGGTGCTACGCGACTGGCTCCGGCGCCCTCGCCTCCGGCTGGCTCAACCTGAACGGTGCGTGGTACTGGCTCGATCCCTCGACGCACGCCATGGTGACGGGCTTTCACGAGTGCAACGGCTCCCTGTACTGGTTTAATTCGTCCGG
>NZ_QSFE01000004.1:0-168570 GCF_003467145.1 Collinsella sp. AM44-11
CTATTTGCTCAATGTGTTCGGCTGAGATCGGAAATCAACCCGGCACGCCCGCAAAACCGCTACGCCCCAAGTGCCGCCATGGGGATCACCGCCACGCCGTCGTCGCGTGTGTAGGCAATGCTCCCCTTTCCAACCACGACCGCCAAAAACGCCGGCGCGGCATTCTGGGCGGCAGGATTGGAGAGCACTTTCCTCTCCAGCGCCTTGAGATTTCTCGCTCCATCGTCTGCTTTCGCATCACTCAGCTTGACCTCGATAGCTCCCCAGCGCCCGTCGTGCTCAACGATCAGATCGACCTCAAGGCCCTTCTCATCTCGGAAATAATGGACACTGTTGTCGACACCGCCGTAGGTGGAAAGGAACACGCGCACGTCGCGCAGAACGAGGTCCTCAAAGAGCATCCCCAGCGTTTGCATATCGCCAAGCAGCCGCTCAGGGGTAGCCCCCAGCAACGCCGCCGCAAATGACGGGTCGCAGAAGTAGCGCTTGGGGCGCACGCGAACGCGAGCCTTCGAGCGCATGGGCGGCTCCCATCCGCACAGGTCCTCGGTCAGCTTGAGCCTGTTGAAGAGATCCAGGTGCGCAGCGATGGTCCTCTCGTCGGGGCCCGCCTCACCGTACGAGGCGTCCTTTATGAGCGTCTTGTACGTGACAGCCTGGCTCTCGTTCATGGCAAGAGCTCGCAAAAGGCCGTGTGCAAGCTCGGGCGATCATGCGATATACGAAATTACGCCATTCTCAATGCGGATTTTACGCTACTTCCAATGTAGTTTTTACGCCGTTGCGGATGTAGTTTTTACGCTATGTTCATTGAAGGTTTTACGCTTGGCATCCTTAGCGCGACGCTCGCTCAACCCCTGACCACCGGATTGCCCGAATTCCGGGATGCTGCCTCCGCTCCAAACAAAAGGCCCAGCTCGCGATGAGCTGCCTCCCATTTCTTGAACATTAGAAATGGGAGACTTTCCACCCCATGCCTCTATCGGAAACGGCATCCCGTCCTGAGCATCGAATCCGGGACGTAGTTTCCGCATGCGGCTTCGTTAGGAAAGCATGTTCCACTCTGAGCGCTCATTCCGGGGTGCAATTTCCGCCAGAGACACCGCCGGGAAAGCACATCCCGGTTTGGAGCCGAAATCTGGGATGTAGTTTCCGCTTGAAGGGCGATCCGGAAAGCACATCCCATTCCGAGTGACAATTCCGGGTCACAGTTTCCGCAGATACAAGGCGACAGGCCGCTGCCCTTATCACATGCCTTCAAATATGCGATCCAGAAACACAAAACAGCAGATAGAATGCTCTTTTTCAAAAAGTACACGACCCGAAACTTACCAAGACTTCATATCCAGCTACCGTTCACGGTCGCCGATTACCGCCCACCGATCCAAACAAGAAATATGTCGCCAAAAGCAGGTCATCTACCTGCATGGTTAGATTTTGGTCAGCTTTTGGTCAGCTGAGCGGCAAGTTCCAGCTGATACGTTTTTGCTACCCAAAAGGAGGCGGTAGCTCATGACCCATTGCAATGACCAACTCATCGACCAACTGCTCACTCAAGCCGAACAAGAGGGGCGCTGTCTGATTCCCCCGAGCACGGCAATCCGAAAAGCGCTCCTTCGGCGCATCGGCAGCGCGGTCGTCTCGCCCATGCCGGGACTGTTCGCGCGCAAAATGCGCTGGGATGAACTCAACCGGGCACAGCGTCATTGCGAGATTATTCGCGCCCTTGCGATCATCCACCCCGATTGGACGTTCTGCTCGTTTTCGGCCGCCTGCCTGCTGGGGCTCGAGGTCTCGTGGCGACATCTGAACGTTGTGCATGTCTGTAGCTCGACAAAGCCGTCGGCTCGCCCGGGCGCGCATATTCAGCGGCATCAGATCGAGCCGGCCGGAGCAATCCGTCTATCCGGCACATCAGTAACGCCGCCCATCCAAACGGCTACAGATTGCCTGCTGCAAACTGGCTTTGCAGACGGCATGCCCATTGCCGATTCGGCGATCTCAAAGCTCGGCCTTGCGCCGGAACAGCTGATGGAGGCCGTTGAGCAACGAGCGACTGCCCGCAATGGTCGCGCGATTCGCACCGCCCTCACAACGCTTCGATATGCCGACGCCCGCGCCGAGAGCGGCGGGGAATCGGTCGCCCGAGCCGTCATGATCGAGACGGGCTTTGCGCCCGACTGGCTTCAATACGAGCTGACGGACCCCTTCGATTCGGCCAAGCCCATACGAACGGACTTTGCCTGGGAGCGCCAGACGCGGGAACTCACACTGGGCGAGCTCGACGGGCTCATCAAATATACCGACCAGACCATGCTGGCCGGACGCACCACCGCCGAGGCGCTCGTTGCCGAACGACAGCGCGAGGCGCACCTATCGCTCTACGGTCACCCTCTGCTGCGCTTTACCATGAGCGAAGTCCGCTCGGCGGGTCTGCTCGCGAAAAAGCTGCAGACGGCAGGCATCCGGCAGACCGCTCTGCCGGCATGGCTCAACGAGGTGGAGTTGTAGGAGCTGCTGAGCTTATGCCCGTCTGCCTGCCAAACCGGGACACGCTTTCCGGTTGGCAGTACCCGCGGAAACCATGTCCCAGACTGAGTGCTCAAAATGGGACATGGTTTCCCGACGAAGCTCCTTGCGGAAAGCGTGTCCCAGAATGAAGACTCGGAATGGGATGCAATTTCCGCCTGAAGGCGATTCGGAAAGCGCATCCCATTCTGAGCATCGATTCCGGGTCGCAGTTTCCGGTTGAGGGCCGTTCCGGAAAGTGTGTCCCATTCCAGGCGCGGATTCCGGGATGCACTTTCCGTTTGAAGCTCCAACCGGAAAGCGCATCCCATTCTGAGCGCCAATTCCGGGATGCGCCCTCCGCTCCAAACAAAAGGCCCCGGCTCGCGATGGAGCTGGCGCCAAAGACGCAGCATATGTAGTTGATGTTGAGCGCGAACAGCCCGTCAGCAATGGGCGTCCGCGCTCTACTCTACCCGCGGTGACGGGCGCGGCTGTACGGGGTATCCACCATGGGCAGATCCGGACGCAGCTTGCCGTCGAATGCGCGATAGGCGTTCTGCACGGCGGGCGCTGTGGGGATCGTTGCGATCTCGCCGATGCCCTTGCCGCCGTATGCCACGGGCAGTAGCTCGTCCTTCTCCACGTAGATGGCGTGGATATCCGGAATCTCGGGCGCACGGAACAGTCCGAGCGTGCCGTACCTTGCCTGGGGTACGCAGTCCTTGAGCGGCCAGTCCTCGGTAAGCGCATAGCCCATACCCATGAGCACGCCGCCTTCGATCTGACCCTGGATGGAGATGGGATTGACCACCTTGCCGGAATCGTGCGCGGCATAGATCTCGCTCACGCGACCGTCATCATCCAGAATGACCACATGCGTGGCAAAGCCGTAGCAGATGTGGCTCTTGGGATTGGGAACGTCGGCGCCCAGCTTGTCGGTCGGCTCCAGGTACACGTAGCCAAACTCGCAGCCCTCGAGCGCCTTGATGGCGGTCGCGGAATCCTGGGGATGCATGCCCTGGCCGGCGACGAGTTCCTGCGTGCGCAGCTGATAGGCGCGACCGTCGTCGTACTCGATCTTGACGCCGTCACCATGGGCGCTCACCGGGGTGGCAGGCGCAGGCTTGCCGGCCTCGACGCCAAGCATGGCATCGCGCAGCAGGAAGGCGGCGCCGCGCACGGCCTCGCCGGTCACGACCGTCTGACGCGAGCCAGACGTGGTGCCGGAGTCGGGAGCGTTCTCGGTAGAGCACTCGCCGTTGGCAATGCAGCGAAGCGGCAGGCCGCACGCCTCGGCAACGTCCTGCAAAAAGACGGTGTTGCAGCCCTGGCCGATGTCGGACGTGGCGGCATAGACCACGGCCACGCCGTTCTCGACGCGAATCTTGCAGCGGCCGGCATCGGGCAGGCCAACGCCCACGCCGGCGTTCTTCATGGCGCAGGCGATACCGGCGTGTCCGGGATGCGCATAGTAGGCATCCTTGACCTCGAGCAGCGTCTCCTTCAGCGCCGTGGAGCAGTCGGCAATCTGGCCGTTGGGCAAAACCTCGCCCGGCTCGATGGCGTTTCGGTAACGAATCTCCCACGGATCCAGGCCGACCTTCTCTGCCAGCAGGTCGATCAGGCTCTCGAGCGCAAACTCGGACTGGCAAACGCCAAAGCCGCGGTACGCGCCGGCGGGCGGGTTGTTGGTGTAGTAGCCAAAACCGCGAATGTCGGTGTTCTGGTACTTGTAGGGGCCGACGGCATGCGTGCAGGCGCGCTCGAGCACCGGGCCGCACAGCGATGCGTAGGCGCCGGTATCAAAATTGATCTCGCAATCCAGGCCGGTAAAGTTGCCCTCGGCGTCGCAGCCCAGCGTAAAGGTGCCGTCCATGGCGTGGCGCTTGGGATGGAACGCGAGCGACTCGGCGCGCGTGAGTTTGCACTTCACGGGACGCTGGAACTTATATGCGGCGAGCGCGGCCAGGTGCTGGATCGAAACGTCCTCCTTACCGCCAAAGCCGCCGCCCACAAGCATGGTCTCGACGACCACGCGCTCGGGCTCGTTGTCCCAGCCAAACATGTGGGCACACTCTTTGCGCGTGTCGTAGGCACCCTGGTCGGTCGACTGCACCTTGACGCCGTTCTTGTACGGGAAGGCGACGGCGCACTCGGGCTCCAAGAAGGCATGCTCGGTAAAGGGCGTGGTAAAGCGCTGCGTCACGGTAAACGCGCTCTCCGCCAGCGCCTTGGCGGCGTCGCCGCGCGTCACGTGACGGCTCTGGCACACGTTGTCCTTGAGCTCCACCGTGTTGCCAAAGGCAAAGAAGCTGTCGTGAAGGCGCGGGGCGTCGGCGGCCCTGGCCTCGACAATGTTGCGCACGGGCTCCAGCGGCTCGTAGTCAATCTTTACGAGCTTCTTGGCCTTCTCGAGCGTCGCCTCGTCCTCGGCAACCACCAGCACGATGGCATCGCCCACGCAGCGGGTGATATCGCCCTGGGCGATCATGACGTCCCAGTCCTGGATAAGGTGGCCGACCTGGTTAACCGGCACGTCCTCGGCGCGCAGGATGCCCACCACGCCGGGCAGGGCCTCGGCCTTGGAGGTATCGATGGAGAGCACACGGGCACGCGGATACTTGGAGCGCACCGCGCTGGCATAGGTCAAGCCCGGCTGATCGAGTTCGTCAATGTCGTCGGGATACTTGCCCTCGCCGAGCACCTTCTTGCGCACGTCGATACGGAAGGCGCGCTTGCCCACGCCGTAGTCATCGCCGCGCTCCAGGTCCTCGTCGATCTGCTTTTCGCCGCGGAGCACCGCAGCGGCCAGCGAGATGCCCTCGATAATCTTTTTGTAGCCGGTGCAGCGACAGACGTTACCGCGAATGGCGTACTTGATCTGCTCCTCAGTGGGCTCGGGGTCCTCGGCGATGAGCGCCGCACCCGCCATGACCATGCCGGGAATGCAAAAACCGCACTGCACGGCGCCCACGGCGCCAAAGGCGTACACAAAGGCCTCGCGCACGTCCTCGGGCAGGCCCTCGACGGTCACGATGTTGCGGCCGGCGGCAAGAGCGGTGGTCAGCACGCACGCCTTGACGGCCGCACCGTCCACATGGATGGTGCAGGTGCCGCAGGCGCCCTCGGAGCAGCCGTCCTTGGCGGAGTGAATGTGCAGGTCGTCGCGCAGATAGCGCAGCAGTGGTTTATTCTCCGTCGTCGTGTGCTCGACACCGTTAACGGTAAAAGTGAATTCCTGTGCCATGGTGATTCCCTTCTACACGCCGGCGGCGATGCCGGTGCGGTCGTGGATGGCGCCATGCGGGCAGACGACGGCGCACATGCCGCACGACAAGCAATCCGCGCCATCGATATGGGCGCAGTTGTCCTCGATGCGGATAGCGCCGGCGGGGCACTTTTTGGCGCACATACCGCAACCGATGCAACTCGTGTCGCAGATCTTGCGCGCAATGGCGCCCTTATCGGTGTTATTGCAGCGCACCAGGATGTTCTGATAACCGGGAACGAAGGCAATCACGCGCTGCGGGCACGCCATGCCGCACAGGCCGCAGCCCGTGCACTTGGAGCGATCCACACGGGCGATGCCATCGACCAGCGCAATGGCGCCGTGGGGGCAGGCCGTGACGCAGGCACCACAGCCAATGCAGCCTTCGCTGCAGCGGGCGTCGCCGCCTGCGGAGGCGCAACCGCTTCCGCAGGCAACGTAGGCCACGTTATGTTGAATGGATTTGGCCATAAGAGACTCGCCTATTTCTTAAGAAGGTACGAATAGTTGTCGCGCACAGCCCTGATGGTCAGGCGGACGGCCTCGGGAAGGCCAGTGTTGACGGCATCGACCGAGACGGTGCGGACCGTGCCGGCGACGCGGACCTTAAAGTGATCCTCGCCCACGGCCAGGAAGCCCTCGTTCTCGGAGTTCTCCATGTCCTCCTCGCTCCAGAACAGGGTGAGCTTGTCCTTGTAGGGACGACCCTCCTGGTAGGGGCAGAACACGGCGCAGTTGCCGCACTCGTTGCACATGCCATCGACGTGGACGACCTGATGCTTGGCCAGGCCCGGCACCTTAATGGCCACGTTGGCGCGGTTGGGGCACACGTCGCAGCAGACCTCGCACACCGAACCGCAGCCCAGGCAGCGGGTCTTAGTGCAGTTGCGCTTGTCGCGGCACAGCGACCCCTTGCGCTCGTAGCAGGTGTCCTCGCGACCGGCCTGCTCGTTGCAGTCGGCGTACTTGTTAAAGTCCACGCCGGCGATGGCGCGGGCGACTTCGGCGGCGTCGGCAATAGCCTCGACCACGGTGGCCGGACCGCGACGGCAATCGCCTGCAGCCCAGACGCCCTCAACGCCGGTGGAGGTGGCGGCAAGGCGGCCGCGACGGTCGTGCTCGACGCCCACAGCATCGTACAGGCTGGCATCGATGCCCTCGCCCACGGCGCAGATCACCGTGGTGGCGGGAAGCTCGACGGTCTCGCCCGTGGCGACGGGGCTGCGACGGCCGCTTGCATCCGGCTCGCCAAGCTCCATAACGTCGCAGGTCAGCACGGCGCCGTTGAGTGCCTTGGGCGCCAGCAGCTCGCAGAACTCAACGCCGTCGGCAAGAGCAAGATCAAGCTCTTCCTCGTCGGCGGGCATCTGCTTCTTGGTGCGGCGATACACCAGGCGCACGTTCTTCACACCAGCCAGGCGCTTGGCCACGCGGGCAGCATCCATGGCGGTGTTGCCGGCGCCGATGACCACGACGTCCTCGCCCAGCTCGAGCTTCTCGCCCTTCTTGGCGGTCTCGAGGAACTCCAGCACGTCGAGCTCGGCACCCTCGCCCAAGCCCGCAGAGCCGGGCATCCAGGCACCGGTGGCCACGACCACGTCGGTAAAGCCCTGGGCCTTGAGCTCTTCAATGGAATCCACGCGAGCGTTGAGCTGCACCTTGGCGCCAAAGGCCAGGCAGAGCTCGGCATCGTGGGAGATATCGTCGCTCGCAATACGGAACTCGGGGATCACGTGGCGGACCACGCCGCCGAGCGAATCGCGGGCCTCAAAGATAGTGACGGGCACGCCGGCACGCGTCAGGAAGAACGCCGTCGCCAGACCGGCCGGGCCGCCACCGATAACGGCAACGTTGTGCTCGCCGTCGTTGGCAATGGCCTGGGCGCGCAGCTTGGGCAGCACGGCGGTCATGGCCTCGCGGGCAGCCTTGAGCTTGCTGGCGCGAATCTGGGCACCCTCGGGCTCGTAGAACGCACGCTCGCAAGCGCGGCCGCAGGGATGCGGGCAGATGGTGCCGGTGATAAACGGCAGGGCGTTGCGCTCGATGATGATGTTGAGCGCGTCCTCGAAGCGGCCCTCGTCAACAGCCGCCAGGTAGGCGGGAATATCCTGCTGGATGGGGCAGCTCGTGCGGCACGGCGCGGTAAAGCAGTCGGAAAGCGGGCTCTTGCCGGCAACCTTGCGGTCGGGCAGCGGACGCAGCGGCTTCTTGTAGAGCGGGTTGGTGAGCGAGTCGGCCTGGATCGCAGTCACGGCCTCGAGAGAGACGCCCTCAAACGGCTTGCCGTCCAGATCGCCAAACTCACCGGCCATCTGGCTAAAGCGCTCGTAGCCACCGGGCTTGAGCACGTCGGTCGCCAGGGTAACGGGCCAAATGCCGGCATCGTACAGGGCGCGGATGTTGTAGACCGTGGCGCCACCGGAGTAGCTGATGCGCAGTTTGCCATCGAACTGCTCGGTAATGCGGCGGGCAGCCTCAATGGTCAGTGAGAACAGCGAACGGCCGGACATGTACATCTCGGTGGAGGGCAGCTCGTTCCTCGTCACGTCGACGGGGAACGTGTTGGTCAGCTTGACGCCAAACTCCAGGCCGCGCTCGGCGCACAGGGCAATCAGGCGCTCGAACATAGGCACGGCATCGGCCCACTGCAGGTCCTCGCGGAAGTGCGTGTCATCGAAGACGATGTAGTCAAAGCCCAGCTCGTTGAGGCGCTGGCGGGCAAACTCATAGCCCAGCAGCGTGGGGTTGCACTTGATGTAGGTGTTGAGGCCCTTCTCGGTGATGAGGTAGGTCGCGATGCGCTCGATCTCGGCCGGCGGGCAGCCGTGCAGGGTAGACTCGGTGATGGAGTTGGAGACGCGTGCCGGGATGGACTCGACAAATGCGGCGTCAACATGCTCAAACTTGTCCAGGTTGGCGAGCGCCCACGTACGGCACTCGTTCCAGACGTCGGAGCCGCTGGCGTCCTTCATACCCTCGATGTAGGCGTCGACCTTGGGGCTCTTGATGCCCTCCAGGTCATAACCCACGGACATGTTGAAGACAAAACCGTCCGGGCTTCCCAGGCCGTACTCGCGAGCGATGAGGTGGCAGGCGAACCATGCCTTCACGTACTCGGCAAAGGCCTGCGGAACCTCGAGCTCGGTCGACCACTCACAGTTGTAGCACTCGTCCTGCGCCACGATGCAGGGCTTGTTCACACACTTGGAGAGCTCCTCGCCGTCCATAACCTGGACGGTCTTGAGCTCAAAGAAGCGGGAACCGGCCACGTAGGATGCCACGATGTTTTGGGCAAGCTGCGTATTGGGGCCGGCGGCCGGGCCAAACGGAGTCTCGATGCGCTCGTCAAAAATGGGAAGCGCGCCCTCCTGGTTGGTCGTGGCCATCTTGCGCACGCCAAAGACGGCGCCCTGAGTCTTGTGCTCCTCGATGATCCAGTTCATCAGCTGCGAAAACGGGATCGGCCTCATGATGTCGCTCATAGTGAGCTCCTCTCTGTAACGCCCGGCGAGACCGCGCGGCGGGCGCAAATACGGTGTAGCGCTAGCACAGCGCCGGCGACCCCGCGGAGGTCACCTATACGCGCGTCGGATGCGGCGAAACATCTGACGCGCGCAAATCTACTTGTAATTAGTAGGCGCGATCGTTGAGCGTGCTCCAGAGCTTCTTGGACTCGGCCATGGTCCACGCGTTGATCTTGTCCTCATCAATGCCAACGAACTCGCGATCCTTGTACAGGACGCGGCCGTTGATGATGGTGGTGCGGCAGTTTTTGCCCATCATGCCAAAGAGCATGTGGCCGTCGATGTTCTCCTCGCTCAGCGGCGTAAAGGGTTTGTAGTCCATAACGATGACGTCGGCAGCGGCGCCGGCCTCGAGCACACCGAGCTTGCGATCGAAGTACTTGCTGGCCATCTTGGCGTTGTTCTCGAACAGCATGGTCATGGCCTCGCACCAGCCCACGTTGGGCATGGCGGCGTTGTGGCGCTGAATGATCAGGAAGACCTTGAGGCTCTCGAGCATGTCGTGGGTGTAGGCGTCGGTGCCCATGCACACGGGGATGCCGCGGCGGAAGAACTCGAGCACGGGGGCGCAGCCCACGGCGTTGCCCATATTGGATTCGGGGTTGTTGACGAGCCAGGTACCGGACTCCTTGACGATATCCATCTCGGCAGGCGTCACGTGGATGCAGTGGCCGAGCATGGTGTCGGGACCCAGCAGATTGTGCTGCAGCAGGCGCTCGACGGGGCTGATGCCGCCGCGGTTGAGGCGGGAGTCCCACACATCGTTCATGCCCTCGCACACATGGATGTGGAAGCCGGTCAGGCCGTTGTTGGCCTCGGCCATCTTATCCATGGTCTCGTCCGACAGCGTAAAGGTGGCATGTCCGCCAAACATGGCGGCGATCATGTGGTTGTCGTTATCGCGACGCTCCTTGGCGGCCCACTGGGCAAACTCGGCGTTCTCGGCAATGGCCTGGTCGCATTTTTCCTGGCCGCGGCGATCGGAGACCTCGTAGCACAGGCACGAACGCATGCCCAGATCCTGAGCGGCATCCTTAATGGTAAAGAGGCTTCCCGGAATCTCGCAGAAGCTCGCATGGTGATCGAAGATCGTGGTGACGCCATCGCGGATGGAGTCAAGAATCGTGGCATAGGCGCTGGCCTTGGTGCCGTCGAGCGTCAGGTTGTCGTCGATCTTCCACCACTGCTGCTCAAGATTCTCCAGGAAGTTGGTAGGGTTACAGCCCTTAATGGCAAGGCCGCGGGCCAAACCCGAGTAGATGTGGGTGTGGCAGTTGATGAGTCCGGGCATGATGAGGTTGCCCCGGGCGTCGACGTACTCGGCATCCGGGTACTTGGCCTTGAGCTCGCACTCGGGGCCCACTTCGACGATCGTATCTCCGTCAATGGCGACCGCACCGTTTGGAATGAACGGGGTCTGAGCATTGCGGGTAAAGACAGAACCGTTAGCGACCAGAAGCATGGATGCTCCCTTCAACATCAGGGGCGGGGTTTGACACCTCTGACATGGCGGAGTGCGAAGCGCCGGCCTACACCGGAAACGGGCCCTCTCCCGTCAACGCTTCACCAAAGGGACAAACCCTTTGAAGTGCGGCTTGGCGCCGCATGACGTCGGCGGACGAGGCGATGCGCCCGCCGACGAATAGCACCGAATTGGCTACTTCTTGCTCTCGGGCAAGACCAGATCCACGGCAGCGTCCTTGGCAGCATCGATGTGCTGAGCCACGACCGGCGTCTGCGGAAGAATCAGGTTAAGGACGATGGCCATGATGGCGGTGGGGGTTACGGCATTGGAGCCGATGACGGTGGACACCCAGGCGGGCATACCCTCACCGGCAAGGCAACCGCTGGCCATCCAGATACCCAGGCCAAAGACGACGGAGGTACCGACGATGGTGGTAGTGCGCTGCGTGAGGCCCTCGCGGGTGAACATGCGCACGCCGTTCATGGTGATGGTGCCAAAGACGCCGACGGTCGCGCCGCCGATGACGGGCTGCGGGATAGCGGAAAGGACGGCAGAGAGCTGCGGGAACAGACCGGCGATGGCAAAGACGGCCGCGATGATCACAAAGACCCACTTGTTGACGACCTTGTTGGAGCAGATGATGCCCACGTTCTGGCCAAGGGCGCTGGTGGGAAGACCGCCCAGCAGGCCGCCGACCATAGAGGTGAGGCCCTGGGACACGATAGCGCCGGAGAGCTCGCGCTCGGTGGGCATACGGTCGATGGAGCCCAGGCAGGCGGCGGAGACGTCGCCGATAACCTGGATGGCAACCATGGGGAACACGACAGCGAGGGTAATGCAGACCTCGGGATCAAACTCGAGCGCGTAGGGCATGAGCTTGGGAAGGGCGAAGACCTGAGCGGTGGCGACGCTGGAGAAGTCGATCATGCCAAAGGGGATGGAGACGATCATGCCGACGATCATGCCAAAGAACACGGATCCCAGCTTGAGCGTGCCCTTGCCAAAGTTGGCGAGCGCAAAGACCACGGCGAAGGTGATAAGAGCGACGCACCAGGCCTGCGGGGTGCCCCACAGTGGCGTACCCATACCGCCGGCCATATACTTGACGGCCGTGGGATACAGCGAAACGCCGATGGAGAAGATGACCGTACCGGTCACGACGGGCGGGAACAGCCACTTGATCTTGCTGTAGGCCAGACCAAAGAGGACCGCGACGGCGCCGCCGACGATCTCGCCGCCCAGCAGCGCACCAAAGCTAAAGCCCGAGGCACCCATGGCCTGCAGGGCCGGTAAGAACGCGAACGAAACGCCCATGACGATGGGCAGGCCGCCGCCGATGCGACGGAAGGGAGCGAAGGCCTGAAGGGCCGTGTCGATCGCCGAAAGAATGAGCGCGACCTGGATGATGTCGGTGCTCTGCTGGCTATTAAAGCCGTAGACGCCGGCCATGATGACAGCCGGGGTGATGATGCCGGCAAACGATGCCAGTACGTGCTGAAGGGCACACGGGATCATTTCCTTAACGGGAGGCATGCCTTCACGAGTGAACAGGGCTTCAGTGCCGTTCGTAACCGTCTCCTGGGTCATTTGACCACCAATCCTCGAAATAGTTGTTTTCGCATCTAACGCTCTATTGTGACGCAGTGCGGGGTTGAGGTTGTGCCTTCGTTGCATATCGTATTAAAGATGATTCTCATTCTCAATAATAATTTTTTGTTATCAGACTATTCTTGAGCTGAGACAATGCATTTCCGCAGGTCAGGAAAGTGTCTTGTCAAAATAACATCTAACTTTTCTTTTGGTCAACCGTTTACCGCCAAAATCATACCGTTCGTCTGTATTACGCAATGTACCTGCGAATATGCGAGTCAATAGACACCGTGTTACCATGAGAAAAAATTGTTATGAACATTTCCGATTTCACCCAAAGGAGTTGCCCGTGAACGAGACCGTACGCCGCTTTTTGCCGATGGTCGATTTCCTGGAGCAGATACTCGGTAAGAACAGCGAAATCGTGCTGCACGATTTCTCGGATCCCGACCACGCCATCGTCGATATTCGCAACGGCATCGTAAGCGGCCGTAAGGTCGGCGGTCCCGCCACCGATCTGGCGCTCAAGATCATGCACGACCCCAAGTATCGCGACCTGCCGTTTATTACGGGCTACGAGGGGCGCGGTGCCGGTGGCAAGACACTGGAGTCCGCGACGTACTTTATCCGCGAGGATAACGAGATCGTCGGTATGCTCTGCGTCAACACCGACCTCTCGACCGTGCGCTCCATCAACGCCATGGCGCAGCAGCTCATGGCATGCTTCGACGCTGTGCCAAGGCAGGCGGAGCCCGCGTCTATCGAGGTTGAAAGTCTTTCGGAGTCTACACAGGAGCTCATCGACCGCAGTATTTCCGAGCTGCTCGAAAGCCGCGGGCAGGATGTCGCCTCGCTCGGGCAGGCCGATCGTGTGGACGTTATTCGCCACCTTAACGGCAACGGCGTTTTTATGCTCAAGGGCGCTGTTGCCTGCGCCGCGACCGCACTCGGCATCTCGGAGCCCAGCGTCTACCGCTACCTACAAAAAGTTCGCAAGGAAGGCTAACAAGCAAAATGGAGCGCGGCTCCATAAGCGATCCGTCACTTGACAAAAGACCCTGCAGCTCGCACGCGCTGCAGGGTCTTTTTGCATGTCATGTTTAGTTGTGGCCAACGCCTTAGAGAGCGGCGACGACCTCGATCTCGACCAGACCGCCAGCCGGAAGGGCGGCAACCTGGAAGGCGCTGCGCGCGGGGAACGGGGCCTCGAACTTAGAGGCGTAGATCTCGTTCACGGCGGCGAAGTCGGCGATGTCGGCCAGGTAGACCGTGGTCTTGACGACATCGGCAAAGGTGGCGCCGGCAGCGGTCAGCAGGGCCTCGACGTTGGCGAGGGACTGCTTGGCCTGGGCCTCGACGCCCTCGGGCAGCTTGCCGGTTGCGGGGTCGATGCCCAGCTGGCCGGACAGGAACACCATGTTGCCGGTCTGGATGCCGGGGGAATACGGTCCGATGGCTGCGGGTGCGTTATCGGAAGACACGACGGTCTTGCTCATGTTTTTCTCCTTACGATCAGTTGAGAGAGCGTGAGCGCGGTGTTCACACCGGGAGGCACAGTTCGGTCTGAACACCGCGCTTGATTGGGATAGTAACCAAGGATTTCGCGCTGTGCAAGAATTTTATTATTGTGCGAGAAAGATTTATCGCCCAACGGTTTCTCCGAACCGCCGAACGGTTCTGTTCTGTGGCAGCCACCCCAAGCTGCTGAAGACTTTATCCCGCTTGGACCACGGGCATCGCCTGTCGCGCCAGCGCCACTATACTTTTGAGTATCTGAGCATTTTGAAAGGCAGGATATGACCGCAACCGCCAGTCGAACCACCAACCGCAGACCCGAGCTCTTGGCCCCCGCCGGAGGCCCGGAACCCTTTGCCGCCGCACTCGCTGCCGGGGCAGACGCCATCTACTGTGGCATGGGCAGCTTCAACGCCCGCCGCAAGGCAACGAACTTTACCGACGAGGCCTTTGAGCAGGCCTGCCGTGCTGCACACCTGGCCGGCTCGCGCGTCTATGTCACGGTCAACATCGTCATCAAGCAGTCCGAGCTGGGCGACGCACTGCAACTCATCCACCGCTGCTCCACGCTGGGCGCCGACGCCTTTATCATCCAGGACTGGGGCCTGTTCTTTGAGGTCAAGCACACCATGCCCGGCATCGAGACACACATCTCGACCCAGGCGAACATCCATGATGACCGTGGAACCATCTGGTGCCGCGAGCAGGGCGCTGACCGCGTGACCCTCTCGCGCGAGCTTTCCATCGACGAGATCGCCGCCATTCACCATGCCGCGCCCGATGTGGACCTTGAGGTCTTTAGCCATGGCGCCATCTGCTTTTGCTACTCGGGCCTGTGCCTGCTATCGAGCTTTGCCATGGCGGGCCGCTCGGCCAACCGCGGCATGTGCGCTCAGCCCTGTCGCCTGCCTTACGAGCTGATCGACGAGAACGGCCGCGCGCTCTCCCCTGCCGGACGCGAGCGCGCTCTATGCCCGCGCGACACCAACACTTCGCAGCTCGTTCGCCGTCTGTATGACGCCGGCGCCGCATCGCTCAAGCTCGAGGGCCGCATGAAGGCGCCCGATTACGTGTACTCCATCGTCGATGTGTATCGTCATCAAATCGATGACATGCTGGCCGGGGTCGCCGTAGATAAGCACGAGGACGCCGCTCGCCAGCGCCAACTCAAGCGCTGCTTTAACCGCGACTTTACGCACGCCTATCAGGACGGCACCTCGGGCGACGAGATGATGAGTTACGAGCGCTCCAACAACCGCGGCCAGATTGTGGGCACGGTACTGGGCAGCCGCCTGGCCAACCGCGACGTGCGCGGGCTCAAACCCGACGATCGTCGTCGCCGCGCCGCCATCGCCCGCATTGAGCTGTTTGAGCCCGTGGGCAAGGGCGACTTGTTGGAACTTCGCCACGACGACGAGTTCGATCAGTTCCTAACCACTATCGCTACCGATGATGCCGCCGCCGGTGACATCATCGAATGTCGCGTGCCCCGCAGCATGCCCGAGGGCTGCCGCGTGCGCATCATCCGCAGCCAGCGCGCCATCGACGCCGCCGGCGCCGCGCTCAAGCGCGACGTGCTGCGCCGCCGCGCCGTTGATGTAACCGTTGTGGCGCGTTTGGGCGAACCGTTTGTCGTCACGCTCACCTGCTGCGACGCCCCATCGCTTACGGCCACGGCCACGGGCTTTACCGTCGAGGCCGCCAAGACCCGCGCCGTCGAGGCAGCAGACCTGGTTGAGCATGTGGGCCGCATGGGCTCCTCGCCCTTTGAGGCAGCGAGCTTTGACGTTTCACTCGACGCTGGCTGCGGTATGGGCTTCTCCGCCGTGCACAAGGTGCGCGCCGCCGCTTGCAAGGCGCTGGAAGAAGCCATTCTGGCACCGTACGAGGAGCGCGCCCGCACGCTCGAGCTACCGGCGATTGTCACCAATGATTCCCGCCCCGCGCCCGAGCACTACCGCGATGAGCCGCAGATCTGCGCTACCGTCACCTCGCTCGAGGCCGCCGAGGCCGCTCGCGCGGAGGGTGCAACGCGCATCTACATGACCACCGACGCGCTCGAGGCTGTCGGACTCTCCCCTGCCGATGCATTTGAGCAGGGTATTGTGCCCGCACTCGACGAGGTCTGCCGCGCCGTTGACCACGTCCGCGTTGACCCATGGGTTGTTGCCGGCGCCACGGTCGCTATTGGCAACATCTCTGAGCTTGCCCTGGCCGCCCAGGTTGGCGCCACGGCCGAGATTCGCTCTTGCCTGCCGGTGCACAACACGCCCTGCATGGAGGCGCTTGCCGAGCGCGGAGCCGGTGCGTTTTGGCTCTCGCCCGAGATCACGCTCGACGAGATTGTCTCGCTCGGCGCCGCCGCGCCCGCGGCTCTAGGCATCACCGTCTTTGGCCGCCCGCGCGTTATGACAAGCGAGCATTGCATTCTGCAGGTTGCCAACGGTTGCATCCACGATTGTGCCAGCTGCCGCCTGCGTGCCCGTAAGCTCTCGCTCAAGAATATCGACGGAAAGGTCATGCCGGTGCGTACCGACATCCACGGCCGCTCACGCTTGTACGACGCCTACCCCATCGACCTCACGCCGCAGGTACCACAGCTGCTCGACGCCGGCGTCCGTCGTCTTATGGTGGACGGCACACTGCTCGAGACGGATGAGGTGGGCCGCGCCACCGCTCGCGTCCGCCGCGCCGTCGAGGCAGCGCAAGCCGGCCGCAAGCCCGCCGCCCGCCTGCGCGGTGCCACCTCGGGCTGCATGTTTGTGGGAATCAGCTAACCGAAAGGCTTACACGTGAACGAAGAACCTCAAGTCCTCTACTGCGACGCCTGGCTCATGGCCATCGACAAGCCCGCCGGCATGATCGTCCACGGCGACGGCACCGGCGAGCGCACGCTCACCGACTACGCCAGCGACCTGCTGCTGGCGATGGGCGACGGCTTTGCCGCGACCGACATGCAGCCGCTCAACCGCTTGGACCGCGACACCACCGGCGTGGTGCTGTTCTCACTCGACAAGCAGACGCAGCCCGCCTTTGACCAGATGATTATCGACCACGCGTTCGAAAAGCACTACCTAGCGCTCGCCGAGGGCAAAATCGACTGGAACGAGAAGCTCATCGACAAGCCTATCGCCCGCGACCGCCACGATAGCCGCAAGATGCGCGTTGGCGCCAGCGGCAAGCCGTCTCAGACGCGCGTCAAGGTACTCAAGCGCCTTAAGAGCCGCCGTGGCCTGCCTACGCGCTCGTATATTGATGTCGAGCTGCTCACCGGCCGCAAGCACCAGATCCGCGTGCACCTGGCGAGCGAGCGCCATCCCCTGGTGGGCGACGACCTGTACGGGACGCCGCGTCCTTGTGGCCTCATGCTCCACGCCCACAGCGTGTCCTTTACGCATCCCGTAACCGGCGAGCACATCCACATCGAAGCCCCCTGCCCCTGGGAGCCCTAAAACCTGCCAAAAAGGGACAGGTTTATTTTGGCAGGTTTTATCCGGACAAACGTCAAAACCACCACAAAGGTTCCTGCCCCTTCGCGGTGGTTTTGGCCTTGCCCCGTCGCTAGACCGTGATGACGTTGTCCATTGCCCGGTACTTGGCGGGGACCTCGCCTGCGGTAATAATCGTTGCATCGCGGAAGTCCGCGAACTTGACGGGCGCCACCATGCCAAATTTACTGGCGTCCGAGATTACGAAGCGCTTGGCCGTATGGCGCATCGAGATACGCTTTACTTGCGCCTCCTCGATATCGGGCGCCGTGAAGCCCTGCTCGGCGGCAATGCCGTTAGAGCCCCAAAAGCCGCAGTTGAAGTTGTAACGGTCTAAGGTTGCCAAGGCATCGGGGCCAACGAGCGCCTCGGTCTCGGGTTTGAGCTCGCCGCCCAGCACCACGGTACGCATGCCGCGCAAAGCGAGATGCTGAGCATGGAGCACGGAATCAGTCACATAGGTGACACCTTCAAGGTGTGGAAGATGCTCGATGAGCCTGAGCGTCGTCGAGCCCGAGTCGATGTACACAAAGCTCTCGGGCTCCACCAGCGCCGCCGCACGGGCGCAGATACGTTCCTTGTCGTCGTTATGGAGATCGCTGCGCTCATTAAGCGTTAGGTCGCGCGTCACGTGCGCGCGCTCAAGGCTCGTCGCCCCACCGTGCACCTTGGCGATACGGTGTGCGCGATTGAGCGTCTGCAGGTCGCGCCGAATGGTAGACGCCGTCACGCCCAGGGCCTCAGCAAGCTCCGGTACGGTAACCGAGCCCGTCTGCTGCACCATCGACACGATTGCGTTGAGCCTATCTTCCGCAAGCATCGCTTACTCCTCCTCGGGGTACACGACTCCCCAATCGGCGCGAAGCTTGGTCATAAGCTCCATAACATCAGAAGCATAATCCAGAAGCTCGCGCTTGGAGTCGTCGCCGGCAACGGCCTTCTCAAGATCGGCCATCTCATAACACAGGGCGTAAGCCTCGGTGCCTGCGTGGACCTCCTCGCGGTGGCCGTCCGCAGTCCACACGATGGTCGCGTGATCGGCACGCGGATATTCGTTGACCTCGATGTAGCACTTGTCAAAGCTGATGACCGAGCGCTTGGGCTGCTTGGAGTGAAGCGTAAGGCTCACGACGCCCAGCTGCTGCTCGGCATTGCGGCAGACGATGCCGCCCGCAACATCGACTCCAGTCTCGCAGGTGTTGCCTAGAGACACGACCTCGGCGGGCTGGCTCGCCATAAACAGGCGCATGACGGACAGGGCATACACGCCAATGTCGAGCATGGCACCGCCAGCAAGGTTGCGGTTGTAGAAGCGATTGGTCAGATCGCCGTACTCCTTGTAGCTACCAAAGTTGAGCTGGGCGAGGTTCATGCGACCAAACTCGCCGGCATCCATGCGACGGCGCAGCTCTTGATACAAGGGCATATGAAGCACCGTGGTGGCGTCCATAAGGACCACGTTGTGCTCGTCGGCGATGGCACGCGCCTCGTCGAGCTCAGCGGAATTGAGGGTAATGGCTTTCTCGCAGAGCACGTGCTTGCCGGCGGCCAGCGCGTCACGCAGATAGGTGATATGCGTGTTGTGCGGCGTGGTGATATAGACGGCGTCGATGCCCGGATCGGCGTAGAGGTCCTCAACCGATTCATAGACCTTCTCGATGCCATACTGCTCGGCAAAAGCCTGAGCCTTGGACAGCGTACGGTTGGCGACGCCCGCAAGCTTGCGGCCGGCAAGAGCGAGAGACTGGGCCATCTGGTTGGCGATAACGCCGCACCCGATCACAGCCCAACGAAGCTCGGGAGCCGTAAAGATATCATCGGGGAATGGCTTGTCCTGGACCGAAGCGAACGCTGCTTTTGCGGCTGCCGCGGAGTCGAGTGGAGCCTGCTTGGAATCTACCATATGTGCCTCCTGTGTCATAGAACGTCTTGCATTTCGGATAGCTCTATATTCGCACAAACACGCGCGCCTGTGCGTGTTTGTGCGTATCTCACCGCTAAACGGTCATTTTTGTCCCGTAAACGGCGCATCTATACGCATATTCACGCAATCCCACGCACGCAAATACGCACAAATGCGAACCGGTCATTGCTCAGAGACAGGGGCTTATGCTTAGAACTCAAAAGACAGGATGATCCGCTTCGCCTCGTCGCTCATGGCGCGCTGCAGCTCTAAGGATCGTCCCAAACTGCCGACAGAAAAGGAACGTTCCAAACTGCAGACAGAAAAAGAACGTCCCCAGGCGCCGGCATTTCAAGAGCACTCATTTAAGACTGTCCCCAATGAGTGGGAGCAATCAGAGACTCTTTGCGAGGGAGGCCGGACGTGGCCTTCCTCGTTTTTATTCATGGACTTTAGTCCGTGCCGCGCGGCACGCGCGGCATAGAAAGCCACCCGCTCAGCGGGTGGAGGCCAATTTCCGCTACGCGACAAAAACCTTCCCCCTAGCATGAGGATTGTTCAGGTCATCATACTAGGGGGAAGGTGATTGCTGTGGCCCAGAAAGCCAACAGCCTCGCGCACACGAAATGGCTGTGCAAGTACCGCATCGCACCGAGGCCAAGCTCATCGCCGCCATCGTCGAGAAGCACCCCGAGGTGCGCTTTGCCGCGAGCCGCACCTCGGCCCACGCCGACCTCTACGACCGCATGGAGCAGGCCCTGTGCGAGCGCGTGGCCAACGCGGTGGATGTCGTCCGCTCCGACATCAGCCCCGCGCTTCTTGTCCACACCGGTCCAAACCTCGTGGGTGTGGCGGTCCAGGGACTCTAGTGGAGGCGGGGCGTCCTGCCCCAAAAACAAATGCAAAAGACGAGCACTTCTTGCCGCTCAATTGGCGAGAAGCGCTCGTCTTTTCTTAACGCGTTGTATGGCGGAGAGAGCGCAAGTTACGCGAGCGCCCTTCTTGCCAGCTCGGCCGCGCCGAGGATTCCTTGGTCGCCGCCGCAGCCCGGGGCGCAGATGTAGCTCTCCATGTCCTTAAGCTCGGCGGTCTGGATGTAGCCACCCAGATATTCGAGGGTCTTCTTGCGGACGATGCCGTAGAGCTGCTCCTGGTGCATCACGCCGCCGCCGAGGACGATGCGGCGAGGCGAGTACATGAGCACGAGGTTCGCGCACATCTGCCCCAGATAATCCCCCTCGAGCGCCCACACCTCATCGTTGTCCGCGAGCTCGGCCGCGGGCTTTCCCCAGCGCGCGGCGATGGCGGGGCCGGAGGCGAGCCCCTCGAGACAGCTCGCGTGGCTCGGGCAGACGCAGCGTCCCTCCTCGGTGGGACGGGTCCTTACCAGCATGTGACCGGCCTCGGGGTGCAGCATGCCGTGAAGGAGTCTGCCCGCGCACATGACGCCCGCGCCCACGCCGGTGCCGATGGTCACGTAGACGGCGTCCTCGAGCCCCTTGCAGCAGCCGAAGACCACTTCGCCGAGGCAGGCAACGTTCACGTCCGTGTCGTAGGCCACCGGAATCCCGAGGGCGTCGGCGAACGCGGCGCGAAGACCATGGCCTCGCCACGCGAGCTTGGGCGTCTGGAGGATGGAGCCGTAGCGCTCGTCGTTGGGGTCGACGCAGGTCGGGCCGAAGGCGCCGATGCCCAACGCGTCCACATCGCGGGCGGTGAACCACTCGATCATCTGCGGGACGGTCTTGGCGGGCGTAAGCGTCGGGGTCTCCATACGGTCGAGGACCTCGCCGTCGCCGGACACCACGGCACAGACCATCTTGGTCCCGCCGGCTTCGAGGGCGCCGAGCCTCATTTGCTTTTCGCTCATGTGATCCTCCTTACAAAGGGACGCCCGCAGTCATGGTCAACCGCGGGCGCCCATAACGTTGGCTTGTTTCGAGGCGACCCTACCTGGGCACGCGGTCCTGCCTTGCGGCAAACGGGGCGAGCACGGCGTGCGGCTCGCTTTGGTACCAGTAGGCGACGGTGGAGATGTCGTCCTCGCGCTCGTAGAGCTTGATGTCGTCGTTGCCGAGGTCCTGGAACGTCACGCGCAGGTCCTCCTTGAACGAGATCGGGTCGGGAAGGTGCCACCTGTAGAGGCCGTGCCTGGGCAGCGCGTCGTCGTTAGTCGCGAGCATCGGATTCGGGTTCGGCTTGCCCGCGCTGAAGCGGTCGCGCGTGGCGTCGCGCGTCGAGCGGTACGGGTAGCCGGCGAACAGCGTGTTGAAGCACTGCGCCTCGGGCAGCGCGTGGGGCGGCCTGTCGAGGAAGGCCCAGGCACCGCCGAAGTAGTCCTCGGCTCCCGTCGAGGTGACCGTGGGGAACTCCTCGTCGCCGTCGAGGAAGAACTTCATCTCGCCCTCGCCCCACCAATAGCGCTCCAGGGCGCACAGGGCCATGTAGGTGCCGACGTAGTAGCCCTTGCCGCGCACGCCGTCGAGCACGGTGTAGTCGACGCCCCTGCGGGTGCTGCGCTCGCGGTTAAAGCGGGCGTGGAAGTACATGGCGTCGTCCGGCACGTCGGTGAGCGCGTAGTTGAACGTGTAGAAGATGTACTTAATGAACCCGGGGTGCTCGCTCGTAAGCGTGACCTTGGCGTGCTTCCTGAAGGGCATCTCGAAGTAGCAGTTCATGCCGCCCGTCGGGTTCACGCAGATGGGCATCGAGTTGACGATGGCGCGCTCACCGAAGCCGTTGCAGAAGAAGTCGCCGACAGGGCACTCGACCGAGGGGGTCTCCTCGTCGTCCCAGTAGAAGCGCAGCACGAGGTCACGCATGACGAAGCTGCCGGCGGCGGTCTTGTCGGGGACGGTCATCCAGATGTGGCGGATGATGCCGGGGCCCTCGATGTCCGCGAGCGTGATGGTCTCGCCGGACTCAAGGGGCACGCAGCACGAGCCCTTGCGGCCGACGCCGAGGTGGCTGGCCGACATGGCGGCGCGGCCCTTCTCGCCCGTGATGTTCTCGGGGGTGATGGCGCGGCTTTCCTCACCGCCGTGCATCCACACGTCCTTAAGGAACTCTCTCATCGTCGACCTCCTCTATTCGTCGTCGTCGCACTCGGCGGAACTGGCACCGTTCACGTAGATGATCTGCTGGCGCGCCTCGTTGACGAGGGCGTCGAAGTCGAGTTTCTCGTCGGGGCGCGCGAGCGCGACCGTCATGGCGAGCGGGAGGTTGACACCCGCGATCACGTGGATCCGGTCGGAGGCGAAGCGGGAAAAGCGCTGGTTCACGCTGCCGCCGTACGCGTCGGTGAGGACGACGACCTCGTCAGTGCCCGAAAGAGCCGCCTCGACCGCCGCGTCGAGCCCCTCGCCGTTGTCGTTCACGTAGGCGCACACGGCGTTGACGGCGTCGCCCTTACCCGTAAGGAACTCGAGGGTGTCCTTGAAGCCCTGGGCGAGAAGGGAATGGCTCGCCACAACTATCTTTCTCATTGATTCACCAATCTCTTGGGTCGAAGCTAGGCGAGGATGCCGGCGGCGGAGGCGACCATCGCGAGGACGATCACCACGAGGATGAGGGCCGTCATGCTCGCGTTCTTCTTGGTAAGAAGGTAATACGCGCTTCCCGTGATGGCGGCGGGGATCATGGCAGGCAGGATCTTGTCGAGCAGCGGCTGAATCTCCATCGCGACGTCGCCGAAGCTGAAGCTAATCGGGCAGGTGACGCCGATGACCGAGGCGATGAGGCAGCCGACCACGGTGAGGCCGAGCACGGAGGCGGCGGCAGTGAGGTTGGGAAGCTTCTCGCTGAAGTCGGTGACGAGCTTCACGCCCTGCTTGTAGCCGAACTCGAGGGCGTGCATGCGGACCCAGAAGATGGCCAGGATGAGCGCGAACCAGATGCCGGCTCCCACGGGGTTGCCCTCGATGGCCATGTAAGCGGCGATGGAGCCCATGATGGTCGGGATCATGGTCATGAGCAGGGAGTCGCCGACGCCGGCGAGCGGTCCCATGGTGCCGATCTTCAGGTCTTGGACGGCGTCCGCCGCCGCTAGGCCGTCGCGCTCCTCCATGGCCACGCAGGCGCCAAGGATGATGGCGGCGAGCCAAGGCTGGGTGTTGTAGTAGCGGAAGTGGTTGTTGAGCGCTTGCTTATAGTCCTCGTCGTTCGTGTAGATCTTCCTCAGGACCGGCGAGAGGGCGTAGGCGACTGAGGCGCCCTGCTGGGTCTGGTAGTTGAAGGTGCACACGCTCATGAGCCAGCGCCAGTTCGCGTTGCGCAGGTCCTTCTTGGTGACCTTGTAGCCGGAGGGCTTGCCCTCGGCGACGGCGGTGATGTTCTCGTTTTCCATGGTTACTCATCCTCTCCGATGAAGGCGTCTGCGGAAGCGTGGGCGGCGAGCTCGGTGTCCCTCTCGGCACGCTGGTAGAACGCAATCGCGAGGGCAACGCCGACGATGGCGGCGCCGATGATGGGCACGTTCAGGAAGGCCGAGAGGAAGAAGCCGGCGAGCAGGTACTGGAAGTACTTGGCGGTTGGCATGTAGCGGAGCAGCATGGCGATACCGACGGCCGGGAGCATCTTGCCGGCGAGGGTGAGGCCGGAGAGGAACCACTGGGGCATGACCTCGAGGAGCCAGTTGACGGCGGGCTGGCCGAGCGTCACGGAGACAAAGACGGGCAGGGCGGCGCACAGGCCGAAGAGCGCGGGGCAGACCCACAGGATGGCGTTCATCTGATTGAACTTACCCTCGTTGCAGAACTTCTGGGACTTCTCGACGACAAAGCCGTTGAGGATCTTGGCGACGACGTCGAGCTGGATGCCGAGCATGCCGACCGGCAGGCCGATGGCGAGGCCCGTGTCGGAGCCCAGGGTCACGCCGTAGGCGGTGGCGATGATGGCCATCGTGCCGTAGTCGGGAATGGAGGAGCCGCCGAAGCCCGCGACGCCGAGCTGCATGAGCTGAATGGTGCCGCCGATGACAAGGCCGGTCTTCCAGTCGCCCATGACGACTCCGGTGATGAGGCCCCAGAAAACGGCGTAATTGACGAAGATCATCGGGATGCCGTAGTAGTCCACGTGCTTGATGAAGGCCAGCAGGGTCAAAAGGACGACCTGCAAGATAGTGAAGTTGACCATATTTCCCCCTTAGATGAGGTCTGCGACGGAGACGGGCTTGTCGGCGGGCACGAACTGGGCCGTCACCTTGACGCCACGGGCGATGAGCGCCTTGTAGCTCTGGACGTTCTCGGCGGAGGCGTAGGCGCGCTGGGTGAGCTGGATGCCGTCCTCCTTGACGAGCGAGCCGCCGACGACCAGCGACGGGAGCTCGACGCCCGACTCGACCAGGCGAAGCATCGTCTCGGGCTCCTTGGCGATGACGAAGACCTTCTCGCGGTCGTACTTGCCCGCGGCGAAGTTCTTGAGCGCGGTCTGCTCGGAGATGATCGAAACGGCCATGCCCGCGGGGCGCGCCATCCTCATGGTGGACTTCAGGACCTCGTCGCCGGCGACCTTGTCGTCGATGACCATGACTCGGGTCGCGCCCGACACCGGGGCCCACTGCGTCACGATGATGCCGTGAAGCAGGCGATTGTCGATTCGTGCCATAACAACACTCATGTTTGCTCCTATCAAATGAAGTTTTACGTTCGGTACTGCCTCGGCGCTATCCGGATTCGCGCCGGGCAAGGGGTTATCGGATTATTGAGGACGCGCGGTCAGCTTGCGGCGGCGCGGGGAAGGTCACTCGTCGAGCAGGAGGTCCGAGGAGCCGAGGCGCTCTTCTCGCGCCGGGGCGGCGCTCACGCTTATGTAGTCGAAGACATATGCGATCTCGCTTACGGGAACCTCTACGCGATAGCGCGTCGAGATGCTCGAGAAGCTCTGCCTGAAGGACTCGATGAAATCGGCGCGTTCCTCCTCGAAGCGGTCCTGGCCAACGTAGGTCTCAATGGGGTTTCTGGTAACAAGGCGCTCGACGAGACAGCAGAGGTGAACGTAGAGCCCAATGATGGCGTTGCTGCCGATCTTCTCGCCTGTCCTGCGCTGAAGCTCGTGCACGGCGCTCTCGATCTCATGGAATAGCCGCTCCGGGTCGAGGATGGTGATGGAGCGGATGACGTTCTGCAGCGTCATGTTCGAGAGCAGCTTCTCGTGGAAAGAAGAGAGCTCGGAAGCGTCAAGCCACCTGCCGAACACGACATCAACCTTAGAGGCGGACGCCGTCGACATGATGTCCTCGAGGGCGACGAAGGGGACGGAGGCGACCCCGGGGTCTCCCGTGCCGATGACGGCGCAGACGCGGTGCTCGGAGAAAACGGCGTCGTTCGACCCGTTCGCGACGAGCTGCTTGAAGGGCCTCGTGAGCAGGCGCGCGCCTATGGTGCGCGGGAGGCTCTGCGAGACGAGCTGGCGTATCCTCTCCGCGGCGTCGACCCCGGACTCGGAGCAGAAGACGATGGCGTCCTCACGGTTGACGCGCTCGATCACCTTGCAGTGCGTCACGCACGCGGCGGTCGCATCGCCAAGAACCTCGGCGATGGACTTGCCGCCGAGCAGCCCGACCCCGATCTCGAGCGCAAGACCGGTAGAGACGTTGTTCACCACGCCGATAGTGGAGTCGGTAACGTTCTCGAGGGCCTTATAGGCCTCCTCCAAGGAGCCCATGTCGACGAGGAACACGACCCCGGTGCAGTAGGAATGGCGGTCGACGAGGCGCTGGAGCGGACCGACGATGTCCTTCAGCTGCTGGTCGTAGGGCATGTCGACAGCCTCGTACACATGCATGCCGAGCATACGGTTCGCCGCGTCGGCGATGCTCGTCGCCGTTGAGTAGCCGTGGGACAGGATGACGCAGAGCGTCCGAAGGGCCTTCGCATCGCGAGACTCCGATGCGACGCACAGCGTCAGAAGCGTCTTCGTGAAGTGATCGAGCGAGATTCCCAGCGCCCCTTCCACGTCTGCGGCGACCTGATCGGAGACACTCGAGGCAAACGGCAATTCGGAGGTCACGGCACCGAGGAGATGGGAGATTTGCTCCGCACAGGCAGACTTTCGCTTAGCCAGGCCGATACCCGGCCACAACTGCAGGCAAATCTCCTGGGCCAGTAGAAAAGCGACCTTCCTCGAAAGCTCGATGCCATAAGAAGAGCCTGCGTCGGCAAGGACCGCGCCCACGACGCGCTCGAAGGCGCGCGACCTCGAGGAGGCGACGCCGTGGTCGAAGATCAAGTGATCCTCAACGCCGCGCACAGCGGAGACAGCTTGCGAGACAAGCTCGGAGACAGAGAGCTCCCCGGCGCAGAATCGCTCATCGAGGGAGCACAGGGCATCGAGCGCCTGCTCGACCGGCCCTGTGCTCTCGGCGGCATCCAGAGACGCGTCGATCAGAACGCCATCGTCGGGCTGTTGATCGATCTGCGCGGAGGAGAGGAGCCCGCTGGGAAGAAGATACGGGCGAACGACGACGTAGTCGCCCTCGCGATTGAGGAACGCTTTGGCGCAGCAGTTCGTCACGCAGGCGCGCAAGCCGGCGATGTTATCGGAAAAGTCCGCGTTCACGAGGCAACGGTATGCGCCGCGGCTGATCCTCATATCAGAACCGATTCGGCACCCCTCGCTGCGCAGGAAGCTCAAGATGAGATCCTCGCGCTCCTCGGGGGTCCGCTCCTTGAGTGAGGGGACGCGGGCACAGATGGGCATTTTGCTGTAGGCCGAGGAAACCTTCAGGTCATCGGCGGATAGCGTCGTCGAAAGAACGAGGCGAGCGCGCGGCGCATCCTGGGAGGCATCGAGCCCGAGGGCCGTCGCAAGGCAGTGCTCCATCGCAGAGGGAGAGAGTGCCTCGATGCCGTTGACAAAGACCACACCCCCGCGCGCATTCGCGATCGACTCGTCAAGAAGCCCGTTGAACGAGGCGGCGTCCGGGACCCCGGCGCAGTCGATGCGCACATAGGAGGAGTCGCGGGACAGCAAGCCCTGGTTCTTGCCGTACTCGTACACAAGGCGAGAAAGGAAAGACTTACCGACACCCACGCCGCCGCTCAAGAGGATGGGCAGGCCAAACGGAGGGTACTGAACCGCAGCCTTGCACTGCTCGACAACGGAGCTGAGGCTCATGTCGAAGCCCACGGCACGCGCGAAGTCGCGGTGATCGGCGATTCCCGTCGCCTGGATGAGGTCGGCGAGCGAGGCGTACTCGCTTGCAGAGAGCTTTACCTGAAAACGCTTCTGGAACGCGCGGCGATGAAAATAACGGACAGGCCTGCCCGCCACCTTAACCACAAGACCGGCGCGAACAAGGTCGTTGAGGTACTGGCTCGCCAGGCTCCTGGAGATGATGAGTGTCTCGGCGATGTCGGAGGTGGACAGACGGGCAAGGTCGTCGAGCGAGACGGCAGAGGTGAGGGCCTCGAGATGCTCGAGAATCCTGTCCCTCATGTCGACGGGTTTCTTTGCCAAGCTGTCCTGTGTGGTCTTGTCCATGACTTCTTACCTCCTCGTACAAGGAGTATAAGGGGAGAACAGAGAACGGAAGGGGGCGCGTGGGGGAATCAACAGCTCCGAGGAAAAGTCCACCACTTGAGGGGCAGAAAACAACGGCCATTGAACATTCAGGGCCGACGCTCAACACTTCGGCTCGACACTTCGCTTTGGAAAGGGCCCCGGCGCGCCGGGGTCCCAACATAAAGAAGGGCCCCGGCGCGCAGGGCCTAAAGCTTAACCATGCGCGCGGCGATGCGGGCGCAGTCGCAGGCGGCCTTCTTCTCGAAGGTGTTGTAGTCGACGACCCGGCCCTCGGCGCAGGGCTTGTCGCTGATGGCGCGCACGACGACGAGGGGCACGCCGTTGAGATAGGCGGCCTGCGCGATGGTGCAGCCCTCCATCTCGCAGCACAGGTCGCCGAAGATCGCGAGGATTCGCTCCTTCTGTTCCGCGGGCGAGACAAACTGGTCGCCGGAGACGACGCGGCCCTTGAGGACCTTAATGTCGGGGGCGACGGCGGCCGCGGCGGCGCACGCCGCCAGCAAGGGCCGGAGCGGATCGCGCAAGATCAAGGCGTCGCCCGGGAGGTCGGGCGTTACCGTCAGCCGGCGCCGCGTCTGCCGCATCATGAGGGAGAACGGCCTGGCCGGCGCATACGGCAGGAAAAGGTTCAAGGTGCACCCCGGGGCGATCAACGAGGCCGACGTGTCGAACGTCGTCGCGCGCGGCTTCGGCGGCAGGGCGCCGTACACCCATATATGCAGCGACTTGGCCTGCGTGCGCGTCGGGGCGTCGTGGAACTACGTCTGCCTGCTCGTCGACCTCTGCAACGGGGAAATCGTCGGCCACTCCGAAGGATCGAGGAGGGACGCGCGAGCTCCGAGCCAAGCTCTTGGATTACGTGCACTGGTACAACAACTTCAGGATCCACTCGACGCTGGGCTACATGTCGCCGGTCGAGTTCAGGGAGGCGGGGCCGTCCCTCCCGGAATCGTCCAAATAAGTGTTGCCAATCCATAGCCAATCCAGCCATCATCTTCGCGAAGGCGGACGTCAGGAAAAGCTCGGCTTGAGCTCGGTCGGACGCGGTCTGTGGGGCATCATTCAGGCTCAGGGGGTCTCCTTGTCTTCTTCGGTCGCAACCTGAATGATAGGGACGGCCCCTTCTCTCTTTCCCCTTCGTTTTCGACGCGTCACCCTCTCGGCGGGCTTAAGGCCCGCGCTCGCGGGTGCAGGGGCTACGCCCAAACCCCAAAAACGTAACGCCGTGCTCGAAGCGTTTCCGGACGTCAGCGTAATCTCAAATCCCGTTCGTCAACTCATGGGCAAGCCACCTGAGACTACTCATTTCTCCTACTGGCAATGAAGACCTGCGACCTGCAGTTTTGCAAACTGCTTGAAAGCCACCTGCGTTGATTCACTTCCTATTGCAGCTGGCGGCTTGCACGCGAAAAGGCATTTAAGTTTCAAAACGGGCGTTTTCGGCGCTATCGAGCCTCCAAAGGCATCCCGTCGCGCCCTTTGGGACAAAAACAAAAACTCAAAGCCCTGAGTTCGAAAATAGTTTTTGGAGTTGTCCCGACTTTTGTCCCCGAAGCCGACGAAACGCGACAGGGTGTCACCTGGCGGCACTCGATTCGAGACGGCACCGAAAACTGGATGCAACCGGAATGACAGGACGGCAGAACCGAAGCCATCGAGTGGGGATAGAAAAAGGCCCGGGTGCCGTGGCATCCGGGCCTTTGCTAGCAACTTGATGTTGCGGGCAGCTTAGAACTTGTGGCCGCACTTCTTGCAGACGCGCAGCTTGTTCTTGCCGTCCTTCTCGTGACCGACGCGGGTAACCTTACCGCACTCGGGGCAGACGAGATTGACGTTGGAGGCGTCGATGGGAGCCTCCTGCGAAACGATGCCGCCCTGCTGGTTGGCAGCGTTGGGCTTGACGGCCTTCTTGACGACCGAAACGCCCTCGACAACGACCTTGTTCTCGGCGGGGAGAGCACGCAGGACAACGCCCTGCTTGCCGCGATCCTTACCAGAGAGAACCTGGACCTTATCGCCCTTCTTGATATACATATATCTCCCCTAACTACAGGGTCTCGGGAGCGAGCGAGACGATCTTCATGTACTTCTTGTCACGAAGCTCGCGAGCGACGGGCCCGAAGATACGGGTGCCGACGGGCGAACCATCGTTGTTGATGACAACGCAGGCGTTCTCATCAAAGCGAATGTAGGAGCCATCCTTGCGGCGGATCTCCTTAACGGTGCGAACGACGACGCAACGGACAACGTCCTTCTTCTTGACGTTGGCGCCAGGGGTAGCCTCCTGGACAGCACCGATGAACACATCGCCGATGCCTGCATAACGACGCTTGGAACCGCCAAGCACCTTGATGCAGCGAATCTTGCGAGCGCCGGAGTTGTCGGCGACGTTCAGCATGGTTTGCATCTGAATCATGGTAGATGTTCCTCCGAACTAAGAACCGAAGAGAGGTGCGCAGCCTTTATACGGCCCGTGGTATGCAAGCCAGGCATACGCACATCTTCGGAAACGTACAAGTCGTAAGAGCGACTGCTTATTTAGCGCGCTCGACGACCTCGATGAGGCGCCAACGCTTCATCTTGGACATAGGACGGGTCTCCATAACGCGGACGGTGTCGCCCACGCCAGCCGTGCACTCCTCGTCGTGAGCGTGCAGCTTCTTGGAGCTGGTCATCATCTTGCCGTACTTGGGGTGACGCTTGCGCTCGGTGATGGTGACAACAATGGTCTTGGCACCGGAGACGGAGGTAACGACACCCGTACGGACCTTACGCGAGTTACGCGAATCAGTCATGTTCTCTCCTTAGGTCCTACTCGGCGACAGCGGACTTCTCCGCTGCGATCTCGCGGGCGCGCTGCTCCGTGAGGACGCGAGCGATGTCCTTCTTCACGGTGTTGACGCGAGCGGTGTTGTCCAGCTGGCTGGTGGCCATCTGGAAACGAAGGTTAAAGAGCTCGGCGCGCATTTCCTTCAGCTTCTCAACGAGCTGAGCGTCCGAGAGCTCACGAATCTCTGCGGGCTTCATTAGTTCTCCTCCTTGGCGGCGGCGGCGTCCTCAGCAGCCCACTTGGCCTCGAGAGCGGCCTCCTCAGCCATCTCCTTCTCGATGCGCTGCTCAGCGTTCTTGGCAGCAACAATCTTGGTCTTGATGGGAAGCTTGTGCTGTGCAAGACGCAGAGCCTCGCGAGCGACCTCCTCGGGCACGCCCTTGACCTCGAACATGATGCGGCCGGGCTTGACGACGGCCACCCACTCCTCGGGGTTACCCTTACCAGAACCCATGCGAGTCTCGGCAGGCTTCTTGGTGATGGGCTTATCGGGGAAGATCGTGATGTAGACACGACCGCCACGCTTCATGTAGCGGGTCATGGCAATACGAGCGGCCTCGATCTGACGGTTGGTGATCCAATGGGCCTCGAGAGCCTGGATACCAAACTCGCCGAAATGCAGCTCGGTATTACCCTTGGCCTGGCCCTTCATGGAGCCACGCTGCACCTTGCGGTGAAGAATACGCTTAGGGGCAAGCACTACTGACCCCTCCTCTCGGAGTTACGACGACGAGGACGGGAAGAGCCCTCGAGTGCAGGGTTGGGAACAGGCTGGCCCGGGAGCTTCTCGCCCAGGTAGATCCAGACCTTCACGCCGCAAGCGCCCATGGTGGTGCTGGCGACAGCCGTGCCGTAGTCGATCTTGGCACGGAGGGTATGCAGAGGCACGCGACCCTCGCGGTACCACTCACGACGGCCCATCTCGGCACCGCCGAGACGACCGGAGCACTGGATACGGATGCCCTTAGCGCCGGCCTTGCGGGCAGACTGGACAGCCTTGCGCATAGCGCGACGGAAGGCAACGCGGCCCTCGAGCTGCTCGGCGATAGACTGAGCAACGAGGTTGGCGTCGAGCTCGGGGCGCTTAATCTCGACAACGTCGACGGAGAGCTGGCCCTTGGAGACGCCAGCGACCTTCTCGAGCTCGGTGCGGAGGGTATCGATCTCGGCACCCTTCTTACCGATGACAACGCCGGGGCGAGCGGTGAGGATGATGACCTTCACCTTGTCGCCAGCGCGCTCGATCTCGACGCGGGAGACAGCTGCGCGGGAAAGACGCTTCTCGAGGTACTTGCGGATCTCGAGATCGTTACCGAGGGTCTTAGCGTAATCCTTCTCTGCGAACCAGCGGGAGCGCCAGTTCTCGGTGATGCCAAGACGGAAGCCGGTGGGGTAGACTTTCTGACCCATACAGCTTTACGCCTCCTTTCGAGGAGCAACGACGACGGTGATGTGGGAAGTACGCTTCAGAATGCGAGAAGCGGAACCCTTGGCGCGGGGACGGATGCGCTTAAGCGTCGGACCCTCGTCAACATAGGCAGCGGCGACAACCAGGTTGTCGGCACGCAGACCGTTGTTGTTCTCGGCGTTCGCAACGGCGGAACGGAGAACCTTCTCGACATCCACGGCGACGGCGCGGTCGCAGAAGTGGAGGATGTCGAAGGCCTGAGCGACAGGCTTGCGGCGGATCAGATCGACCACCAGGCGGGCCTTGCTGGGGGAAACACGCACGTACTTAGCGACGGCGCGAACCTCGGTGGCCTCAGTTTCAATAGACTTAGTTGCCATTTACGGTTAACCCCCTATTTGGCCTTGTGGCCACGGAACGTACGAGTCGGCGCGAACTCGCCGAGCTTGTGACCAACCATGGACTCGGTAACATACACGGGCACATGCTTGCGGCCGTCGTGGACGGCGATGGTATGACCAACCATCTCGGGGAAGATGGTAGACGCGCGGGACCAGGTCTTCACGACGTCCTTCTTGCCAGCCTCGTTCATCGCGGTGATACGCGAGAGAAGGCGAGTCTCCACGAACGGGCCCTTTTTGAGACTTCTGCTCATAAGTGCTTTCTCCTAAAACTCGGTATCCGAAATTACTTCTTACGGCGACGAATGATGTGCTGGTTCGAGACCTTCTTCTTCTTGCGCGTACGAAGGCCCTTCGTCGGCTTACCCCAGGGGGTAACAGAGGGACGACCAGAGGTGTGGTTCTTGCCCTCGCCACCGCCGTGCGGGTGGTCGACAGGGTTCATGACGGTACCGCGGACGGTCGGGCGCACGTTCATGTGACGCTTGCGGCCGGCCTTGCCGATGACGATGTTGGCGTGATCGGCGTTGCCGACCTCACCGACGGTGGCGCGGCAGGTAACGAGGATGCGGCGCATCTCGGAGGAAGGCATACGGACGATAGCGTACTTGCCCTCCTTACCCATCAGCTGGCAGGAGTTACCGGCGGAACGGGCGATAGCGGCGCCCTTGCCCGGCTGGAACTCGACGGCGTGGATGAGCGTACCGACGGGGATGTCGGCGAGGGGCAGAGCGTTGCCCGGCTTGATGTCGGCGTCAGAACCGGACATGATGGTCTGACCGACCTCGAGGCCCTTGGGGGCCAGGATGTAGCGCTTCTCACCGTCAGCGTAGTGCAGCAGAGCGATGCGAGCGGAACGGTTCGGATCGTACTCGATCGTGGCAACCTTGGCGGGCACGCCGTCCTTGTTGCGCTTGAAGTCGATCACGCGGTAACGACGCTTCACGCCGCCGCCCTGGTGGCGGGTGGTGATGCGGCCGTTGTTGTTACGACCGGCCTTCTTGGGCAGGGGCTCGAGAAGAGACTTCTCGGGCTTGGTGCAGGTGATCTCGGAGAAATCGGAGATCGTCTGCCAACGCCTACCAGCGGAGGTCGGCTTAAGGTGCTTTACAGCCATTACAATCCCTTTCAATAGGAATCCGTTAGCCATCGCAGACAGGGATTCGAGGTTCTGCCTCGGGTGCGATGACACCGGACGTATACACGGTTCCGGGCGTGTCCATTTAATACGCCCAAAACCTTGAGCTCTCGCCTCCCCTATTTGGGAGGCATGAGCTCACTCAACAGCAGCGAGTCTTAGGCCTGGTTGCCAAAGACCTCGATGGTGTCGCCCTCGGCCAGCGTGACGATGGCCTTCTTCCAAGAACGGGTCTTGCCGGCGACATAGCGCACGCGCTTGGTCTTGGGCTTGACCGTCAGGGTGTTCACGCGAACGACCTTGACGCCGAAGATCTCCTCGACAGCGTCCTTGATCTGATACTTGTTAGCATCCTTGGCGACCTCGAACGTGTACTTGTTCAGCTCCATGCCGGAGAAGGAACGCTCGGACACGATCGGACGGATGATGATCTCGTGGGCGGTCATTTATGCAAGCACCTCCCCGAAGTGAGCGGCGATGTCGGCGGGCATCAGCACAGCGTTGTTGTTGACGAGATCGTAGGTGTTGGCCTCGTCAGCGGTGATGATGAACGTCTTGGGAATGTTGCGGAACGACAGGTAGGCGTTGACGTCCTCATCGCGAACGATGATGGTCAGACGCTTGCCCTCAAGGCCGAGAGCCTTGAGCATGGCGACGGCAGCCTTGGTGGAAGGCTTCTCGAAGCCGTAGTCGTCGACGAGCACGAGCTCGCCATCGGCCAGCTTGGCGGACAGCGCGGAGCGCATAGCCAGCTTGACCTCCTTGTTGTTCATACGCTTAGCGTAGGAACGGGGCTTGGGGGCGAAGACAACGCCACCGTGACGCCACTGGGCAGCACGGATGGAACCCTGGCGGGCACGGCCAGTGCCCTTCTGACGCCAAGGCTTCTTGCCGCCACCGGAAACCTCAGAGCGGCCCTTAGCAGACTGGGTGCCCTGACGCCAAGAGGCCATCTGGCACTTGACGATGTGGTGCATAACGTGGATGTTCGGCTCGATGCCGTACACCTCAGCGGCGAGCTCGGCCTCGGCGACCTTCTTGCCCTCGCTGTTCTTTACTTCAAACTTTGCCATTTAAGTGTTCTCCTTGGTATGACGCTGGGCTAAATGGGCTGGGCCCTTAGGCCATACGGATGGCGACGAGACCATTCTTGGCACCCGGGACAGCGCCCTTGACCAAGATGAGGTTCTGCTCGGCATCGATGCGGACAACGGAAAGGTTCTTGACGGTAACGCGCTCGTTACCCATGTGACCGGCCATCTTGACGCCCTTGAGGACGCGCGCAGGATAGGCGCACTGACCGATAGAACCGGGGTGACGCTGGAAGTGAGAACCATGCGTCATAGGACCGCGGCGCTGACCCCAGCGCTTGATGCGACCCTGGAAGCCCTTACCCTTGGAGGTACCGATGACGTCGACCTTCTCGACATCAGCGAAATCAGCGACGGTGACGACCTCGCCGACCTTGTGCTCCTCGCCGTTCTCGACGCGGACCTCACGAAGGAAGCGGACAGGCTCGACGCCAGCCTTGGCGAAGTGACCAGCCATGGGCTTGTTCACGTTCTTGGCCTTGATGTCGCCGAAACCGATCTGGACGGCGTCATAGCCGTCGGTTGCCTGAGTTTTAACCTGCGAGACAGCGCAGGGGCCAGCCTGGATGACCGTGACGGGAACGACGTTATCGTCCTCGTCCCAAACCTGGGTCATGCCAATCTTGCGGCCGAGAATCATGCTGATCAAGATATGATCCCAACTCTCGCGTGGTCTTGGGACAATGCGTACACCACCGAGCGTACGCCCCTAGAGGACCACTACTTACACGACGTGCTCCCCAGCCTTGTATTGCGTCCGGACTACCTGACAACCCTATTAAGCAGGCATTTTGTCCAGCCAGAATACTCCCCTGGTTTCACACAGCTGTTTAGTATACACGGCTGCGGGCGTATCCATCGAGATTCATATTTCACTCACATTGTTTACGCAGGTAAAGTGCGCGGAGTCGCCTGGGGCCGGCAGAGCGGCGGCGAAATATATTAAGGTTGCTGCTCTGCCGGGCTTGGGAGACGACACGTTGACGCCTGCTTAACTCTGCTCGCTCAGGCTAAAGACTTTGTTGGGGATCCACTATTTGTTGGAGGGTGAATTTGCTTTGAAGCGGTTTGCCTTCCGCCTGTGGCTTTTTTGAATTGGCGGCTGACGCTGCCGCGACTTATTGCCAAGAGGACTTCAACACCATCGGCGCTCATGAGACGAGCGGGACACGGCGACCTCCTCAAGGCAGAAGAGGAAGGCCCGCGCTCCAGCTCCATTATCGCGGCATCCCGTTTCGGGGCGAAGAACTAGAGCACCGAGAACCGGATGAAATTGTACGTGCAGATCACGATGATGAGCACGAGGGCGAACACGTAGAGCTTATCGACCGCCGCCGAGTCCATCCGGCGCAGCAGGCGGCGCCCCACGACCGACCCAAGCACCGCCATCGCCGCCATGCCCAGCAGGACCACGGGGAGGAACGCGGGCACGCTGCCCGTGGCCAGCGTGTAGATGAGGCTCGCCGTCTGCGAGAACGCGATGATGAACAGCGACGCCTGCGCGGCGGGCTTGCTCTCCATGGCGAAGAAGAAGACGAGGATGGCCAGGTTGAAGGGGCCGCCGCCGATGCCGAGGAAGGACCAGCACGCCCCGGCGCAGAACCCTATGAGCGCCTGCGCCCACGCATTCTCGAGCTTGAGGCCCTTGATGCGCGCCTTGTTGAGCGTGTAGGCCAGCACGAGGACGGCGAGCACGATGAGCACGGCGGCCTGGACCGCGCCGACGAGCTCGGCGTCGGGGAACACGGACCCCAGCCGGTTGAACAACATCTTGCCGATCACGCCGCCCACCGCGGAGCTGACGGCGATGGGCGACATCGCCCGCGCGTCGATATCAGACTGCCCGCTCGCCGCGTTCTGCGCGAGCGTGGAGAGCGACATGATGAGCACCGACATGCTCGAGAGGAAGCTCACCGTGCTCACGCTCATGACGTTCATCGCGTCGACCACGGGCTTGATGATCACGCCGCCGCCGATGCCACAGAGCGGCCCCAGAAGCGACGCCAGGAAGCATACCGCGAAGACCAAGATGTATTGAGGACCCATCCGAACAAGCTCCTATCGATCGAGCAACACCCTATGCAACGAATTGCAAGCGTTCGTATCATTCAAAACCGCAGCGTATGGTTGTGGACTTTTACATATCTCGAACGCTGCTGCGCGATATGTCCCTATTTACGCCGCTCATGCGGAGCACCGTTGCGCCAAGGGCTAGGCGTCCCCGCCAATCTGCCTGCCGAGTCCATCAATGGCCCGCGCACCGTCTCGACACGCCGCTAGTAGTTAGCGAAGTAATCCTGGTTGAAGATGCACGCGTAGACGACGTCGAGCAGCAGCGCGGTGGAAACGCTCATGGCGAAGTGCCCGATGTTGTCCTCGCGGTGCATCCGGACAGGAAGTTGATGGTCGCCACGTCGGCGACACCCACGGCGTCCATCACGGGCTTAATGATGATGCCCCGCCGACACCGCAGATGGCACTGATGGTAGAGGCGAAAAACGCAATGGCGAATACGATTGCTAGCATATGAAGCGCCTAGACTCTTCCCTACTTGTCAGGCATGGCTGCTGCGAGCGTCCGCTCAGCGCGCTCGCAATAGGACGCGGCGCGCCCCTCGTCACCCTTGTTCTCGTACTGAACCGAGAGCATCTGGCAGAGCAGGGCCTCTTCCATGCCAGCCGCCTCCGACAACGCGCGCTCCATCTCGTCGATATAGGCATACGAGCCCTTGAGGAAGACGTCATAGGTGCGACGGTCGGCACGCGCAGCCTCGCGATCACCGTGCTCCTCGAGGTAGGAGAGCACCTCGCGTGCGTGGGGCTCATCCCCGATCTCCACGTAGAAGGAGAACGCCTTTGCCGCCAGCGCGAGTGCCTGCTCCTCGCTCATCTTGAGCGAACCCATCTCGCGGATGATGCGCTCGGATGCCTCGACGTCATCCATGGCAAGAGCTGCGTTCAAGCGCATGAAAAGCACGTTGTACTTGGGGTACAGCACGCTAGTGAGCGGGCGGTTCAGGACCTTGAGGTAGTTGTTGAGGTCGCCCTCGCGCAGGTACGCCTCGAGCTTGGCGAAGGTTGTGCGCTTTTGGACCTCCATGTAAATGGTGAACCCGACCGCAACCACTACGACCACAATGCCGATCGTCTTCATATCCATGGATAGGCCTTTCTCTTAACGTTGGAGGCGCGAGGGCCGGGGGCGCTCAAGCATAACGGCGGGCGCACGTCCCGCCACCAACTCGCCGTCACGAACATATCCCTCTTCGCGACCAGCGAGCTCCTCAATCAGGCAGGCACGGAGCACGGCGATGCGCGCGGCGCGCTCCGGAGCGTCGATGAGGTCGTGCTCCTCACGCGGATCGGCGTCCAGGTCGAAATACTGCTCCACCCCGGTCCGTGTGAACCAGATGTACTTGTCATGCGGGGTCACGATCCACTGGTTGGACTGCTCGCGGCTGCCGCTGTGCTCGCCGTGCAGGTATGCACGGTTCAGCGGCGCGGCGCCGGTAAGCTCGCCCATGAGCGAGGCGCCCTCCACGCCCTCGGGCACGGGCAGGTCGCACGCCTCGAGGATGGTGGGCATAAGGTCCATGAGTTCCACCGTGCTCTCGCTCACGCCGCGAACGCGCTCGCCGCCCGGCACATCGACGTTTTTGCCCACGTGCACGATGAAGGGGATGCGCGCGGAGCCCTCGTAGGGCAACACCTTGCGAAAGAGACTGTGGTCAAAGAGCATCTCGCCGTGGTCGGAGCAGAACACGATCACGGTGTCGTGGTAGGTCTCGTCGTTCTCGAGCGCCGTGATGAGCCGGCCGATCTGGTGGTCCATATGTGTGATGCAGGCATAATAGCCCGCCATGGCCTCGCGGCGCAGCTCGGCGTCGCGGCAGCCGTGCACGCTGTCCAAGATCATGCCATCGCGCTCGGTGGCATCGGCGTCATCCCAATCGCCAGCGGCAGGCGCGCGCAGCTCCATGTCGCGGTACAGATCGAAGTAGGTCTGCGGCGCGTCGAAGGGCGGGTGGGGCCGCACGAAGCTCGTCATGAGGAAGAACGGGCGCGTGCGATCGCGGGTCTCCAAAAAGCGGATGGACTCGTCCACCACCCAGTTGGTGGGGTGCAGGCGCTCCTCGTAGGCCCAGGGATGGGTGATCCAGGAGTTGTTCTCAACGCCCGAACCGTTCACGTCGGCGAATTCGCCCAGTTCATTTTTGAGGAAGCGCATGTAGTCGTCGGAGACGTTCTGGTGCATCCAGTACGGCAGGTTCGCCTTGCGGTAGTGGCCGATGTAGCCGTCATGCAGGCGCATGTGCTCGAAGCCGCAGCCCAAACGCGGCGGATGCACGTGCATCTTGCCTACCACGGCGGTCTGGTAGCCGCCGTCGCGCATCTCCTGCGCGAGCATATGGTCGTACTCCCACGCGATACCGTCCTGGTAACCCACGCGGCCCGTGCCCGCGGGCGTCTTGCCGCAAAAGAGGGCGGCGCGCGCCGGGATGCAACTCGGGCAGGCGGAGTAGGCGTTCTCGAACAGCATGCCGTCGGCGGCGAGCGTGTCCAAGTAGGGCGTCTGCACGTCCGGATGGCCGTCGATACCCAGGCAGTCGCCGCGCATCTGGTCGCACATGATAAGGAGAACGTTGGGTTGCTGGGGCATAGGGAACTCCAAACTCACGGGAACGGGATGAAGATTGAGTGGTCAAGGCGGGAGGGGCGCAGAGCCCCACACAACTACGACGAGGCAGAACCCGGGCAGGATCAGCGCCGCGTGAACATGCGAGCCACGCGCTGCAGGCCGGGATAGGCGTACTCCAAAAACTCACGCAGCCCGCAGTAGCCCGCATCGTAATAGGCGATGTTCAGGCGCTTGCAGTTGCGATGGCAAATGCCCTCAAAGGGGCAATCGGCGCACCGCGCGCAATCGCGACGCGGCTCGTTCAAAAACATGCGCATGGTCTCACAGGTCGCCATTGCCTCAAGGGAATCGACGCGAATATCGCCCACGCGGTACTCATCCAGCGCATAGAAGTCGCACGGATACACCGAACCGTCGCTTTCCACCACGAACTGCGGAGCGCAGCGGCCGAGCATACCGCACTGCGACGGAAACTGCCCGAGCGCCATCTGCATGACGTTCTCGAACAGCCAGATGCTCACATAGCGCCCAGCACCGAGCTCGCGCCACCACAAGTCGAACAAGCGGCGGTAGAACGAGGAGAAGGCACGCGGGTCGAGCGAGAACGTGTCCCGCTCATCGTCGAGGCCCGGCAGGCACGGGATGAACTGGATATGGGTGATCTTCTCCTGCTTGATGAAGGAGAAGACGCGCTGTGGATGCGCCGCCATCTGCGAGGTGAGGACCGAGAGTATGTTGACGTCCACGCCGCGCTCGCGCAGCAGGCGAACGCCGCTCATGACGCGCGCGTACGTAGCGGCACCGTGCGCATCGGGACGCATCGAATCGTGCAGGTCGCGATAAGCGTCAACCGAGACTCCGATGAGGAACCCGTGCTCGCGGAAGAACTCGGTCCATTCCTCTTCGATCAGGTAGCCGTTGGTCTGCAACGCCCAGCTCACCCGCTGGTTCTCACGGCGCTCCTCCACCCGCGCGACGAACGAATGGAAGAAGTCAAGGCCGGCCAGGGTGGGCTCGCCGCCCTGGAAGGCGAAAGAAATGTGCGCATCACTCGCCACGGCGAGTGCACGGTCGATGATGGCACTTGCCACGTCTTCGCCCATGACGCGGGCGCTCCGCTCCTCGCGATGAGCAGCGACATCGCAGTAAAAGCAGTACCTGCACCGCATGTTGCAAGCACTCGATGCCGGTTTTATCAAAAAGCCAATATGCTTCGCGCACATGGCACATACCCCCCTTCGCACAGGCTAGCCCTCACTCATCGGGCCGGAAACCACCTCCTTACCCGAGGCGGCGCATCCGGCCCGCACAATCACCGCATGAATCTTAGGCCAAGCCCAGGCGCTCCTTTTGCTCGGCCGGGGACTCATGCTCCTCCAGGCCGCGCAGCAGCAGGTCAATCATGCGCTGTTCGGCGTGGTCGTCCTTGCCGGCGAGATTATTAACCTGGCCGTAGTCACTCTCAAGGTCGAACAGCATCGTCTGCTCGACCTCGGCGAGCGGCGTGGCTCCCTCGATCTGGGCCGGCTTCTTACAGGGGATCTTGAACAGCGGGTACTTGGTGCGTTTGAAGTAGCGGCCACACTCAATCTCCTCCGGGCAGTCCGAACCCATCTTTTTGCGGATGGTGTGCGGCAGTGCGGTGTACTCGAAGCACGGCTGGTTGCCGGCGACCGGCGCGCGGAAGTAGGTGTAGCGGCCGTCGGTGACGTTGACGGTCATGGCGTGCACGCCGTACAGGGCGTAGCCACGCGTGGGCGCGTCAGCATCCGTCATGAGCGGCACGAGGGAGGTGCCGCACACATCTGCGGGAATCTCGCAGCCGTGGGCCTCAAGCACCGTGGGCATGATGTCGATTGCCTGAGTGAGCTGGCGGGCATGCTCGCCGGCGCGGGCGTTACCCGGGAAGTGCACAATGAACGGCAGATGCGCGAGCTCGTTATACAGGTGCATGTAGTTTTTGCCCATGTAGTCGCGCTCGCCCAGGAAATAGCCGTGGTCGGTGGTGACCATGACCATGGTATCGTCCAGCATCCCGCGCTCCTCGAGCTTGTCGATGAGCCTACCAAACCAGCGGTCGGTCATGGTGACGAGGGCCTTGTAGCGGCGCTGCAGGTAGTCCTCCGCGCCCTTGTTGACGTCGGTGGCGGAGACGCGCTTGTACTCAGGAATCTCGAAGTAGTCGCGGTCGAGCTCGCCAGTGCCGCCGTACATCTCCATGTACTTGTCGGGCACATCGAAGGGCTCGTGCGGGTCGAAGGCCTCAACCATAAGGAAGAAGTCGTCGGCCCCAGCATTGCCGTCGATCCAGTCGCAGGCGGACTGGAAGGTCTTGGGGCTCGGCATGTCCTCTTCGTTGGGCCAGAGCTGACGGTTCTTCTGGTACTGCTCGCGCACGCGCCCGTAGAAGGTCTCGGGCATGTTATTCGGCTCATCGATGCGGCTGACCCACGGGTCGCCCTCCTGGCCGCGGTAGTAATCCCAGGTGTTGAACTCCTGGAGGTAGCCCTCGCCACCGGTGCGTAGGTAGTGGCAGTGGTCGGTGGTGATGTGGCAGAAGTTGCCGTTCGCGCGCAGGCAGGCCGGCAGCGTCACATCGAAGGGCTCGATGGGGCCCCAGGGGCGCTCGAGGAAGTTGTAGCGACCGGTGAGGATGTCGCGGCGGGCAGGCATGCAGGGAGCCGAGCCGATCCAGTGGTTGTCGAACACGCAGGAACGCTCGGCAAAGGCATCGAGATTGGGGGTCTGGACGTCGGTTGCGGGGTTGTAGCACGACAGGACGTCGCGACGCAGAGTATCCATGAGCACGAGGACGGTTCTCATTGGCATCCTTTCGATAGTTGGATTTGCCAGATGGCGATACGCCAAAGGCACATGGGCATAATGGAGCGCACCCCGATCGCGCACGATGGAGAGCACATGAGACAACGAGGCCCGCGCCCGGCATGCGGGGCGCGGGCATCAAACGATTTGCCTTTTGATAAGCTCGCGATTAGGCGAAGATCTTGAACGCCGGGAAGTAGAAACCGATAGCGGCGAACACAAGGGAGAACACAATCAGACCGATGATGATCTGGGCGGAGTTCTTGCCCTGGCCCTTCTTGAGCAGGCGATAGCAGATGAAAGTCAGAACGACAGGCAGCAGGAAGGGCAACACCTTATCGAGCTGGTCCTGGAGCACCAGCGGGTCACCCTCACCGAAGGCGAACTGCACGGCAAGCTTGAGCTTAACGGTCGTGGCGATCAGGCCGCCGGTGACCATGACGCCCAGCACGTTGGCGAGGTTGCCCAGACGGTCGAAGACCTGGACGCCCGCCTTCTCGACGAGCTCCATGCCCATCTCGTAACCCTTGTGCAGGCCGAAGTACTTCAGCGGCCAGTACAGCAGGTTGATGAGCAAGAACATCACGAGCGGACCCACAATGGAGCCGTTGTCGACGCACATAGATGCGCCGATGGAGCCGGCGATCGGGAACCAGGTGAGGTTCAGCAGGGAGTCACCAAGGCCGGCGAAGGGACCCATGAGGGAGGTCTTGATGCCGACGACGGTGTCCTTCTGATCCTCATCCGTGGTCTCCTCCAGGGCGGCGGTGATGCCAAGGATGAAGGGGATCGCGAGCGGGTGGGTGTTGAAGTACTCGAGGTGGCGCTTCATGGCGTTAACGCGCTCCTCCTTGGGGGCGTCCTTGTAGAGCTCCTCGAGGACAGGGGCAAAGCAGTAGGTCAGGGACAGCGACTGCATGCGCTCGTAGTTGTGCGCGAATTGGCAACCCTGGGTGCGCAGCAGGACCTTGTTCAGGGTGGAGTTGGAGATCTTACCCATTAGAGATCGTACTCCTCGTCATCATCGGAGCCGGCGGCAGAGGCGGCGGCAGGGGCGGGTTGATTCTTCTGGCCCTCGGTAATGACGTCCCACACGCCGGCGGCGGCGCAAGCGGCGAGCGCGATGCCCACGGTCGGGACGTTGAGGAAGGCGGCCATGATAAAGCCGAGCAGCAGGAAGATCCACATGTTCTTCTTCATCATCATGGTGAGGAGCATGGCCAGACCGACGGCGGGCATCATGCCACCGGCGGTGGAGAAGCCGGTGAGGACCCACGGAACCTGGTTCTGCAGGAAGGCCATGATGTCCTCGATCACGAAGGAGCCGATGCCCGTGGCGATGAAGACGGGAACGGCGCGGGTCAGGAAGAAGCACAGGGCGCCGGTCCAGAAGAACTTGTTGACGGCGTTGAACTTACCGGACTCGATGGCCTTGTCGGCACCGTGGACAAGCGAGACGTTAGTGGTCATGACCAAGATGTTCAGCTGCTGAACCAAGGTGGCGGTGGGGATGCCGATGGCGACTGCCAGGGCGATGGCGCTGGCGGTGTCGGTGGAACCCATGATGCCCAGGGCGGCACCGACGATGGTGCCGGAGATGACATCCGGCGGAACATAAGCGCCGATGTTGTTGACGCCGAGCCACATGAGCTCCATGGTCGCGCCGATCATGATGGCGGTCGTCATGTCACCGAGGATGATGCCGACGCCGACGGATGCCAGCAGGGGCTTGCGGAAGCCCAGGTGGGGACCGAACTGGTCCCAAGTGCACAGACCCGCCCAGATGGCGAGCAGAAGTGCCTGAAGCATAAGCCTCTCCTTCCCTATTCGCCCATCGTTCCCTCCGATGGGCACGCCCCGGGTTCACATGCCCGGAGATGGTTACTTACTTAGTAGTTCTTGAGGAGCTCGGACACGGGCTCCTTGGAATCGCGCGTGGTGGTCTGCATCCAGCAGTCGACGCCGAGGCCAATGAGCTCCTCGAAGGCGGCCTTTTCCTCGGCGGTGACGGACATGTTCTTGTGCAGGCGATGACGCTGCTCGTTGAAGCGCATGCCGGAGACGTTCAGGTAGTCGAACGGCAAGCCGTTCTCGTGCAGCTTGAGGGCGTCGATGGGGTTGGTGAAGAGCACCATCGTGGCCTTCTTGAGCTCGGTCTTCTTGAGGACCTCAATGAACTTCTCGACACCGAAGACGGAGACCTTGATGTCGGGGGCCGCGAGGCCGGCGACGGACTTCTGGACGGGGTCGTTGGCGACCTTATCCGAGACAATGATTGCCGATTCGATGCCGAAGTCGGGAATCCAAGTGGTGGCGACCTGACCGTGGATCAGGCGGTCATCGATGTCGACGAGTTTGAGTGCCATGATGTTCTCCTTTTCGTTTGCACGTTCCTTCAGTACCGTTTACGAATGCTCTGCTCGATCGAGGCGCCCACTCGGGGGATACGGGTGAGCGCCACTCGAATCGACGGGCTAACGAGCCTAGAGGTCCAAATCGTCCTCGTCTGCCTCCACGGCCGGAGCGGGAGCCTTGATCTCCTGCTGGGCCCCGGCGTGAGCGGCAGTGAGCTGGGCACGGACCGCGTCGGCGGAATCGAGGCCATCGCGGGTGAGCAGGAGCTCGACCGCAACGGGCATGGACAGGCCAGTGTAGGCAACCATGTTCATGCCGTTGAGCAGGCAGCGGGTAGTCACGTTGAATGGGGTGCCGCCGTAGATGTCGCATAGGGTGACGACGAGTTCGCACTCGGCGCTGAGGGTCTCGTAAGCCTCGCGCATCTCGGACTCGAAAGACTCCAGGCTCTTCTCGGCGGTGAGACCAAGAGCGATGACATCAGGCTGCTTGCCCGCAATCATCTCGACGGCGCCGAGGGCGGCCTGAGCGAACTCTCCGTGACTTGCAAGGATGACACCGATACGCATCTTCTGTCCTTTCATACTTATTAATTCTCTTCGTTCTGTTCGTTCTGTTCGTTCTGTTCGTTCTGTTCGTTCTGTTCGTTTATGTTCGTCTATATTTGTTTATTGGTCAAGAGATGATTTTTGGAATGAGCTCTATTTACCTCCTATTTGATGGTTTTTTCCGTGAGCGTTATGTTTTGACCGGTGAAAGGTAATGTGCCTTCGTGAACGGTTTGCGTTTATTTATGTTGTTCGTTTACATTGAAATAAGAACAAACGCTCGATGAGGGAGTCGGCACTCATGAAATCCGAACGCCAGCAGGCCATTCTCGACTTGCTCGATCAACATCATTCGGTATCGGTAAACGAGATATCTAATACCCTATCTGTTTCGGATATGACCATCAGGCGTGACCTGGCCGAGCTTGCCGACAAGGGCCTTCTTGTGCGCGTACACGGAGGGGCTCAGCTTCCACACTCCGCCCACGGAACAGCCCTTTCACGTTTGACCCCGCATGAGGAGAAACGTCGTTTTCAAGTTGATCAGAAACGTGCCGCTGCTATAGCCGCCGCCCAAACCGTCTCAGCCGGCGATACGATCTTTCTCGGTGGAGGCTCCACTCTCGAGCTCATGTGTTCGTATTTGCCCCAGGAGGACATACGCGTCGTCACCAACAGTCTTCCCGTGCTGAACCTGCTAGCCGACAATCCACATATAGATCTATTCTTTGTTGGTGGCATGATGCGTCACGACACGCGAGTTTTCACCATGCCATACAACGGCCGCGGCCCCTACGGTCTATCCGCTCCCAAGGCCTACGTCTCGGCAACCGGTATTTTTGGAAACGAGGTCTTTGGCTCTCGTCCCGATGCAGCCATGGTCCTCTCAGACGCTCTTTCTCGAGCTCAGGAGCGTTATCTTGTTGTAGATGCTGAAAAAGTCGGAAGGCGCGACTTCTGCCTTTTCACCACACTGGAGGATATGACCGCGGCATTCATTAACGAGGACGCAGACCCCCGGACCATCGAGGCCCTCCGCGCCTATACCTCCGTCATTACCGCATAATCCAATTGGCAAGCCATGCTTAAACCCGAACGTCACGAACAATTACTTGAGCTGTGCGCTCAGCGCGGAATGGTCACTGTTGCCCAAGCCGCAACAATCTTTGGTATATCTGAAATGACCGCTCGAAGAGACTTCGATGAGCTCTCGCGACGCGCTGGCGTCATCCGCGAGTACGGTGGCATCCGACTTTCAAGCGGCTCCCCCATTGCCGAAGAGGTCCCATTTTTTGAAAAGCTCTCAATCCGCTCCCCTGAAAAAGAGCATATCGCACGCACCGCTGTCAACCTCATCAGAGAGCGCGACACCATCTTCCTCGGACCCGGTTCGACTTGCGCTCTCATCGCCCGTGCGCTGCCGCGCATGCGGCTGCGCGTCATCACAAACAGCATCATCGTGCTGAACATGCTCCAGACGCGTAACGATGTGGAGATCTGGGCCCTGGGAGGACAGTATCGCAAACGATCGGGTTCTTTCGTCGGGCCCATCGCCGAAGATGCTCTCGCCCCGCTCGGTATCGACACTTGCTTTATCGGCACCAACGGCGTACTCGCCCAATCCATCTCCTGTTCTAACCTTGAGGAAGGACGCTTACAGGCGCTCGCTTGCGATCGCGCCGCCAAGCGTTACCTTGTCTGCGATTCAAGCAAGATCGGACAGATGGACTTCTTCGGCTTCTTCAATCTCGATCAAATGGACGCACTCATCACCGATGCAAATGTCAACGACAAACAGCGTTCCATGGTTCTCGAATCAACTCGCATCATCGTCGCAGAATAGGCCTGTTTTGATTTAGCTGGACACCACAGCAAAGACCCCGATTCGATAAAGCCGAATCGGGGTCTCATTATTCGCATCAAATCGCAAATAGGTCAGCAGCTACTTCTCAGTGTAGACGCTCTCGCCACCGAGATAGGTCTCGACGAGGGATAGGTCGGGGTTGAGGACGACAACCTCACCCACGTAATCGGAGGTGCCGGCACCGGTGAGCACCACATTGAGGCGACCGTCGCCCATGGCGCGGGCGTCGGCCAGGAACGCCTCGACGGCCTCAAGGTTATCCTTGTAGATGTTCAGCGTGTCAAGCCAAAGCTCGGGAGACGACACGTTGATGTCTGCTAAACCTTGCTCGCTCAGGCTAATATCTTTGCTGGGGATCGATGATTTGCTGCAAGGTGAACTTGCATTGCATTGGCTCGCCTTCTGCTTGTGGCGCTGACTCTTCGAAATCGAAAATCATGATGGCGCAGTTAGGAAGCTTTGTTGGGAGCTCGAAGCTCTCTGGGGCTGCAGCCTTGATGAATTGGCGGCTGGCGCTGCCGTGGCTTACTGCTAGGAGGGTTTCGGTGTCCTTAGCGCTCATGAGATTGGTGAGGGTGGCCACCATGCGCTCTTGCAGTGCGTGGCTTCCTTCTCCTCCGAATGGGATTAAGTCCTCGCCTGGATCCCAGACGTCGGTGGGCAGGGCATCGTGGGGGCCTTCTTCGAAGGTACCGTAGCTGCGCTCGATGATGCCCTCGCAGGGCTCGACTGCTGCGTCCAGGCCGAGGAGTTCGGTTGCGACGAGACTTGCCGTGTCCATGGCGCGGCCTAAGGGCGAAGAGACCACCTTGTCGGGGACGACGCCGTGGGCTTTGAGCCATGCAGCTGCCGCCCGTGCCTGCTGGCGGCCCAAAACGGTCAGCGGTGAATCGCAGCGACCCTGGACGAGCTTTTTTACGTTGAATTCTGTCTGACCGTGGCGGAGTAGATATAGACGTTTCATGCTCTCCCCTTCTGTATAACTTGCTGTAACGGCACAGCCCTACTCGTGGGTATGGCCTACGTAGTCTTCGTCGATCGTGATCTTGGCAATCGACTTGGGATATTCGGATTCGACACGTTTCGCCAACGCGCGCTTTAGGTCCTCGGCGCTCATCGCCAAATCCGAGGGTCGAACACAGTCAAAAATCACATTGGTGTGCGTAGGGCCCGGCACGCAACGCAAATCGTGAATCGAAAGGCGGCCATCGATCTGTTGAGCCATTGCGTTGATGTGCAGTCGCATGCTCGCCACCTCTGGATCGTCGGTCACGATGGGATCGTAATGGAGCGTGACGATCATGCCATCTTCGTCCCTAAATGCCTTTTCAATGTTGTCAAGCGTGTCGTGGCTATCCAGCGGGCTGGTCTCGGCTGCCATCTCGGCGTGAGCGCTTGCAAACTTCCTGCCCGGGCCGTAGTCGTGAACCATCAAATCGTGAACGCCCAAAACGCCGGGGTAGCTCATGATCTTGTCTCGAATGTGCTTGACCAGCTTAGGATCGGGCGCCTGGCCCAAAAGCGGGCTCACCGTATCTTGGATGAGTTCAAAACCGCTCCAGCCAATATAGGCGCCAACGGCAAGTCCAACCCAAGCGTCAAGATTGACATGCACCACCTGGGAAACAATCGCGCACGCCAGCACAGCACCCGTAGCTAGGACATCGTTCTTTGAGTCCTGAGCGGTCGCATGCAGCGTCTCGGACTCAATACGATCGCCGAGCTTTTGGTTGAGGGCCGCCATCCAGAGCTTTACGACCATCGAAAGCACTAGAACCGCCACCAGGGCAAGCGAGAACTCGACAGGCTCGGGGTTGACAATTCGCTCCACCGACGACTTCACCAGCTCAACGCCAATCAGCAGCACGAGCGCCGCCACGACCAGACCCGAGAGATACTCGTAGCGGCCATGTCCGTAAGGATGCTCGGGGTCGGCCGGCTTGCCCGCCAGCTTAAAGCCAAGCACGCTCACGATGTTCGAGCTGGCATCAGACAGGTTGTTCATAGCGTCCGCCACAATCGAAACCGATCCCGACAGCACGCCAATTGCACCCTTCGCAGCGCAAAGCGCAACATTGGCGAGAATACACACTATGCCCGTCAACGTTCCCACGCGCGCACGGTCGCCCTGCGCACGACGAACAATCCACTCGACCATCCTCATCAGTCCCCACGGTACTACCTATATATCTATTGCTCAAACGGATTGTAGTGTAGCCACTTTGTCCTCCAGATACAAAAAGGCCGCAGCCCACACGGGCCGCAGCCTTGGAATATGACAAAGGAATCGTCCTTTTGTCGCACAGATTTATGCGCTTGCTTCAGCAGCGCTCGCCACTGTTTCGAGCGAATCAGCTTCGTCTTCTGCCGCCTGCACCTTTGTCGGCACCACGCCAAAGCAGTAGCTCAGCGCCGCAGACACCGCAAATGCTGCGCCGCCGGCAGCGCAGCACCACAGCAGATTCGAGATGCCGCCCGTGGCAAAGCCAATGACCATAAGAACATTCGTCATACCGATAGTATAAGCCGTAACGTGGCCTACGGCCGCAACAAGGCCTCCGACGGCGCCGCCAACGGCCATGCACGTCAGACACCTGCCATATTTAAAGCCGCATCCGTACAGCGCTGGCTCGCTTACGCCGCCAAGAATACCCGAGATTGAATAGCCCAGCATGAGCGCCTTCTCGTCCTTATCCGCAACGCGGAGCGACGCGCCAAAGGGCATACCCCAAACGGCGAACGTTGCCATCGTCGCGGCGATCAGGATGCACGAATCCGTTCCCACACTCATAAACTGCGCATAGGCGAGCGATAGGACAACGTTGCTGACACCCGCGATCTTAAGAAACTCCCAGCCCGCGGCAAGCCCCATGAGCGTGAGCAGCGACACGATGCCACCGGAATTGCCAAGCATAAACATAAGCTGTCCCAACAGCATGCCCAGATAGCTGCCTGCCGGCGCCGTAACACACAGCGACACCGGAACCATAACGAGCATGGTTGCAAACGGTACAAAAGAAAACGCCACAGCCTGAGGGATAGTGCGCTTAAAGAAACGCTCCACCTGCCATAGCACGGGCACCGAGATGAGAACCGGAATAACAGTCGTTGTGTAATCGTTGACCGGCGCGGGAACCAGACCATACACATAAGTCATCGATGCCCCCGTCGTCGATGCGGCATCGACGAGCTTAAGCAGATCGGGCGCAATCAATACGCCGCCCAGCATCATGCCCAGCTGCTCCGAGCAACCGAGCTGGCGGGCGGCCGCCCAACCAAGATAAATGGGCAAAAAGTAGTAGCCGGCGTTATAGAGCCAACTGTAGAACAGGCGATAGATTTCGGAATCGGCAGACCACAGGCCCAGCATGCCTTCGCCCATAACGACGGCGGCGGTGCGGAACAACGCCGCGCAAACAATAAACGGCAGCGCCGACATCATGCTTTTGGACAGATAGTCCACCACGGCCATGGCGTTTGATGAAACCGTCGTTGTAAACGAGGTGTTAGAAACTTGTGACATGGAACGCCTTTCCCAATGTGACATGCGGGCTGTCCCTTTGTCACATCGTGCGGTACTGACCGATTGCGCGGTACTTTTCGTAGCGGAGGTTTGTGAGGGTCGCGTCGTCGAGCTGCCCAAGCGTATCGAAGGCATCAAATGCCGAGGACATGACGGCACCGGCGATCTCCTCATGCGACAGGCCCCTATCGTCGACAATGCCGTCGATGATGCCGAGCGCCAACAGATCGGGGGCCGTGAGCTTAAGCGCCTCAGCGGCCTCATTCGCGCGCTCGGTATCCTTCCACAGGATCGACGCACAGGCCTCGGGGCTCACGACCGAATAGGCCGAGCTTGAGAGCATCAGGATGCGGTCGGCCACGGACAGCGCCAGCGCGCCACCAGAGCCGCCCTCGCCTGTCACCACCGAGACAATCGGCGTCTTAAGGCCGCTCATCTCCATGAGATTCTGGGCAATCGCCTCGCCCTGGCCGCGCTCCTCGGCACCGATGCCGCAAAACGCGCCCGAAGTATCAACCAGGCACAGAACCGGCCGACCAAATTTCTCGGCTTGGTGCATCAGGCGACGTGCCTTGCGGTAGCCCTCGGGATGTGCCATACCAAAGTTGCGACGCATGCGCTCTTTGGTCGTGGTACCGCGCTCGATGGCGATAACCGTCACGGGTCGCCCGTCTTTCCAGCCGATGCCGCCCACCACGGCAGCATCGTCGCCAAAGTAGCGGTCGCCGTGCAGCTCTACGAATCCGTCGAGACCCAACGAGATCATCTCGCCTGCCGTGGCGCGGTTCGCCGAGCGAGTCTGTTTGACGATTTCGAGCGCGCTTTTTGGTGCGACCGAGCGCTTAAACAAGTGTCCCAGCTTTTTGTCGCGACGACCCGTATGCACGATCTCATGCGGTGCCCCCAGGCCGGGCGCGTGCCCTTCGTGCAGCGCCAGCAGCTCGCCTACCGTGAGCGCAATCTCACCACGCGGAACAACGGCATCGCAAAAGCCGTGCTCCAGCAAAAACTCGGAGCGCTGAAATCCCTTGGGCAGGCGCTTGTGCATGTTCTGCTCGATCACGCGCGGGCCGGCAAATGCCGTCAGGGCATCGGGCTCGGCCAGGATAATGTCGCCCTCCATGGCAAAGCTCGCGGTTACGCCGCCGGTCGTGGGGTCGGTGAGCACCGTGATATACAGGCCGCCCGCCTCGCTGTGGCGCCTAACCGCCGCAGAAATCTTGGCCATCTGCATAAGCGATGTCACGCCCTCTTGCATGCGCGCACCGCCCGAAACGGTAAAGCCGACAACTGGCAATCCCAGCTCGGTCGCATGCTCAAATGTGCGACAGATCTTCTCGCCCACCACGGAGCCCATCGAGCCCATCATAAAGTTGGCATCCATAAAGAAGAGCGCGGTATCGCAACCGCAGATTTTGCCCCTGCCGCACACAACGGCATCGCGCTCGCCCGAACGCTCGCTCACGCTCTTGAGTTTGTCGGCATAACCGGGAAACGAGAGGAAGTCCTCCGACGCCAGATTAGCATCCCATTCCTCAAACGTGCCCTCGTCGACCGTCATGCGCATACGGTCGCGCCCACTCACGCGAAAGTGCTTGCCGCAACGGGGGCACACCTCGAGGTTGTCGTGCAGGCGTGCCTCATCGATCACACGGCGGCACTCCGGGCACTTGATAAACACGTGGCGCGCGGGAAACTCGGCGCATGACTCGGTCATCGGCCCCTCGAGGACGTTGACCGTCTTCGCTTTCCTATTCATCAGCATAGAGATGCCCCATCAGATCGGTGTGATACATGCCCGACAAGAACTCGTCGTTTGCCAGCACGTCGAGCTGAAGCTCGCTGTTTTCGCTCACGCCCCCAATCACGAGCTCGCCCAGGGCCGAGCGCATCTTGCGAATGGCGCCGTCACGCGTGGGCGCACACACGATGAGCTTGCCGAGCATGGAGTCGTAGTACGGCGGAACTTTCGCACCGGTAAACATGGCGGAATCCCAGCGCACGCGCGGGCCACCCGGCACACGCAACGCGGTGACCGTTCCGCACGACGGCAGAAAGTCCGGCGTTTCGGCATTGATGCGGCACTCCATGGCGTGGTTGCGCACCGGCATGTCCTCCTGCTCAAAGGGCAGAGGCTGGCCGGCTGCCACGCGCAGCTGCCACTTGACCAAGTCGGTATCGGTTACAAACTCTGTAACCGGATGCTCCACCTGCAAGCGCGTGTTCATTTCCATAAAGTAGAAATTGCCGTCGTCCGAGTACAGAAACTCGATGGTGCCAGCGCCCTCATAACCGACGGCACGAGCCAAGTCGCGCGCGGCCTTGTGCATGCGCGCGCGAATATCGTCGCGTCCGTCGAGGCACGGCGCGGGGCTCTCCTCGATCAGCTTTTGGTTGCGGCGCTGCACCGAGCACTCGCGCTCGCCGAGTGAAAACACATGGCCCTGCTTATCGGCCATAATCTGTACCTCAACGTGATGCGCCGGCGCGACGAACTTCTCCATGTAGCACTCGCCGTCGCCAAAAACGGCCTCGCCCTCGGCACGCGCCTCGATGAACGCCTTTGCCGCGTCTTCCACGCGCTCGACCTTGCGAATACCGCGACCGCCACCGCCGGCACGCGCCTTGATGAGCACGGGACAGCCGATGCGCTCGGCCTCGGCCGTCGCCTCCTCGGGGCTTTTGAGCAAATCGCAGCCCGGCACGATGGGCACGCCCGCGGCAGCAGCCGTTCGGCGTGCGGCGTCCTTGTCGCCCATGCTGTCGATCACCTCGGCCGAAGGACCGACAAACGCCAGACCGTATTTGTCGCAGTCGCGCACGAAGCTCGCCTTCTCTGAGAAAAAGCCATAGCCGGGATGAATTGCCTTAGCTCCCGACTTTACGGCACAGGTGAGCACGGCATCGTCGTTGAGGTAGCTCTCGGCAAGACGCGGGCCGCCGATGCAATACGCCTCGTCGGCAAGCTGCACGTGTAGCGCGTCCGCATCGGCCGTGGAATAAACGGCGACGGTCTTGATGCCCATATCGCGGCACGCGCGGATAACACGGACCGCGACTTCGCCGCGGTTGGCGATGAGCACTTTGTCGAACATGAAGCCTTCCTTAACTTTCGTACATGAGTGCAAAAGACATATCGGCGCGGCAGCAAACCTCACCGTTGACGCTCGCAGTACCCGTCGCAAAGCGGAACGGCCCGTGCGCACGCGTGATGGAGCACACCAGATCCACCGTGTCGCCCGGGCGCACCGGACGCTTAAAGCGCACCTTGTCCAGACTCGTGTAGAACGGCGTCGCGCCGCTCGCCTCCTCATCGCCCATCAGCAGCACGCAGCAGTTCTGGGCGAGCATCTCGCACTGAATCACGCCGGGGACGACCGGGTTTCCCGGAAAATGCCCCTGCAAAAAGTACTCGTCGCCCGTAATCGTGATCTTGCCGTGGGCCTCGTCGCCCACCAGCTCGGCTTCGTCGAGCAAAAGCATCGGCTCGCGATGCGGCAACAGCTTCTTGAGCTCTTCTTTGTTCATGGATATCACCTATCCGATCCTCATAAGACAGCTGCCGAACTCCACGAGGTCGCCGTCGGCCACGCAGATCTCAAGCACCTCGCCATCCGCCTCGGCCGTCACCTCGTTGAGAACCTTCATGGCCTCGATGATGCAGAGGGTCTCGCCGGCCTTGACCTTGGAGCCCACGTGCACAAACGGCTCGTCGCCCGGCGCTGGGGCAGCATAGAAAACGCCGACCATGGGAGCAGTCACCTCGGTGCCCTTAGGCTCCGGCGCGGCGGCAGGTGTCTGCGCGGCGGGTTCCGGTGCGGCAGGCGCGACTGTGGGAGCTGTAACTTGAGCGGCCATGGCACTCGGCACGGGCATGGGCACGGCAACCGGCTGCGCCGCACTCGCGCGCTCGAGCTCGACCGCGGTGCCATCGGGCTCCTCAACACGCACGCGCGTGAGGCCGCGGTCCTCCATAACATCGGCTATCTCGGCAAGTCTTTTGGAATCCATGCTCTAGCTCCTTGCATATCTACGCAGCGCGATGGCGGCGTTGTGCCCGCCAAAGCCCAGGTTGGTCGAAAGCGCCCAGGTAAGGTCGGCGCGAACCGCACGATTAGGCGTGTAATCAAGATCGCAGGCGGGATCGGGCGTGTGGTAGTTAATGGTCGGGGGCACCACGCCCTGCTCGAGCGCCATGGCACAGGCCATGACCTCGATGGCCCCCGTGGCACCGATCATGTGCCCCGTCATCGACTTGGTCGACGAGACGTGCGCGGCGCGTGCCGCGTCCTCGCCGAGTGCACGCTTAATGCCCGCCGTCTCGGACGAATCGTTGAGTTTAGTCGAGGTGCCGTGAGCGTTGATGTAGAGGCCCTCGGAAGGCTTAACGTCGCCCTCGGCCACCGCCAGCGATATCGCACGGGCAATGCCGGCAGCCTCGGGATCGGGGCTCGTGATGTGATAGGCATCATCGGTGTTGCCGTAGCCCACGACCTCGGCATAAATGTGCGCACCGCGCGCCTGCGCATGTTCCATGCTCTCGAGCACGAGCACGCAGGCGCCCTCGCCCATCACAAAGCCGTCGCGATTCGCATCGAACGGACGACAAGCCGTCGCAGGATCGGGATTGGTAGTGAGTGCACGGCAGGACGTAAAGCCCGCAACGGCATCGGGGATGATGGCCGCCTCGGCACCGCCGGCGAGAATCGCATCGGCATAGCCATGCTTGATGGCGCGGAACGCCTCGCCCACGGCATGGGCCGAGGTCGCGCACGCGGTCACCACGGGCAGGGTCGGGCCTTTTGCCTTGTGGCGGATCGCGATATTGCCCGAAGCCATATTGGGGATCATCATCGCAATCATGTAAGGCGATGCGCGGCGGGGCCCACGGTCGGCAATCGTATGGACGTTGTCGACAAGCGTCTGCATGCCGCCCACGCCTGAACCCACGTAGACGCCCAGGCGCTCGCGATCGATGGCGCCTTCGACATCAAAGCCCGCATCGTGCATGGCCTCGTCCGACGCCGCCAGTGCAAACTGAACGCAGGGGTCTAAGTGCTTGGCATCGTGCTTGCCAAAGTAGTCGTTGCCGTCAAAGCCCTTGACCTCGGCCGCCACCTTGACGGCAAACGCATCCGTATCGAAGTGCGTAATCGGGCCGATGCCACAGGTCCCGGCACACATGGCCGCCCAGGTGGCAAGCGCGGTGTTGCCAAGCGGCGACACGGCACCGATGCCGGTGATTACAACTCTCTGTTCCATCATGCTCTCCTCATCCAAGCCGTTCTTCGGCCCTGGTTTCTACATCGCCATTCCGCCGTCGACGCGCACGACCTCACCCGTAATGTAGGCAGCCGCATCACTCGCCAAAAAGCGCACCACGCCGGCCACTTCCTCGGGGCGTGCCATGCGCTTAAGGGGAATCTGTTCCTCGGTTGCCGCACGCACCTTCTCCGAGAGCTTTGCCGTCATATCTGTCTCGACAAACCCGGGAGCGACCGCATTAACCCTCACGCCGCGGGGCGCAAGCTCGCGTGCCACCGCCTTGGTAAGCCCTATCACGCCCGCCTTGGAGGCAGCGTAGTTGGCTTGCCCGGCATTGCCCATTAGGCCCACGACCGAGCTCATGTTGATGACGCAACCGCCGCGCTGACGCATAAAGGTCTTGGTGAGCGCGCGCGTCGTGTTGAACGTGCCCTTGAGATTGACATCGAGCACGCGGTCGAAGGCATCGTCGCCCATACGCATGAGCAGGCCATCGCGGGTGATGCCGGCGTTGTTGACAAGCGCCCAAATGGAGCCAAAGTCGTTGAGGACCGTCTCCACGCACGCGTTGACGGCATCGGGCTCGGCCACGTCACATTGATATGCGCGCGCCGTGGCGCCAGCCGCCTCGCAGGCTTCGCACGTCTCACGCGCCGCATCGACGCCGCCGGCATAGATGACGGCGATATCAAAGCCGTCCTCCGCCAGGCCCACGGCACAAGCGCGACCGATACCGCGCGAGGCGCCCGTGACCAGCGCCACGCGACGCGAGTCGATGCGCTCGAGCGCGCCGTTGTTCAAGTTGCCCATGTCATTCCTTTCGGGTTACAGCCCTATGGGCTATGCGAGCTCGTTGGCAATAGCTGCGACCTGTTCTGCCGTTTCGCACGAATACACGCGAACGTCGCTCAACGTACGCTTGACCAAGCCGGACAGCGTTTTGCCAGGGCCGACCTCAATAAACGTATCGATGCCTTGATCCTGCAGAGCATGCAGCGTGTCGACCCAGCGCACGGCATGACTCACCTGGTTGGCAAGCATCTCCGCTGCCGCCTGCGGGTCGGCCGGATAGGGCGCCGCTGTCATATTTGCCATAACAGGAATGAGCAGCGGGGACGGCGCGTGACCGGCCTCGATATATGCAGCAAGGCCACAGGTCGCCTCGGCCATATAGGGGCTATGGAATGCACCCGACACCGCGACCTTCATGGCGCGACCGCCAGCCTCTTTCACTAGAACGTCGAGCTCCTGCAGCGCCTCGGGCGCTCCGGCCACAACCGTCTGCTGGGGGCTGTTGTAGTTGACCGGCCAGCAGTCCTCGCCGGCCTGTTTTGCCAAGCCCTCGACCTGCGCCGCATCGAGTTTGATGACGGCGCGCATGCCGCCGGGGTGACGCTCGGCCGCCGTGGCCATCAATGCCGCGCGCTCACATACGAGCTCAAAACCCGCTCGCGTATCGAATGCCCCCGCAAAGGTGAGTGCAGCGACCTCGCCCAGCGAGAATCCCGCACAGGCGGCAGGCACCACGCCGCGCTCGCGCAGGGCGACGGCGACAGCCAAGTCGTGCACGAACACGCAAGGCTGCGTGTTCTCGGTCTGCGAGAGCTCCTCCTTGGAGGCGCTCCGGCACTGCTCGCTGGTCCCCGGGCGCACCTCGTCGGCAATGGCGAACACCTCGGCAGCCGCCGGCGATGCTTCGATGAGGTCGACGCCCATCGCGGGGTGCTGGGCACCCTGACCGGCAAACAGAAACGCTACGCTACCCATGCGGACGCACCCTTCAGGACATGCTCGGCGCCGCCGACCAGATCGTCGACGATTTCGCGAGCGCTCTGGCGCTCGTTGACCATGCCGGCAATCTGTCCGCACAAATACGAACCCTCTTCGTAATTACCGTCCTTTGCCGCCTTGCGAAGCGCACCCGTGCCCATGGCCCCGAGCTCCTCGGGACTTGCGCCCGCCGCCTCGTTCTTGGCATACGCGTTGGTGAAGGGGCTCTTGAGGGCACGAACCGGATGTCCCGTCGAGCGACCGGTCGCGCGCGTCGACGTGTCGCCTGCCTTGAGCACCAGCTCTTTGTACTGTTCGGATACGGTGCACTCGTTTGCGACCAGAAAGCGTGTTCCCACCTGGACGCCGGCAGCGCCGAGCATAAAGGCGGCCGCCACACCGCGGCCATCGGCGATACCGCCAGCCGCGACCACGGGAATATCGACCGCATCGACAACCTGCGGCACCAGTGCCATCGTCGAGGTCTCGCCAATATGGCCGCCTGATTCGGTGCCTTCGGCAACCACGGCGGTGGCCCCGCGACGCGCCACGAGACGCGCCAGCGCCACCGAGGCAACGACCGGGATGACCTTGATGCCCGCCTCGTTCCACGCCTTCATGTACTTGGTGGGATTGCCGGCGCCGGTCACCACAACGGGCACCCGCTCATCAATCACCACTTGTGCGACCTCGTCGACAAACGGGCTCATGAGCATAACGTTGACGCCAAAGGGCTTATCCGTCTTGGCGCGCAGCTCGTGAATCTGATCGCGCAGCCAGTTGGCATCGGCATTCATGGCCGCGATAATGCCTAAGCCGCCCGCCTCGGACACGGCCGATGCCAGCGAGGCGTCAGCAATCCAGGCCATGCCGCCCTGGAACACAGGCTTTTCGATGCCGAGCAGATCGCAGAGAGGAGACTTGAGCATCACTACTTCTCCAATGCCGCCTCGACCGTATCGACGAACTCGCCGACCGTCTTGGGGTTCTCCTCGGTATCGAGCTCAATGCCAAACTCGTCCTCGACGGCAACGAGGATCTCGACGGTACCCAGGCTGTCGAGGCCAATCTCCTCGAGCGTGGACTCGGGCTTCATCTCGACATCGTCAAGGCCGGCGGTCTCGCGGATAACGTCGCAAACGCGCTCGAAGGTCTTCTGATCTGCCATGGTAGTTCTCCTTTGTTTGTGCCCCAGGGGCGTTTTCATTTCCTATGTGCAGCTACTTCCAGCGAAGTAGATAGCCACCTACATCCAAGCCGGCGCCAAATCCAACGAGGGCGATGGTGTCGCCCGCATTCAGTGCGTTGGTGCGCGCCAGCCGATCAAGCGCAAAGGGAATGCAGGCGCTCGAAATATTGCCGGTTTCACGCAACGTTCGGACCACACAGTCGTCCGGCACACCTAAGCGCTTGACCGCCTGGCTCAGGATTCGTTCGTTAGCCTGATGGAATACAAAATGATCGATGTCTTCGACCGCAATGCTCGCATCGCTCGCAAGCTTATGGACCATGTCGCAGATGGCATTGACGCCGAACTTGAACACACGACGACCGTTCATGGACAGCACGCTTTCGCGGTCCTGCGCTGTCTTATACGGCGAGGAGCCCGCCAATCCGGGGACGCGCAGTGTTTCGACGTCAGGCGACGTCGAAAGCTCAACGGCGAGGGGATTCTCTACCCCAGCCTCTATGACCGCAGCACCCGCGCCATCACCAAAGAGCACGCACGTGGCACGGTCGGTCCAGTCGAGCGCGCGCGTCATCTGCTCGGCAGCAACGATAAGCACGCGCCTGGCACGACCGCGGGCGATATAGCCCTCGGCGACATCGAGCGCAAATACGAAGCCGGCACAAGCCGCCGAAACGTCGAAGGCAGGACATGTGGCACCCAGGCGCTCAGCAACGGCGCACGCTTCGGCGGGAACGAGATGATCGCCCGTCGTCGTCGAACAGACGATAAGATCCAGCTGACTCGCATCGATTCCGGACGTCTGGAGCGCTTGCTCGCTCGCTGCCACGGCAAGGTCGTCGAGCGACTCGGTGGTGCACACATGGCGGCTCTTGATGCCCGTGCGGGTAAAAATCCACTCATCCGAGGTATCGAGGAACTCGGACAGCTCGTCATTGGAAACTCTGCGCTTGGGAAGCGCCGAGCCTGTTCCAAGAATCGTGAAACCCATCACTAACCTCCTTTGAGTTGTTGACGTGTTTACATCGACCAAGAGAGGATAGCGCATTCTTCGCTTTGTTGACGTGTTAACATTAAATTGTCCAAATGCGACAAAGGCTTCACATTGTGTCTATCTCTCGACACCATTGCGTCATTCACTTATTCATTAAGGAGGTAGCAGCCGCTATGGATGCCCAATTAACGATAGTCGACGTAACCGGATCGACCAACGATGACCTGCTCGAGGCAGGAAAACAGGGAGCGCCGCACGGCACGGGGCTTGCCGCCCGCGCGCAAACGGCAGGACGCGGCCGACGCGGCCACAAGTGGGATTCAACCGCCGGCAACCTGTTGCTCTCGATTGTCCTACGTCCTCGTGTTAATCCCGCCAAGTACTCTGGCCTTGCCGCCGTCAGCGGCCTAGCGGTGCTCGAGGCGCTCGAGGCGCAAGGTCTTGCTAACGAGATCGGCCTCAAATGGCCCAACGACCTCGTCGCACGAGGACATAAGCTCGGCGGCATCTTGGTCGAGGCGGCTCGTGACAACGAGGGCAAGCCCATTGCCGTCTGCGGCATTGGCGTCAATGTGAACTATGTGCCCTCGGAGGTTCCCGATGGCGGCCTGCCGGCAATCGGTCTGTCAGACCTCAACGAGAATGTTCCCACCGTCGATGTCCTACTCAAGGAGGTCTATCACACCGTCGTAAACGCTGTGGACGCGTGGGCAGATCTGCTCAACGCCATGGAAGAAGACGCTGGTCCGATCGCGCCCGTCCACGATGATTATGTCGCTCATCTCAATTGGATTGGGGAGCAAGTTATCGCCCGTTCCCCTGCCGGTGACGAGCTGGCACGTGGCATCTTTCAAACGGTCGATACCTTTGGTCGCGCGTGCATCGAGACGGAAGACGGCTTGCGATCCTTCCATTTTGAGGAGGCATCGCTGCGTTCCATGGGTAAATAAGGCGCCACAGCCACCCGCTCGACAGCATTACCCGGTCCCCCAAGGCCATCATGCAAAACAAAAGAGCCCCGCTACCGTAATGGCAGCGGGGCTCTGTAAGCTATGAGCGATATCGCTTAGAGCTTGATGTCGATGTCGACGCCAGCGGGGAGGTCGAGACGCATGAGCGAATCAACAGTGCCCGAGGTGGGGTCGAGGATGTCGATGAGGCGCTTGTGGGTGCGCATCTCGAACTGCTCACGGGAGTCCTTGTTCACGTGCGGCGAGCGGATAACCGTGTACAGGTTGCGCTCGGTGGGCAGGGGGACAGGACCGGAAACGCGAGCGCCGGTCTTCTGAGCGGTCTCGACGATGAGCTTCGCGGACTGATCGACGACCTCGTGATCATAGCCCTTGAGGCGAATGCGGATCTTCTGGGTAGCCAACTTAAACCTCCAAAGAGTGCGAGAGATGTTCTCGCGGATTACGTAACAGGGAGCTCGAACTTAGGCGTTCTTGCTCATGACCTCGTCCACGATGGACTTGGGCGCGGGCTCATAAGAGTCGAACTGCATCGTGTAGGATGCACGGCCCTGGGTCTGGGAGCGAAGGTCGGTAGCGTAACCGAACATCTCGCCCAGCGGCACCTTGGCACGGATGAGCTTGCTGTTCTTGCGATCCTCCATGCCCTCGATCTTGCCGCGGCGACCGGAGAGGTTGCCCATAACGTCGCCCATGTACTGCTCGGGGGTCTCGACCTCGACAGCCATGATCGGCTCGAGCAGCTGCGGATCGGACTTCTTGAGGGCGTCCTTGATAGCCATGGAACCGGCGATCTTAAAGGCGGCCTCGGAGGAGTCGACCTCGTGGTAAGAACCGTCGAACAGGGTGACCTTGACGTCGAGGACCGGGAAGCCGGCGATAACACCGGTGTTCAGGGCCTCCTGGATGCCCTTGTCGATGGACGGGATGTACTCCTTGGGCACGACGCCGCCGACGATAGCGTTGACGAACTCGTAGCCGAAGCCCTCCTCCATCTTCTCGAGCTTGATGACGGCGTGGCCGTACTGACCGCGACCACCGGACTGACGGACGAACTTGCCCTCAGCCTTCTCGACGTCGTGACCAGCGGTCTCGCGGTAGGCAACCTGGGGCTTACCAACGTTAGCGTCAACCTTGAACTCACGGAGCAGACGGTCGACGATGATCTCGAGGTGCAGCTCGCCCATGCCGGCGATGATGGTCTGGCCGGTCTCGTGGTTGGTGGACACCTGGAAGGTCGGGTCCTCCTCGGCGAGCTTGGTCAGAGCCAGGGACATCTTGTCCTGCTCGGCCTTGGTCTTGGGCTCAATGGCAACGTCGATAACGGGCTTAGCGAACTCGATCTTCTCGAGGACGATCTCCTTGCCCTCGGCGCACAGGGTGTCACCGGTGGTGGAGTTCTTGAAGCCGACGCAAGCGACGATGTCGCCGGCGGCAGCGTCGTCACGGTCGATACGCTCGGCGGCGTTCATCTCGAGAATGCGGCCGAGGCGCTCGCGCTGACCGTTGGAAGCGTTGACCACGTAGGAGCCGGACTCAGCGCGGCCGGAGTAAACGCGGACGTAGGTGAGCTTACCGACGAACGGGTCGGTCATGATCTTGAAGACCAGGCCGGAGAAGGGCTCGTCGAAGGAAGGATGACGCTGGATCTCCTCGCCGGTGTCCGGATCGGTACCGGTGACGGCCTCAACGTCGAGCGGGCTGGGCAGGTAGTCGACGACAGCGTCGAGCAGCTCCTGGACGCCCTTGTTCTTGTAGGCGGAGCCCACGAAGACGAGGTTAAGCTCGTTGGCCAGAACACCCTTGCGCAGAGCAGCCTTGAGCTCCTCGACGGTGAAGTCCTCCTCCATGAGGATCTTCTCCATGAGCTCGTCGTCAAAGCTGGCAGCAGCGTCGAGGAGCTCCTCGCGCTTGGTGGCAGCGATGTCGGCAAACTCAGCCGGGATCTCGTCCATCGGCTCGGGGTAGGTCATGCCCTTCTCGTCGGCCTTGAAGTCCCATGCAGTCATGGTGACGAGGTCGATGACGCCCCAGAAGTTGTCCTCGGCGCCCATCGGGACCTGAGCGGCCACGGCGTTAGCGTCGAGACGATCCTTCATGGTCTCGATAGCGTTGAAGAAGTCAGCGCCCACGCGGTCATACTTGTTGATGAAGGCGATGCGGGGGACGTTGAAGGTGGAAGCCTGACGCCAAACGGTCTCAGACTGGGGCTGAACGCCGGCAACGGCGTCGAAGACGGCGACAGCACCATCGAGGACGCGCAGGCAGCGCTCGACCTCGGCGGTGAAGTCAACGTGGCCCGGGGTGTCGATGATCTGGATGCGGTAGTCCTTACCGTCCTTGTTCCAGAAGCACGTGGTAGCAGCGGAGGTAATGGTTACGCCGCGCTCCTGCTCCTGAACCATCCAGTCCATGGTGGCAGCGCCCTCATGAACCTCACCGATCTTGTGGGTCTTACCGGTGTAGTAAAGAATACGCTCGGTCGTGGTGGTCTTACCGGCATCGATGTGGGCCATGATGCCGATGTTACGGGTATCGGAAAGCTTGTACTTAGGCTTAGCCATGTTAGTTCCTTACCTTAACTTACCAACGATAGTGAGAGAACGCGCGGTTGGCCTCGGCCATCTTGAAGACGTCCTCACGCTTCTTGACGGAAGCGCCCAGGCCGTTGGAAGCGTCGAGGATCTCATTGGCGAGACGCTCGGCCATGGTCTTCTCCTTGCGAGCGCGGGAGAAGTTGACGATCCAGCGGATACCCAGAGCGGTGGAACGACGGGAGTTAACCTCCATCGGGACCTGATAGGTAGCGCCACCGACACGCTTGGGCTTAACCTCGAGCGTGGGCTTGACGTTGTCCATAGCCTTCTTGAAGGTAGCGAGAGCGTCGCCACCCTCGGACTTCTCGGCAACGATCTCGAAAGCGGTGTAAACGATGCGCTCAGCGGTGGCCTTCTTGCCGTCAAGAAGGACCTTGTTGATGAGCTGAGTCACCAGGCGGTTGTTGTAAACGGCGTCAGGCTGAACCTCACGACGATTAGCTGCTGCACGACGCGGCATGTGAAATCTCCTTAAGTGTCTACCGTGCGGCGCTTAGGCGGCACACGGCGAAAGTATCAAAACGTTATCTGGCTTATTTAGCCTTGGGGCGCTTAGCACCGTACTTGGAACGGGCCTGCATACGGTTCTGGACCGGAGCAGCGTCGTAGGCGCCACGGATGACGTGATAACGGACACCAGGGAGGTCACGGACACGACCGCCGCGGACGAGCACGATGGAGTGCTCCTGCAGGTTGTGGCCCTCACCCGGGATGTAAGCAGTAACTTCGATGCCGTTGACAAGGCGAACACGGGCAACCTTACGAAGAGCCGAGTTCGGCTTCTTGGGGCTCGTGGTGAAGACGCGGGTGCACACGCCGCGCTTCTGGGAGTTGTGCTGCAGAGCAGCGTTCTTGGACTTCTTGGGCACGGAACGACGGCCCTGGCGAACCAGCTGGTTAATAGTAGGCAAAGCGTACTCCTTCTCGAATGATTCCAGCTTTCTGTAAAGTGCAACGGCTTGAATCGAGGGGTCAGCATCCCCCTACGAAACACGCAGTTCGATAGGATACGTGGCGTTAGCTGTGCCGTCAACAGACCACGCCGCCGGGCGTATCCTAAAATCGGCACATTTCCGCAAAGCCTACACAAAAGGAATCCCTCCTGTGCGCTTGGGAGGATCCCCGGACCGGGCGGCCCAGGTTTTAAGTTTGTTGCTCTACAGTCCTGGCTCGCACGGAGGCCACATTAAGTGGCCTTCGGCTCGTGCGGAACTCGCGACAAACTTAACCCCTGTGCCGCCCGGCCCGGGAATCCGACGTGCTCGTCGGGGCAACGTTACCTGCCAAAAAGGGACAGGTTTATTTTGGTCGGTTTTATCTGGGGAAACGTCGCGCTCCAACGGTGATCTGCTCTCACCTGTCGCATGGAAATCGGCGGCGCTTTCGGAAGTATGCGGCAAATTCTGGACCCGCCGAGCGCACCGGGGTTTTGCGATAATAAACCCGCAGGTAGAGCGCTTGAGCATATACGGTGTGGTCGACCCATCAAGATTTTGCCGCATACTTCAGGAATGCAGGCGAATATCGTGCGGTCTAACCGCCCATTTACCGCAAAGAAGGCCGCTTCCCCTAGTAGAAAGCGGCCCCAAATCTTACGAATAGACGATGGTAAAGGGTTCCGACGTTTCGGCGCCCCCTGTTGAAGTGCAGCGTGTGCCTTCGAGCGTTACTGAAACCACTTGGTCGACATCAATCAACTTCGTTGGCACCCAAATGTTCTCTCCGCTATTGCGTCCCATCGAAACATAGAAATTGTACGCCCCTGCGTCGTCATCTTCGATAATCTGCTCTGACCCATCCTTGTAGGTGACGGTCAGTTTATGATCAACTGCTTCATAGCCCAGATCATCGATATGCGTCTGGATGGAAAACGGACTGATCTCGAGAGGCGAGTCATCGGAGCGGAGTTCTTTTGTATCGACGTGCGCTCCGACGTTAAACTCTGGCGTCGACACCTCGATCACCTTCGCATCCTCACCTTTGCCCTCGGTCCAGGAGATATTCCAGGTGACCGCATGTCGTAAATCTCGATCGCGATTCCAAGATGCAAAGTACATCGTGCCGTTAATGACCGTGTCGCTTGATGTGTCTTTATCAATGGTGCAGCGTGTATCAGCCCATTCCTCGCCGAAGTTCATGCTGGGTGTACTGACGCCCCCTTCTTCTTCACCATAGAGAACAAGTTCGCCAAGCTCTGCCGCCGGCTTGTAGTAGTTAACGCCATTCGGATTGGACAATGTAAACGTCACAGCACCGCAACCGTTCTCGTCGATTGCCATCTCATGAATGTCGAGCGTATAGCCGTTGCCCTCGACGGACAGATTGACCTTCTGGACTGCACCCTCCAGGCTTTGGGGCGCGATACCATCACCAAACTCTCTGGTGTAGGTATATTTCGTCCCCGACGAGCCGCCATTTGTCCAGGTAACGGACTCTCCGTTGCCATGGTTTCCCCAGGCAGAGGCAAAATAACTGGAATTGACAACAGCGTAGGCGACCCCTCCGGTCGCCAGCACTCCGGCAAGACATCCGATTACGGCAACATACAGAGGCTTCGCGTGACCCTTTCGGCGAAGCGGCTCGCCAGCAGCGGCATAAAGAACACGGTCAGCAAGATCGCTATCGGCTTGGACGGACTCGAAGGCCTGCTTGATCTGGTTGGATTTCACGGTCGCCCTCCTCTAGGATGAACTTGAGCTTCGATCTGCCGCGAGCTAAACGCGTTCGAACGGTCGCGGCTGGCACATGCAGTAACTCGGCAATTTCTGAAGTCGAGAAGCCCAGATAGTAATAGAGCACGATGGGGATACGGAATCGTTCCGGAAGCCGCATGACATCTGACAGGACGGCCTTGGTCTCATCCTGCGCTGTCGAAAGCGAATCGGCCAGATTCTCAATATCCTCCACGCGCCTCCACGGCTTTCGAAAGAGAGATTTACATTCATTGATCGTGACCCGGATAAGCCATCGACGAAGATGCTCCCAGTTTTCAAATTGCGCGTCGCTTTTGAGTAACTTCAGAAAGACGTCTTGAGCAACATCGTCGGCGTCAGCGCGATCACGCAGATACGTCAATGCGATCCGAAACACGACATCCCGGTGGTCTTCGACCGCCTGTCTAAAAGCTTGTTCTTCCATAATCACCTCCCGGTGACGCTGATGGTTCTTGATGAGGTCCTCACCATAGATACGCTTTGGCCGAACGAAATGTTTCAAATTCAAGCAGGAAAAACCTACCAAAATAAACCTGTCCCTTTTTGGCGAAAGGAATCCCCTTCTGTGCGCGGGGGCAGATTCCCGGAACGGGCCGCCCGCTGTTTAAGTTTGCTGCTCTACAGTCCTGCGCAAGACGGAAAGCACATTAAGTGCTTTCCTTTGCGTGCGGAACTCGCGACAAACTTAAACAGCGGGCGGCCCGTTCCGGGAATCCGACGTGCTCGTCGGGGCAACGTTCCTCACCAAAAAAGACCCGCTCCCCTGTTGGGAAGCGGGTCTTTGGAAGGGCGGTTAACGTACTAGGAAATTACTCCTCGTCGTTGTCCTTGGCCTCTTCGGCGTCGTCGGTGTCTACGAGCTGGTTGAGTAGCTCGTCGAGGGAAGCCATGTCCTCGTTGATGGCACCGTTGGCGGGAGCCTTCTTGTCGTCGATCGGGGCGCCCAGGAGCTCCTCGTCGGCGTCGGCGTGATGCGTCGGCGTGGCGGAGGTGCCCAGCAGGATGTCGTCCGGACCGTCGGGGCTAAAGACCATCTGCAGCAGCTGCGAGAGGTCTTCCTCGTCGGCAACGTCATCGTTGTTCTCGAGGATGTAGAGTAGGTCGTGGGCCTCGAGGCCGTCACGGAGCTCCTCGATCGCCTTGGCACCGATGCCATCGATGCGCAGCAGATCCTCCTCGGACTTGCCGACCAGGTCGCCGACCGTCTCGATGCCGACCTCGCTGAACTTGTTGGTCCAGCGCTGCGACACGCCCAGGTCGTCGAACAGGTACAGGCGAGCCTTCTCGGCGGAGATGGTGTGGCCGTTGCGGGTGAACGAACCGTCAGCACCGCCGAACTCGTCGTAGCCGGCCCAGTCGAGCTGCTGCGGGAGCTGCTCGTCCAGGTCCTTGAGCTCCACAGGAGCCCACTCGGGCAGCGACTTGGCGTTGGGCGAAGCCGGGCCGTCGATGTCAACATAGCCGTCGGCCGTGCGATACGTCAACTTGGCGTTGGCGTACGGCTTGAGGCCAGTACCAGCCGGGATCTTCTTACCGACGATGACGTTGGACTTAAGGTCGAGCAGGTGGTCGACCTTGCCCTCAATAGCAGCCTCGGTAAGGACGCCGGCGGTACGGATGAACGAAGCGCTCGACAGCCAGGAGTCGATGTTGGACGCGACCTTGAGCGTACCCAGGATGACGGGCTCGGCCACGGGAGCCTGACCGCCCAGACGGGCAACGCGCTCGACCTCGTCGGCGAACTCGTAGCGGTCGACGTACTGACCAAGCAGGTACTTGGAGTCACCGGGGTTGGTGATCTGAACGCGACGCAGCATCTGACGTGCGAGCACCTCGATGTGCTTGTCGTTCAGGTCGACGCCCTGGCTGGTGTAGACGTCCTTGACGCTCTCGACGAAGGTGTGCATCGTCGACTCGATGTCGGTCAGCTTGCGCAGGTTGCGGAAGTTGACGAAGCCCTTGGTGATCTGGTCGCCGGCGCGAACCTCGCAGCCATCCTCGATCTCGGGCATAAAGCGCACCGATGCGGGGACGCGGCGCTCGTCGAGGACACGGGTGTGATCCTCGGAGTCGGTGAGCGTCAGCACGTACTCGGACTTCTCGGGCTTAATCGAGAGGTGACCGGAGTACGGAGCCAGCTCGGCCTCGCGACCCAGAATCTTCTCGTTGACGTTGCCGACGATATCGAACATACGGCTGACCGTAGGCAGACCCTGCGTAATATCGTCGACGCCAGCGACGCCGCCGGAGTGAATGGTACGCATCGTAAGCTGCGTACCGGGCTCGCCGATGGACTGGGCGGCAATAATGCCGACCGCGGTACCGATGGCGACCGGACGACGGGTGGAAAGATCCCAGCCGTAGCACTTCTGGCACACGCCGTACTTGGAGCGGCAGGTGAGCAGCGCGCGGAGCTTGACCTTCTTGAGGCCGGCATCAACCATCTTCTGGATGTCGGCGACCTTCTCGATGTAGCCGTCCTGCTCAAAGAGCACGGTGCCATCGGGGGCCACGACGTCCTCAATGAAGCAACGGCCAACAAGGTCGGTGTTGAGGTCGGTGGTGCCGGGGATGATGAGGTTGTAGGTGACGCCCTCGTGCGTACCGCAGTCCTCCTCGCGGACGATGACGTCCTGGGCCACGTCGACCAGACGACGGGTCAGGTAACCAGAGTCCGACGTGTGGGATGCGGTATCGACCAGGCCCTTACGGGCGCCGTAGGTCGAAATGAAGTACTCGAGCGGCAGCAGGCCCTCGCGGAAGTTCGCCTTAATGGGAAGGTCGATCGTCTCACCGGACATGTCTGCCATCAGGCCACGCATGCCGCCGAGCTGACGCAGCTGGGTCTTAGAACCACGGGCGCCGGAGTCGGCCATCATGTACAGCGGGTTCTCCTCGTCGAACATGTCGAGCATGAGCGCTGCAACCTTATCGGTACAAGCGGTCCACTCGTTAACGACTTCGATGTGGCGCTCCGTCTCGTTGATGAAGCCCTCCTCGAAGTACTCGTTGATCTGGTCGACGTTGGCCTGAGCGCGGTCGAGCAGCTCCTGCTTCTCGGCAGGGATGAGAGCGTCCCACACCGAGATGGTGAGGCCGGCGCGGGTAGCGTAGTGGAAGCCGGAGTACTTGATGGCGTCGAGGATCGGGCCGACCTTGGCCTCGGGGTAACGATCGCAGCAGTCCGCAACCAGCTTGGCCACGTCGCCCTTGACCATCTTGTAGTTCATGAACTCGTAGTCTTCGGGCAGGCACTGGCGGTTGAAGATGATGCGGCCGATAGAGGTCTCGAAGCGCGCGGTCTTGTTGCCGGTGACGTCGTAGTCGACAAACTCGTTCTTGCCGTTCTTGACGCGGAAGATACGGGTGCCGTCCTCGTTGATGACATTGGCGTTCTCGGCGGACACGCGGACCTGAATCTTGGCCTGCATGTCGACCTCGGAGCGGCAGTCATAGGCGTGCAGCGCGTCGTCGAAGCTCGAGAACACGTGGTTCTCGCCCGGCAGACCGTCGCGGACCTGGGTCAGGTAGTACACACCGATGATCATGTCCTGCGAGGGGATGTTGACCGGCTTGCCGGATGCCGGCGAGCGCAGGTTGTTCGCAGAGAGCATGAGCACGCGAGCCTCGGCCTGAGCCTGGCTGGACAGCGGCACGTGGACAGACATCTGGTCGCCGTCGAAGTCGGCGTTGAAGGGCGAGCAGACCAGCGGGTGCAGGTGGATAGCCTTGCCCTCGACCAGAACCGGCTCAAAGGCCTGGATGGACAGACGGTGCAGGGTCGGTGCACGGTTGAGCAGCACGACGCGGCCGTCGATGACCTCTTCGAGGATGTCCCACACAAAGGTGGCACCACGGTCGATAGCGCGCTTGGCGCCCTTGATGTTCTCGACCTTGCCGAGCTCGACCAGGCGCTTCATGACGAAGGGCTTGAAGAGCTCCAGCGCCATGGTCTTGGGCAGACCGCACTGGTGCAGCAGCAGCTTGGGGTCGGTAACGATAACCGAACGGCCGGAGTAGTCGACACGCTTACCCAGCAGGTTCTGACGGAAACGACCCTGCTTGCCCTTGAGGGCCTCGGCGAGCGACTTGAGCGGGCGACCGCCACGGCCAGAGACCGGGCGACCACGACGGCCGTTGTCGAACAGGGCGTCCACGGACTCCTGGAGCATGCGCTTCTCGTTGTTCACGATGATCGCAGGGGCGTCCAGGTCGAGCAGGCGCTTGAGTCGGTTGTTACGGTTGATCACGCGACGGTACAGGTCGTTGAGGTCGGACGCGGCGAAGCGGCCGCCGTCGAGCTGGACCATCGGGCGCAGATCGGGCGGAATGACCGGGATAACGTCCAGGATCATGTTCGCGGGGCTGTTGCCACCCTTCAGGAAGGCGTCAACGACCTCGAGGCGCTTGACGGCCTTCTCGCGCTTCTGCTTCTGGGAGTCCTCGTCGGCGATGATGGCCTTGAGCTTCTCGGCCTCGGAGGGGAGGTCGATGGCAGCGAGCAGGTCGCGGACGGCCTCGGCACCCATGCCACCCTTGAAGTACATGGAGTAGTAGCGGGTCATCTCGCGGAACAGCGGCTCATCGGAGATGAGGTCGCGCTCGGTGAGCTTCATGAAGGCGTTGAAGGCGTCCGTGCGGAGCTGCTTCTCGTCCTTGCACTCTTCCTCGATGTCGACGATGCCGGAGGCGATCTCCTCGGGGGTCAGCGGCTCCTCGTCGGAGAACTCGTCAAAGTTCTCGGGGTCGCCCTGCTCCTTGAGGGACTCGATCTGGCGGGCGCACTCGGCATCGATCTCTTCCAGATCGGCGGCGAGCTCCTCGCGCAGGTCGTCGGCGTCGGCCTCGCGGGCCTCATAGTCAACCTCGGTGATGATGTAGCTGGCAAAGTACAGAACCTTCTCGAGGTCCTTGGACTTGATGTCGAGCATACGGCTCATCGGGAAGCTCGTGGGGCTCTTGAAGTACCAGATGTGGGACACGGGAGCGGCGAGCTCGATGTGGCCCATGCGGTCGCGACGCACCTTGGCCGAGGTGACCTCGACGCCGCAGCGCTCGCAGACGATGCCCTTAAAGCGGATGCCCTTGTACTTGCCGCAGGAGCACTCCCAGTCCTTGGCGGGACCGAAGATCTTCTCGCAGAACAGGCCGTCCTTCTCGGGCTTGAGGGTACGGTAATTGATGGTCTCCGGCTTCTTGACCTCACCGTGCGACCAGGAACGGATCTGGTCGGCGGAGGCAAGGGAGATCTTTACCGAGTCAAAATCAGTAGCTTCGAAATCTGCCACAGTCAACTACTCCTTATCAGTGGTCGTGGCGGCGACAGCCTCGGGTGCCTCGGCGGTCTCGGCATCCTCGGCCTCGACGTCGGCGTCAACGCCGGCGAGCGCAGCCAGGTCGTCGAGAGCGGAGGTCTCCTCGGCGGTCACAGGGGCGGAGGCGTCCTCGTCGGTATCGTGCATGGGCTCGATGTCCAGTGCGAGAGAGCGGATCTCCTTGACGAGAACCTTGAAGGACTCGGGGATACCCGGGACAGGAACGTTCTCGCCCTTGACGATGGACTCGTAGGTCTTGACGCGGCCCACGGTATCGTCGGACTTGACGGTCAGGATCTCCTGCAGGACGTTGGAAGCACCGTATGCGTACAGTGCCCAAACTTCCATCTCGCCGAAGCGCTGGCCGCCGAACTGGGCCTTGCCGCCCAGAGGCTGCTGGGTAACCAGACTGTAAGGGCCGGTCGAACGGGCGTGGATCTTGTCGTCGACCATGTGGCCGAGCTTGAGGATGTAGGACGTACCCACGGTAATGGGCTCGCGGAACTCCTCGCCGGTGCGTCCGTCGAACAGACGGGTCTTGCCGCGCTCGTCAAGCTGGGTGACGAACTCGGGGCGCATGTGATCGCCAAAGGCAGCGGTGGCCTTGTTGAGCATGTTCTTGTTGGCACGACGGATGACCTCGGCGATCTCGTCCTCCTTGGCGCCGTCGAAGACGGGCGTGGCGGTGAAGAACGGACCGGGGACGTACTTGTCGGAGTCGGCCTGCTCGGTATCCCAACCGCAGGCAGCAGCCCAGCCAAGGTGGCACTCGAGCAGCTGGCCGACGTTCATACGCGAAGGAACGCCCAGCGGGTTGAGGATAACATCGATCGGGGTACCGTCAGCCATGTAGGGCATGTCCTCGACCGGCAGAACGTTACAGATAACACCCTTGTTGCCGTGGCGGCCGGCGATCTTATCGCCCTGCTGGATCTTACGACGCTGGGCGACGTAGACGCGCACCTGCTCGTTGACGCCGGGGGCCAGGTCGTCACCGTTCTCGCGGCTAAAGCGGACGACATCGATGACGCGGCCGTAAGCGCCGTGAGGCATCTTAAGGGAAGTGTCGCGAACGTCGTGAGCCTTGGCACCGAAGATGGCGCGCAGCAGGCGCTCCTCGGCGGTCAGAGCGCTCTCGCCCTTAGGCGTGACCTTGCCGACCAGGATGTCGCCAGGGCCGACCTCGGCGCCGATGCGGATGATACCGTCCTCGTCGAGGTTGGCAAGCATGTCCTCGGAGAGGTTCGGGATCTCGCGGGTGATCTCCTCGGGGCCGAGCTTGGTGTCGCGGGCGTCGATCTCGTGACGGGTGATGTTGATGGTCGTCAGCAGGTCCTCGGCCACCAGGCGCTCGGACACGACGATACCGTCCTCGTAGTTAAAGCCCTCCCACGGCATGTAGGCCACGGTGAGGTTCTGGCCCAGTGCGAGCTCGCCGTGATCGGTCGAAGGACCGTCAGCCAGAGGCTCGCCCTGCTCAACGGTGTCACCGACGCGCACGAGCGGACGGTGGTTGATGCAGGTGGACTGGTTGGAGCGCTGGTACTTGGCCAGGTGATACTCGTCCATGCCGCTGGCATGCTTGACGATGATCTTGGCGGCGTCGGCAAAGATGACCTCGCCGGCGTTCTTGGCCAGGGTGACCTCGCCGGAGTCCAGAGCGGCGCGGCGCTCCATGCCGGTACCGACATAGGGAGCGGCGGGGTGAACCAGCGGCACGGCCTGACGCTGCATGTTAGCGCCCATCAGCGTACGCTTGGCGTCGTCGTGCTCAAGGAACGGGATCAGCGTGGCTGCGACGGAGAGCATCTGACGCGGCGAGACGTCCATGTAGTCGACGTCCTCGACGGGCACGTCGGCGGGAGCGCCGAAGGAACCGTCGAAGTCGCGGGTACGGGCGATCACGGTGTGCGGGCGGACGATCTTGCCCTCGGCATCGGTCGTGATGAACTCGTTGGTCTTGGGATCGAGCGGCGTGTTGGCCGGCGCGATGACGTGCTTCTCTTCCTCGTCAGCGGTCATCCAGTCGATCTGGTCGGTGGCAACGCCGTTCTCGACACGACGGAACGGGGCCTCGATGAAGCCATACTCGTTGACGCGGGCGTAGAGGGCGAGCGAGCCGATCAGGCCGATGTTGGGGCCTTCGGGGGTCTCGATCGGGCACATGCGGCTGTAGTGCGAATTGTGAACGTCGCGGACGGCCGTCGGCACGTTGGTGCGGCGGCTGGAGCCGGACTTGTGGCCGGCAAGACCACCAGGGCCGAGTGCGGACAGACGGCGCTTATGGGTCAGACCGGTCAGGGGGTTCGCCTGGTCCATGAACTGCGAGAGCTGCGAGGAACCGAAGAACTCCTTGATGGAGGCCACGATCGGGCGGATGTTGATGAGCGACTGCGGGGTGATCTCGTCGATGTCCTGGGAGCTCATGCGCTCACGGACGACGCGCTCCATACGGCTCATACCGATACGGAACTGGTTGGCGACGAGCTCGCCGACGGTACGGATGCGGCGGTTGCCGAAGTGGTCGATGTCGTCGACCTTGAAACCCTGCTCGCCGGCAGCGAGGGACAGGAGGTAGCGCAGCGTCGCGACGATATCCTCGTCGGTGAGCACCGTGACCTCTTCCTCGGTGGTGAGGTTGAGCTTCTTGTTGACCTTGTAACGACCGACGCGGGCCAGATCGTAGCGCTGCGGGTTGAAGAGCAGGCCCTCGAGCAGGCTGCGGGAAGCGTCCACGGTGGGAGGCTCGCCCGGGCGCAGGCGACGGTAGATCTCGATGAGGGCGTCCTCGCGGGTGAGGGCGGTGTCGCGCTCCAGGGTACGCTTGATCACATCGGAGTTGCCGAGCAGCTCGATGATGTCGTCGTTGGTGACGGCGATGCCAAGGGCGCGCAGGAACATCGTGGCGCTCTGCTTGCGCTTACGGTCGATGGAGACCATGAGCTGGTCGCGCTTGTCGACCTCAAACTCAAGCCAGGCACCGCGGGACGGGATGATCTGGGCCTTGTAGATCTGCTTGCCCGAATCCATCTCGGAGCTGTAGTACACGCCCGGGGAGCGGACGAGCTGCGAGACGACGATACGCTCGGTACCGTTGATGATGAAGGTGCCCTGATCGGTCATCATGGGGAAGTCGCCCATAAAGACGAGCTGCTCCTTGATCTCGCCGGTCTCCTTGTTGGTGAGACGGACGTCGGTCAGAAGCGGAGCCTGATAGGTCATATCCTTCTCGCGGCACTCCTCGACGGTGTGCGCGGGGTCGCCGAACTGATGCTCGCCGAAGGTAACCTCGAGAACATGGTTCTGGCTCTGGATGGGGCTGGATTCCTTGAACGCCTCACGAAGGCCCTCGTCCTTAAAACGCTCAAAGGATTCCCTTTGAACAGAGATAAGGTTGGGGAGCTCCATGGCCTCCGGGATTTTCCCGAAGCTGACGCGCTTGCGCTCAGTGGCAGTGTATGCGTAGGTCACCAGGTTTTTCCTCCTTCACGGAAATGCTCGGTGGGTTGGCGAGGCATAGCTTCGCCAGTTATCGCAACCTAATAGTTTATCAGGTACCGACCGTTGGGCAAGAAAAGCCTTGACGCGATTGAGTTTTTGGAGTAGCAAAGTTTTTCGACAGAAAACACGCAGGTAGATGTATGTGTATCGAACATCTGTTCATATATTTTCTGTGAACAGAGAGCCGGCAATCGCAGCTCTTATAAAAAACGGGCGCGAACCGAGGTCCACGCCCGTAAATGTCGGTGCCCGAAGGCTTACTTGCGCATCAATCCGCCGCGCTCGTCGATGGCGTCCCAGAAGGCATCGGCAAAGCGGGGGTCGCTTGCAGCCATGAGGGCGTTGGTGGCCATCCAGCCAGAGGGAGTGCCGGTGTCGTAGCCCGACAGCGGGTCGATGACGACTGCATACATGGCCTCGCGGTCGAGCGAACGGGCCATGGCGTCGGTGAGCTGGATCTCGCCGCCCTTGCCGGCCTGCTGATCTGCCAGCAGGTCCATGACCAGCGGGCTCAGCAGGTAGCGACCGACGATGTACAGGTTGGACGGAGCCGCCTCGGGAGCGGGCTTCTCAACCAGACCGCCGATGCGCCAGACAGCGCCCGGCTCGGCATCGGCAACGTCCTCGGCGCCCTCGAGCGAACCGACGCGCTCGCCGGCGATAACGCCGTAGCGGCTGACTTCCTCGGGCGAGCAAGCGGCGACGGCGATAACCGAAGCGCCACCGTGCTCCTTGGAAACGGCGAGCATCTTGTCGCAGATGTCGCGGTTAGGCACAACGTAGTCGCCCAGAAGAACCAGGAAGTTCTCCCCTGCCACGGCGTCGGCAGCAGAGCGGATAGCATGGCCGAGGCCCTTGGGCTCGTACTGATAACGGAAGTCGACCGGCATACCGCCAGCGTGGGCGACGGCATCGGCATAGGCGTTCTTGCCGCGCTCGCGCAGCAGGTTCTCGAGCGAGCGATCGGGCTGGAAGTAGCTCAGCAGCTCGGGCTTACCGGGAGAAGTAACGATGATGGCATCGTCGACCTCCTCGGGCTCGAGCGCCTCCTCGACGACGTACTGAATGACGGGCTTGTCGAGCACCGGCAGCATCTCTTTGGGCGTGCACTTGGTGCCAGGCAGAAAACGCGTGCCAAGACCGGCGGCGGGGATGATTGCCTTCATGTTATTCAAAGATCCTTTCGCAGGCGCAAAAGCGCCCCATGCGTGCGGCACACAGCCGCAGACCAAATTGCGATACCCAAGCATCTTACCGCTGGTACTATATGTCGCTACAAGGCAGAGACAATTCTTCAGCAGGTCAACGCAAATTATTGCTCGAATGGTGCAATTTTATTGCCCAACGGCAGGGCACCCGATGCGACGCAAATCACAGAACATGGCAGTTTGAGCAACCGATGCCGAGGAACCGAAAAACAAAAAAGACGGGGCTCGCAATGCGAACCCCGTCTGCAAAGAAATCTGGCGAGAAAGCCTGATTACTTGAGGGTGACAGCAGCGCCAGCAGCCTCGAGCTTCTCCTTGGCAGCCTCGGCGTCCTCCTTCTTGGCACCCTCGAGAACAGCCTTGGGAGCGCCCTCGACGACCTCCTTGGCCTCCTTCAGGCCAAGGTTGGTGAGCTCACGGACGGCCTTGATGACCTGGATCTTGTTGTCGCCGAAGCCCTCGAGCACGACGTCAAACTCGGTCTTCTCCTCGGCCTCAGCAGCGCCAGCAGCGGGAGCGGCGACAACAGCGGCAGGAGCAGCGGCGGAAACGCCGAAGGTGTCCTCGATAGCCTTAACGAGCTCGGAAGCCTCGAGAAGGGTCATTTCCTTAAGAGCATCGATGATCTCATCGGTGGTAAGCTTAGCCATTTCTAAGTCCTTTCGGTTTCCGTGCGGATGCACGGAGATCAGTTAAAACACGGCGCGAATGCGCCAGGGGTGCGGCGTTGCCGCCGCGGGTGAAAACAGCGACTAGGCTGCCTTCTGCTCGGAGACCTGCTGGATCGAACGAGCGAGACCAGAGGAAACGCCGTTGACGCAGACAGCGATGTCGCGAGCGAAACCGGAGATGAGACCGGCGATCTGGCCGAGAAGCTGATCCTTGGTGGGCAGCTCGGCGATAGCCTTAACATCATCAGCGGAAACGGCCTTGCCGTCGGAGATACCGCCCTTGATCTCAAGGACGCCCTTGGACTTAGCAGAGAAGTCCTTAAGGGCCTTAGCGGCCTCGACCGGCTCGGACTCGTAGAACACATAAGCGACGGGGCCGGCGAGGATCTCGTCGAGCTCGGGCTGCTCCTGGTTCTTGAGAGCGATCTTGACCAGGTTGTTCTTGTAGACCTTCATCTCGGCGCCGCACTCGCGAAGCTGATGACGCAGCTCCTGAGCCTGCTTAACCGTCAGACCGTTGTAGTTGACGACGAACAGACCGGCGTTCTCGGCGATACGGGACTCGATCTCTGCAACCTTGTCGATTTTGTACTGCTGGGGCATAAATTACACCTCCTCGAATTCTTTCCGGGCACGGTCCGCCACAAGGACGTGACGGGGGCATGTCCAAAAAGAAAGCCCCCGCGCTGCATGAGCGACGGGGGCGAGAAGACATATCTACTCGACCACCTCGGCTGGCGGGATATCCCATTAAGCTCGCGGGCGATGCCCGTTTGCACCGGCTGTCTCTGGCAGCGGATTCGTGCGTGAACCGAAAGTATTATGGCGGGGACCCCGGCGTCGGTCAACGGGAAACCGGGCTGCACACAATTCCACCATCCGGCCGCGCCGCCGAAGGCCAGGCGCAAGGTTTTCGCTCGGTCAGGTCCTGGGCTCGCACGAAGAGCACATTAAGTGCTCTTCGGCTCGTGCGGAATCTACGAAAACCTTGCGCCTGGCCTTCGGCGGCGCGGCCTGCGGTGACTTTGGGGCAGCCCGGTTTCCCGTTGGCCGGCGCCCCCACTCATAAGCCTTAAGTCGGTGGGCTGATATGTTGCGTCCCTGATGGCTACAAGGTTGAAAGGAAGGTGGACAGGCGGCGGAGGCCTTCGTCCAGGTCTTTATCGGAAACGCAATAGCTGAGGCGGACGTGGCCTTCGGTTCCGAAGCAGTTTCCGGGAACTAGGGCAACGTTGGCCTCTTTGATGGCTTTGATGCAGAAGTCTTCGCTGGTTAGGCCGAACTTTTTGATGCTCGGGAAAGTGTAGAAGGCTCCTGCGGGCTCTACTACGTCGAGGCCCATGGCGTATAAGGCTGCGAGGACGCGTTCGCGGCGGGCTCGGTAGACTTTGAGCATGGGGGTTGGGTCGACGGTGAGGGCTTGAGCTGCGGCGTCCATCTCGAAGGAGACGGCACTCGATACGAGGTATTGGTGAGCTTTGCCGATCTCGGCGATGACGGGGGCTGCGGCTGCGAGCCAACCCAAGCGCCAGCCGGTCATGGCCCAGGGCTTGGAGAAACTCTCGATGACGACCGTCTGCTCGCGCAGTTCTGGGTGTCGCTGGGCAAAGCGCTCGTAGCCGTCCGCGTAGACCAAGCGGTTGTATACGTCGTCGCAGACTACGTAGATGCCCGCCTGCTCTGCCACGCGCGCCACGACGTCGAGCGATGCCGCGTTGAGAATGCAGCCCGTGGGATTGTTGGGCGAGCAGATAACGATGGCCTTGGTCGCCGGGGTCACACAGGCGCGAAGCGCATCCTCGTCAATCTGAAATTGCGCAGGCTCCGTATCCAAGAAAACCGCCTTGGCGTGGTTGGCCACGACGATGCTCTCGTACAGGCCAAAGGCGGGCGTGGGGATAATGACCTCGTCGCCGGGGTTGAGCATAGCCATAAATGTTGCCGACAGTGCCTCGGTCGCGCCGTCGGTCAGGATGACCTCATCGGCGGAAAACGCCAGGCCCGCGTCCCCCATGTAGGCAGATAACGCCTCACGCAGGGCGGGGCGACCGTTGTTGGGCGGATAGTGTGTGTCGCCGCGGCCCAGTGCGGCGGTCACCTCGGCGCTAATCACATCGGGCGTGGGAAAATCGGGCTCGCCGAGCGCGAGCGCGATGCACCCCGGATGCTGGGCGGCGAGCGCGTTGATCCGGCGGATACCGGAGGGCTTGAGCGTGGCAAGCGAGGTATTCATGGGCAGACGCATGGCGTTCCTTTCGTAAGGGTTGCACTAGGATAGCGCGGCGGAGCGCCGTCATACGGTGTAACCTAAACGGAAACCGACCGGAAAGGAGGCGGCATGGAGACGACCGCACGCGGCGATGTACCAAAAACACTGCATAACATCGCGTTTGTCCGTATTCCCGAGAGCGCCGATCTTGAGTTTTTGCTCTGGGACCTGCAGGATGCCATCGCCGCCTATGCACAGCTTTCCGGCACTGTACTCCCCCGCCCAGTCGACTTGAAGGCAAATGACGCCGGCAGCGTTGCCGACGGCATCGTGCTGGCCATTGAAGATGTGGCTGACGATGAGACGTTGACAGCTATCGAGCAGGCGCTTGAGCGCTTTGGCGGTACGGGAACACGCGTCTATGCCGCGATTCGAGCCGCACAAGAGGGCGCTGAGCAGGCGCGTGGGACCGCCGTTCGCCTGCACAAGGCATGTGAGCGCCATGACCAATTGTGGTGTGGCGGCGTTGCCATCTGCGCCGGCAGCGGCATCGCAGCGCTTCGCCATTCCCCACGCATGGGCCTCTTGCGGCGACCGTTTTCGGAGGCCATGGACAAGCTCGTGGGCGCCGTGCGCATGGGCTGCTCCGTCGAGCATGCACAGCGACTTGGCGGCGGCAATGCCGCCAACGTCGACGCCGACGGCATGGTTTGCGCCGAGCCAGCCGTGCCCGCGCCGATCTGGCGAGGCGTTCTGAAACGTCTGGGCGCCCACGCTCAAACAAAAATCTAAATTAAATAACAGCCCAGTCAACGGCTTCGTGCCAACGCTCGACAAGGCGCTCCAGTCGCCAGGCGGCATTGGCAGGACTTGTCGAGGGCAGGACGACGGCGGGCAACCCCGTCCGATCTTGCAAGTAGCGTTTGTAGAGTCGCCCTGCCGTACCGCCGTTACAGACAACGACCTCGATCGGCGCGGCATCGGTAATGCGCTCGATATGTGCCGGCACAACGTTGCGAATGCTCGCGTCGCTCGAGCCCTTAATGTCGCAGCCCTCGATTGCATCCCACAGGGCCACGCCGCCGTTCAGCAGCATGGCCCGCTTGGCGGCAATGGAGGCATCGAGCGTCGCGGGCTCACCGCTTGCCAAAGGATCGCCCTCGTTGGGCGGCACAGGCACACCGAGGCACGCAGCCATCACACGCCAAAAGCGATTCTGAGGGTTGCCGTAATAAAAGGCATTTGCACGCGAGAGCACCGAGGGAAACGACCCCAGCACCAAAACGCGCGAGCGCTGGTCGAACACAGGCTCAAACCCATGCTCAATATGTTGATAGCCCTTGTCAGACACGGCCATGGGTTAGGCTCTCAACAGATAGCGCACCTCGTAGGGTGCAAGCTCAAGGGCACCCGTCAGCTCGACCGTGGGCGCATCGTCGGCAAGCAGGTCGACAAAGGACCCGTTGAGCTCGCCGGCGCCAAAGGCGTAAGGCTCGCCCACGGCGTTCACCGCCACGAGCACCGTCGCGTCATCACAGGCGCGCTCGAACAGCAGCTGCTTGTTCTGGATCACCACGTTGCGATAGGCACCATAGTTGAGGGCACGGGCCGCCGCGTCGTCTGCCGAGCGCAGGTGCGCGAGCTGCTTGATGAAGGCCGTCAGCTCGTTGGGCGCAGGCTCATCGAGCGCAGGTCGCAGCGCCCAGTCGCCATCGGGGCCACCCTTTTCGCCAGGAATCCCCCACTCGCTGCCATAGTAGACGCACGGAATGCCCGGCATGCCAAAGAGCATGCCATAAGCGGGGCGCAGACAGGACTTGTCGGTAAGGATGCTCGCCAGGCGCGGCACATCGTGGTTGTCGACAAACGACAGCAGATGCTTGCCGCGATAAATGCACCACGGGTCACCGCCAAACTGGCGATGCAGCGAGTGGGCGATCTCGAACATGTTGACCGAGTTAAAGCTGGAGTACAGGCCCTTGTAGCACTCGTAGTTGGTGCAGGAGTCAAGCATCTCGTCATTGACGATCTGGTTGTAGTCGCCGTGGAGCGTCTCACCAATCAGCACAAAATCGGGCTTGAGCTCACGGGTAAAAGTATGCAGGCGGCGCATAAAATCGCGATCGAGCATATAGGCGACGTCCAAGCGCAGGCCGTCGATGCCAAAGCCCTCGGCCCAGCGACGCACGGACTCAAGCAGGTAATCGACCACGGCGGGGTTTTGCAAGTTGAGCTTCACAAGCTCAAAATGGCCTTCCCAGCCCTCGTACCAAAAGCCGTCGCCATAGCAGGAGTCGCCGTCAAAGCTAATGTGAAACCAGTCCTTGTAGGGCGAGTCCCACTTGCGCTCCTGAACATCGCGGAAGGCCCAAAAACCGCGACCGACATGGTTGAAGACGGCATCAAGCACCACACGGATGCCATGGGCATGCAGTGTCTCGCACACGGCGGCAAAGTCGGCATCCCCACCCAGGCGACGGTCGATATGGCGCAGGCTGCGCGTGTCGTAACCGTGACTGTCGGATTCGAGCGGCGGGTTAATGAGCACAGCACCGATGCCGAGCTCTTGCAGGTAGTCGGCCCATTGGGCAATCTTCATTATGGGCGCATCGGGGTTGGGCGCAGCGTTGGCAGCCTGGGCGAGTTCATCCTCGGCAACAGGGGCGGCGTTTTCGCGCGGAGCTCCGCAAAAGCCCAGCGGATAGATCTGATAGAACGTCGTCTCGTATGCCCACATAGCAACCTCCCGGCAATCTTTCACGCAACGCCATCCATTGTATGCCCGCCGCGCATCCCCTCCCCCAAAATAAGTTGCGGTGAAATAGGGACTGTTGAGACCAATAAACCGGGCAAACAGTCTCTATTCCACCGCAACTGATGAGGGAACGTGATTAGGCGACGGGCTTTGCGCGGCGTATGACCGGGAACAGCACCGTAATGGCGAGGATGACGCCCACGACGGTAATCGCCCCGCCCGCAAAGCCAATCCAAGCGATACCGGGACCCGAAACCACGGCGCCGCCGATTGCGGTGCCCGTGCCGATGCCGAGGTTAAACAGGCCCGAGAAGATCGACATGGCCACGGCCGACGAATCCGCCGGCGTGTACTTGATGAGCTCGGCCTGAAACGCCACGTTAAAGGCCGTGGAGCAGCAGCCCCATAGCGCGCAAACAGCGAGAACGGCGACGAGCGACGGTGCAACCGGACCCATGAGCAGCAGAGCCACCGGCACGCCGGAGAGTGTGATAGCCAAGAACGGAAAGCGATGCCCATCGAACAGTCGGCCGAACAGCCAGCTTCCGAGCAGACCGGAGCAGCCAAACGCCGTCAGCGTCATGGTAATAGCGCTTGCGTCGACGTGCGCGACCTGTGCCAGGAACGGCTCGATATAGCTGTAACCCGCATAATAGCCGGTCGCCATAAAGACCGTGACCGCATAAAGCGCGATGAGGAACGGGTTCTTGAGGAGCTCCGGCAGTTGCTTGACGGTAAAGCGCTCACCCGCCGGCATGGCCGGAAACACCGCGGCCTGGTACACCACCGCGGCGGCAGAAAGGGCACCGACCACGGCGAACGTCATGCGCCAACCCACGGCAAGGCCGATGGCGCGACCGATCGGCAGGCCAAAGATTTGTGCGACAGACGATCCCGTGGCGATCATGCTAATGGCGAGCGCCCCGTGGCGGGCGTCGACCAGGCGCGAGGCCATGATCGAGGCGACTGACCAGAACACGGCATGCGCGCAGGCGACCACCAGACGCGCGCAAACCAAAATGGGATATGTCGGTGCCACAGCGGACAGGAACTGGCCGAGCGAAAACACGGCCAAAACGCCCAGCAGCATCCGCTTGAACTCAAAACGCGAGGCAAACACCATAAGCGGCAGCGACAGCAGCATGACGCCCCAGGCATAGACCGAGATCATGATGCCTGCCTGGGCCTCGGTGAGCGAGAACGACGCGGCGATATCAGTCAGAAGGCCGATGGGCATGAACTCCGACGTGTTGAACACGAACGCGCAGCAGGCGAGCCCGATAAGCGGGAGCCACTGCTTGAGTGAGATGCCATCTTGTCTTGCCTGAGCCATGTAGAAACCTCTCCGATTGTCTTGAGCGGTGGGCGATTATATAGCAACGGCCCCGCATCCGTCAGTACAGATGCAGGGCCGCAATCAACTCAATACACAGAGGTTGCGCCGTCAATAAATAACTAAGCCAGCCCCAGCAATATGCCCGCCGAATGCACGACAAACGCCACGATCCAGGCGACCGTCACCTGAAACGCGAACACGGCAACGGCATAGCGCGCGCCCAGCTCGCTCTTGACGGCGCCGATGGACGCCACGCAGGGCGGGTACAGCAGCGTAAAGACCAGGAACACGTAGGCAGTAAACGGCGAAAACATGGTCGACAGCGCCGCGGGCGACGTCGCGCCCAAAAGCACCGTGAGGGTCGAGATGACGCTCTCCTTGGCGATAAGTCCGGTGACGAGCGCCGTGGATGCACGCCAATCGCCAAAGCCGAGCGGCGCCAGCACCGGAGCGATAATGCTACCCAGACCGGCAAGCAAACTCTGCGACTGATTGGCGACCACATTAAAGCGAATGTCGAACGTCTGAAGGAACCAGATGACCACCGTAGCGGCAAAGATAATGGTAAAAGCCTTGGTAATAAAGTCCTTGGCCTTATCCCATGCCAGCATCACCGTCGTCTTGACGCTCGGCAGGCGGTAATTGGGGAGCTCCATGATAAACGGCACCGGGTCGCCCTTAAATGCCGTGCGGTTGAGCACCAAAGCCGCTATGCATCCGACCGCAATGCCAATCAGATAGAGCGAGACCATGGCGGGAACTGTCGCCTGCGGGAAAAACGCCCCGCACAGCAGACCGTAGACCGGCAACTTGGCCGAACAGCTCATGAACGGCGTGAGCATGACCGTCATCTTGCGGTCGTGCTCGGATGGGAGCGTACGGGTCGACATGATAGCCGGCACGGTGCAGCCAAAACCGACGAGCATGGGCACAAAGCTGCGGCCCGACAGGCCAAAGCGACGCAATACCTTATCCATGACAAAGGCCACGCGCGCCATGTAGCCCGAGTCTTCCAGAATGGAGAGGAACAAGAAGAGCACGACGATGATCGGCAGGAAGGTCAGCACGCTGCCCACGCCCGTGAGAACACCGTCGACGGCCAGCGAGCGCACCACGTCGTTGGTGCCGAACGCCTTGAGACCCGCATCGGCCGAGGCGATGATGGCAGCGATGCCGTCCTCCATAAGTCCCTGCAACGCCGCGCCGATCACGCCAAACGTCAGCCAAAAGACGAGGCCCATGATCACCAGGAACGCCGGAATGGCCGTGTAACGACCTGTCAGGATGCGGTCAATCTTGACGGAGCGCACGTGCTCGCGGCTCTCGTGCGGCTTTACGACGCAGCGCCCGCACACGTCGCCGATAAAGCCGAAGCGCATGTCGGCCAGCGCAGATAGACGGTCGGTGCCGGCCTCGCCCTCCATCTGGGTAATGATGTGCTCGATGGCGTCAAGCTCGTTGCGATCCAGATGAAGTGCCTCGGTCACCAGCTCGTCGCCCTCAACCAGCTTGGTCGCCGCAAAACGCACGGGAATGTGCGCCGTCGCGGCATGGTCCTCGATCAGGTTGGCAATGCCGTGGATGCAGCGATGCAGTGCACCGCCGTCTGGACCATCGGGCGCACAGAAGTCCAGGCGACCGGGGCGCTCACGGAACCGCGCCACGTGCAAGGCATGATCCACCAGCTCGCCGATACCCTCGTTGCGGGCAGCGCTAATGGGGACAACGGGCACGCCCAACAGGCTCTCGAGCAGGTTGACGTCCACGGCGCCGCCGTTGGCCGTCACCTCGTCCATCATGTTGAGCGCGATGACCATGGGACGATCGAGCTCCATAAGCTGCAGCGTCAGGTACAGGTTACGCTCGATGTTGGTGGCGTCGATGATGTCGATGATGGCGTCGGGGTCTTCGTCCAAGATGAATTGGCGGCTGACGATTTCTTCGCCCGTGTACGGCGACAACGAGTAAATACCGGGCAAGTCGGTAACGCTCGCCTCGGGGTGGTTACGGATAGTGCCGTCCTTGCGGTCGACCGTCACGCCGGGAAAGTTACCGACATGCTGGTTGGAGCCCGTCAGCTGGTTGAATAACGTGGTCTTGCCGCAGTTTTGGTTGCCGGCGAGGGCAAAGTGCAGCGGCGCGCCCTCGGGCACGGCCGTCTTTGCCGCACGGGGCGAATACGTCCCCTCGCCCAGGGCCGGATGCTCCGTCGTGCCGATTGCGGCGTTAGCGCGCGGACCCGTATCGGTGTCGTGAATACCCACAAGCTCGATGCGAGCGGCATCGTCCTTGCGCAGTGTCAACTCGTAGCCACGCAGGCGGATCTCGAGCGGGTCGCCCATGGGGGCGTACTTCATCATGGTGACTTCGGTGCCCGGCGTTAGGCCCATGTCCAAAATATGCTGTCGGAGTGCCTGATCGTCCGATGCCACCGATGCGACAACGGCGTCCTTTCCAATCTCGAGTGTATCGAGCTTCACGCGCTCATCCTTTCGTTAGACGCGGTTAACCGTTTACCGGGGCTAACCAACTCGTAACGACAAATGATAGCGCTCTGAACTATTTTATAAAGTCAAATACCGATGTTTACCTGCGCAAACTTTATGCGGTGCGCCCCGAAAGCTCTTTGCGCATACCGCTCAGCGAGATCGAAATGGAACCCGACCGCGCGGTAGCAGTGAGTCGATCACCCTCAACCGACCCCGTGCATGTAAAGGGCGCCTTGCCCATCAAGACGTGGGAGATAGTACCCGAGAGCTCAAAGAAATCGCACTCAGCGCGGGCACCCGAGAGAGCGATATTGAGACCCCTGACGTTTAGTACTGCCCTGAGCGCGCCGTTCACCCCATGTGAAAACGTCACCTCGCCGCGCTTGCTCCCCACCGGCGTCTGGGCCAAAACCACATACGTACCCTCAAGCATGGCTCCTCCTCTAAGCAGACTTTTTGAAACGGGCAAGTAGTCTACTTTTACATATGGCGCTCCAGGAAACGGAAGGCCAGGCGGATCCAAGGACGGACTGCCACCTGCTTGTCCTCGTTGTCGACCGCGGTGTTGGCGTTGCCGAGCGAAAGGCCGTGACCGCCCTGGTCAAAGACGTGCATCTCGCAAGCGACGCCCTCCTCGGCCATGCGCTGCGCAAACGGATAGACCTGCGCGATCGGCGCCGTCTTGTCGTCGGACACGCCCCACACAAAGGTCGGCGGCATCTGACGCGAAACATGCGTGGTGGGGCAGATATCAGCCAAATGCTCGTCAGTTGCCTCGCCACCCGTCACCATCGACAGGTAGTCGTTGAGAAGATCGCGCCCCGTCTTGCCGCCCGTCTTGGGCACACGCAAGTCAATGCGCGGATCGCGCGTCTGCATGTCGCGCACATAGGCAAAGTCGAGCAATGGATAACCTAGCACCACGGCATCGGGACGAATGTCGTCCGCGCGCGCCCCTGCCAAGCCCGCGAAGGGACCAGTCTTCCATTGCGTTGCCAGCGAAGCGCAGATCATACCGCCCGCCGAGAATCCCACGACGCACACGCGCTTAGGATCGACATGCCACTCGTCGGCGTTGGCGCGCACCGTGGCGACCATCTTGGCAAGATCCGCCTGGGGGCGCGGAAAGCTCACGTCACCCGTAGAACTCGTGACATAGTTGAGCACAAAGGCCTGGTAACCGTGATCCAAAAACGCAAACGCCACGGGATCCTGCTCATGCGGAGCGATATGCGTAAACGCACCTCCGCCGCAGATAATCACGGCAGGGCGGCGACCATTCGGTTTATCGGGCAGCGGCTCGGCACCCAAATACGTAAACGTCGCCGGATATTCCTCGGTCGGCTCCTCGCCCCACAGCGCATGGTTCTCGACAATCATATGTGCTCCCTTCGCGCAAATTATGCGCCCTTGTTTTTCGCCTTCAAGCGTACCCCACTTGAACCCGTGACGCAGAAACACGCCAGCAATAAGTTTCCCTTCAACTGATATATCACATAATCCCAGCTCAGAGGTATCGCTGAGCAGCGTAGAATAGGGGGTGTTGACCAAGCCGCGAAACAGATATGAAACGTTTCCGGCAAACCAAACGCGCGATATGCGCCTATTTAAGTTGGAGGCAACTATGGGTCTGCTCGATTCGCTTAAGTCCACCTTCACCTCGACCGGCGAGGCGTCCGTTCCGCCCGCAGCGAGCTTCGCCACCCGCGAAGGCGTCATCTATGCCCCCGTCAACGGCGTGCTCGTCAACCTGGACGAAGTTCCCGACGAGACGATCGCCTCGGGCATGCTTGGCCAGGGCTATGGCATCGAGCCCATTACCGGCACCATCTATGCGCCCGCCAACGGCCGCATCGGTGCCACCACCGTCACCAACCACTCCATCGGCATGATTACCGAGGACGGTCTTCGCGTGTTCATCCATGTCGGCCTGGGCACCGTGGAAATGAACGGCAAGGGTTTTGCCCGCTTTGTCGAGATGGGTGACACGGTCAAGGCAGGCCAGCCGCTCATCAGCTTCGATCGCGAGGCCATCAAGGCCGCCGGCCACGAGGACATCGTGACCGTCATCATCTCCGAGCTCGATCGTCTTAAGAGCATCGACCATGTCGGCGAGTCCGGAACGCTTATCGGCGGCAACCCGCTCGTCAAGCTGGGCGACCCGCTGCTGGTAGCCAAGACCAAGTAGCCAGGCCCCGCGCCACACAGCCAAAAGGCATCTCGTCAAGCGCCCGCGACCATTTGGCCGCGGGCGCTTTTCGTTTGAAAAACCATCCCGTCAATGCCTTATCTGTATAGCCCAAATGAGCCGAGCTGCTAGAATATCGAACTGTATGGATAACTATCATTCAACCGTTATGGGAGGATACGTGAACCGCACCAAAATCGCGCAGCTTTACGCCGATGCCGAGTCGCTTGGCGGCCAGACCGTCACCGTCGCCGGCTGGGTCAAGTCCATCCGCGACATGAAGAACTTTGGCTTTGTTACGCTCAACGACGGCAGCTGCTTCCGCGACCTGCAGGTCGTCATGAACCGCGAGGCACTCGACAACTACGACGAGATCGCCCATCAAAACGTCTCGGCCGCACTCATTTGCACCGGCACCGTCAAGCTGACCCCCGATGCGCCCCAACCTTTCGAGCTTTCTGCCACCTCCATCGAGGTCGAGGGCGTCAGCGCCCCGGATTACCCGCTGCAGAAGAAGCGCGCAACCGTCGAGTTCCTGCGCACCCAGCAGCACCTGCGCCCGCGCACTAACCTGTTCCGCGCCGTGTTCCGCATCCGCTCTGTCGCGGCTGCCGCCATCCACCGCTTCTTCCAGGAGCAAGGCTTTGTCTACGTCAACACCCCCATCATCACCACGAGCGACTGCGAGGGTGCCGGCGAGATGTTCCGCGTGACCACGCTTGACCCCAAAAACCCGCCCCTCACCGAGTCCGGCGAGGTCGACTGGAGCCAGGACTTCTTTGGCAAGCACGCGAGCCTTACCGTGTCCGGCCAGCTCAATGCCGAGAACTTTGCCATGGCCTTTGGCGACGTGTACACCTTTGGCCCCACCTTCCGCGCCGAAAACTCCAACACCACGCGCCACGCCGCCGAGTTTTGGATGATCGAGCCCGAGATGGCCTTTGCCGACCTGAACGACTACATGGATAACGCCGAGGCCATGCTCAAGTACGTCCTTAAGGACGTTATGGCCACCTGCCCCGACGAGCTCAACATGCTCAACAAGTTTGTGGACAAGGGCCTGATCGAGCGCCTGGACCATGTGGCAAACTCCGACTTTGCCCGCGTTACCTACACCGAGGCCGTCGAAATCCTGGAGCAGGCCGTCGCCGCCGGTCACAAGTTTGACTACCCCGTGAGCTGGGGCATCGACCTGCAGACCGAGCACGAGCGCTTCCTGACCGAGGAGCACTTTAAGCGCCCGACCTTCGTGACCGACTACCCGGCCGAGATCAAGGCCTTCTACATGCGCATGAACGAGGACGGCAAGACCGTCGCCGCCGCCGACTGCCTGGTTCCCGGTATCGGCGAGATTATCGGCGGCTCCCAGCGCGAGGAGCGCCTGGATCTGCTCGAGGCCCGCATCAAGGACCTGGGCATGAATCCCGAGCAGTACAAGTACTACCTTGACCTGCGCCGCTACGGTTCCTGCAAGCACGCCGGCTACGGTCTGGGCTTCGAGCGCTTGGTCATGTATCTGACCGGCGTGGGCAACATTCGCGACGTCCTGCCGCACCCGCGCACCGTGGGCAACGCCGACTTCTAATCGCCACAGCGCCACCAAACGCGTTCCAGCGCATCACGCCAGCGCCTCTCGGCAAGCCGAGGGGCGCTTTTTTCAACAGCATCCGTCAAGCTTTTGGCAAGTTTTTGGTCAGTTGGGCAGGGCTGTTGAAAACTCGACCCGCCGCTTGCCGACGGCTACCGACCGCCCAGGGCGTCCTGCACCCCGGGAAAGCCCCGCGTCCTAGGCTCCATACCGTCGCCACCCAAAACGGAAAGGACGTGGGCGCCATGACCGAAACCGCTGTTGAAACTTACGAGACCACGACGAGGGGCGCCGCCTCGATGGCAGCCTATCGCGCCGTTCGCATCCTGCAACTATTAAGCGAAAACACCGGTGAGGACAAGGCCATGCTTTCCGATGAGTTGATCCGGCGCCTCGCCCATCCCGACGACCCCGCCCGCATGCCCATCTCGGCGGCGCGGCGCAGCATCTACACCGCCATCTCCGCACTTCGCCATGCCGGATACGAAATTGAGTACAAGCGCGGCGTGGGGTATCGGCTCTTGACCCGTCCGCTCACCGACGAAGAGATCATCCGACTCCACGGCATGGTCATGCGCAACCGCTCTACGCCCATCGCCATTCGAAAAAGCATGGCGCAGCACCTGGTCACCATGGCGAGTGCCGACGTTCGCGGCTACCTCGATGCACCCGAGCCTGCTCCAAGCGCAGGCGGCAAATCCACCAAGGCCACACGCACGCCCGTCAAGCGCATCGATGCCTGCGAGCTCATCGAGCAGGCCATCGACCACGGAACCACGGTGAGTTTTGATATTTCGAGTGTCACGGCACGCGGAGAGGTCGAAGTGGCACGGATGACACTCCGTCCCTTTGCCATCAAGCAACGAGACGGCATCTCGTATTTGCTGGGAACGGTCTATGACGCGCGAGGCGCCGATGACACGTTGCGTACCGTAGAGATCGGCCGAATGAGAAACGTCACCACACGTCTCCTCGACGGCAAGAAGCTCTTCGCCGCCCTGGACGAGGACGATGCCTCCTCCGCCGCATAAGACCCTCCGCCGCCCATTAGACTACCCGTACCGCCCATCCGATTCTGTATTAAAAAACCCGCCAGGCTGTTGTAAAAATGGACATCAGCGCTACTATAGTTCCACTTGCACTTTGTCCCAGTGCAGTGTTTCCAGCCATTTTTTACTGGGGGTATGATATGAAGGACATCACCATCAGCCGCAGGAGCCTTCTTGTCTCCGCTGGCCTGCTCGCGCTCGCCCCGCTCGCCGGATGCGGCGGCAACTCTGGTTCCGGCTCCGCTGCCGCCGGTTCCGACTACACCATCGGTGTTCTGCAGCTCACCGAGCACTCCGCGCTCGATGCCGCCAACGACGGCTTCGTCAAGGCCATCAAGAAGAGCGGTCTCAAGGTCAAGATCGACCAGAAGAACGCCCAGAACGACCAGTCCACGTGTAAGTCCATTGCCGACAAGTTCGTAGGCGACGGCGTCAACCTGATCTATGCCATCGCTACGCCCGCCGCGCAGGCTGCCGCCGGCGCCACCGCTGATATCCCCATCGTTGGCTGCGCCATCACCGACTACGCCGCTTCCGGCCTGGTCCAGGACAACGACAAGCCCGGCACCAACGTCACGGGCGCTTCCGACCTCACCCCGGTCGCCGAGCAGCTCGAGATGATGCAGAAGGTCCTGCCCAACGTTAAAAAGGTCGGCCTGCTCTACTGCACCGCCGAGTCCAACTCCGACGTCCAGATCAAGGCCGCCAAGAAGGAACTCGACAAGCTGGGTCTCGAGTACACTGACTTCACCGTCTCGAGCTCCAACGAGATTCAGTCCGTCGTCGAGTCTGCCGTGGGCAAGGTCGACGCGCTGTACTCCCCCACCGACAACACCATCGCCGCGGGTGCCTCGCAGGTCGGCCAGATCTGCAAGGAGAACAAGCTCCCCTTCGTGACTGGCGAGGAGGGCATGTGCAAGGCCGGCGGTCTGTTCACCCTCTCCATCAACTATGAGGACCTGGGCTACGCTGCAGGCGAGATGGCCGTCAAGATCTTGAAGGGCGAGGCCAAGCCCGAGGATATGCCGATCAAGCACCTCTCGAGCAAGGACCTGGTCGTCGTCAAAAACGACGAGATGGCCGAGGCTCTGGGTATCGACCTTTCCGCTCTGGACGAATAGCACCATGCGCGGTGACGCGTCTAGGGCCCGCACGCGCGCCACAGCTGCGTTATTCAATATCTGAGTCATTGGGGCGAACGCTAAAGACCGGCGTTCGCCCTGCTTGTTTCAGGTAAAACAAAACGTCTGTCCATCGCTCTTTTATGCAGTGGTACCGCTATTATGGAAAATCACGTGTCCACCCTATCCTAGGAGGTATGAAGCATGCTCATTGCATTGCAGGGCGCCGTTTCGCAGGGCGTCCTCTGGGGCATCATGGTGCTCGGCGTGTTTATCACGTTCCGCCTGCTCGACATCCCCGATATGACCTGCGACGGCAGCTTTGCCCTCGGCGGCTGTGTTTGCGCCGTGCTCATCGTCAACAATAACGTCGACCCCTTGCTCGCCGTGCTGGCCGGCATGTGCGCCGGTGCCATTGCCGGCGCCGTCACGGGCATCTTGACCACCGTCTTTGAGATTCCCGCAATCCTCGCCGGAATCCTTACGCAGATCAGTCTGTGGTCCATCAACCTGCGCATCATGGGCAAATCCAACACGCCCATCCTTGCCAAGGGCACCATCTTCTCATCCGTCAGCCACATGACGGGCCTGCCGCAGTCCACCGTTGCCATCATCCTGGGCATTGTGCTGGCCGTGGCCATCGTTGCCATCCTGTACTGGTTCTTTGGAACCGAGATCGGCTCGGCGCTGCGTGCCACCGGCAACAACGAGTACATGATCCGCGCCCTGGGCGTTAACACCAACACCACCAAGATGATTGCCCTCGTGCTCTCCAACGCCCTTATCGGCCTTTCGGGTGCGCTCATCTGCCAGAGCCAGAAGTACGCTGACATTGGCATGGGCACCGGTGCCATCGTTATCGGTCTTGCCGCCATTGTTATCGGCGAGGTACTCGGCCGCCTGCTGCCCGGCGGTCTCACGCAGTTCAGTGTCCGTCTTGCCTCTGCCGTCTTTGGCTCCGTGGTGTACTTCCTCATTCGCGCCATCGTGCTGCAACTGGGCATGGACGCCAACGACATGAAGCTGCTCTCCGCCGTGATCGTTGCCGTGGCCCTGTGCGTGCCCGTGGTTTGGGAGCGCTACAAGCTCCGCAGCTCCTACACGAAGGGGGATGAGGCAGATGCTTAAGCTCTCGCACGTCAAAAAGACCTTTAACAAGGGCACCGTCACCGAGAAGCGCGCACTCACCGGCGTCGACCTCACCCTGAATGATGGCGACTTTGTAACCGTGATTGGCGGCAACGGCGCCGGCAAGTCCACGCTGCTCAACATGATCGCCGGCGTATATCCGCTCGATTCGGGTGTTATTGAGCTCGACGGCACCGACATCTCGCGTCTGAGCGAATCGCAGCGCGCCAAGTACCTGGGCCGCGTGTTCCAGGACCCCATGCGCGGCACCGCAGCCGACATGCAGATTGCCGAGAATCTAGCCCTCGCCAAGCGCCGCGGCCAGCGTCGCGGTCTTTCGTGGGGCGTCACCAAGGCCGAGAAGGACGAGTACGTTGAGCTGCTCAAACGCCTGGACCTTGGCCTGGACACACGCCTCAACGCCAAGGTCGGTCTGCTCTCGGGCGGCCAGCGCCAGGCACTCACCCTGCTGATGGCCACGCTCACCAAGCCGCGCCTGCTGCTGCTCGACGAGCACACCGCCGCACTCGACCCCAAGACGGCTTCTAAGGTGCTCAATCTGACCGAGGAGATTGTCGACGAGAACCACCTGACCACGCTCATGGTCACGCACAACATGAACGACGCCATCCGTCTGGGCAATCGCCTGATCATGATGCACGAAGGCCACGTGATCTACGACGTGGCCGGCGATGAGAAGAAGTCGCTCACCGTCGCCGACCTGCTCCAGAAGTTCGAGGAGGTCTCGGGCGGCGAGCTCGCCAACGACCGCATGCTGCTGAGCTAACGACCTAGAAAACCACCACAAAGGGGACAGGCACCTTTGTGGTGGTTTTCGTTAACCCTTATATCGAGCGCAGAAGCCCGTCCAATGTGATCGGACGGGCTTTTTGGTGGGTATCATGGTTGGACGATCATTAGGAGGTTTCCCTACATGGAATTGTTTGAGCCAATTCTTCATTTCTTTGCACAACGATGGGTCCACAACATCATCTGGGCAGGTATCTTGGCTATCGGCACCGCCGTTGCCGCCAAGGTCGCGTCCAAGACCCTGCGCCACCTGCTTAACCGCGACGATAACCCACTCCCTTCATCCAGCATCTTCATCAACATCGCGCGCGCCGTCATATGGACGATCGGCGGCAGTTTTATCCTCGACAACTGCTTTGGCGTTAACGCAAACGCCCTCGTCGCCGCTCTTGGCGTCGGCGGCATCGCCATCTCGCTCGGCTTTCAGGACACGCTTTCAAACCTCATCGGCGGCATGCAGGTGACGTTTATGGGCATTATCAAACCCGGCGACAATATCGAGGTCGGCGGCGTGTCGGGCGTGGTCCAAGATATCACCTGGCGCCATACGACCATCGAAGATGCCTGCGGGCAGACCATCATCATCCCCAACTCCAACATCTCCAAGAACACACTCGTGCATTTGATGCCCTTTGGGCGCGTGGCCGTCCCCGTCGCGGTCAAGGACACGTCCAAGTGGGCTTCACTGGACGCGCTGGCAGATGAGCTCACCAACGCCACCAAGGCCGCTGTGCTTCCCATCTCGGGCTTTGACAAGGAGCCGTACGTGCTCTTTAGCGAGATCGGCGACTTTGGCGTCAAGGGCAAAATCATCTTTATCGTCAGCGACGATAGCACCACCTTCACGGCAGCCGACGCCTGCATCCGCGCCATCGCCCCCATCATCGCCTAAAACCACCACAAAGGGGACAGGCACCTTTGTGGTGTTTTCGCATCGTGGTACCATGGTTCATATCGTTGTTTAAACGACTAAGGGAGTAGATACCATGGAAGAGGCCTATCGTCAAGCACGCAAGCGCGGCGAGCAGGGACGCCGTCGCGCCATCAGCCAAAGCGAGCACCCGTACCTTACGGACCTCGATAGCCTCGTTGCCCAGCTCCCCTTAGGTCAGCGAGAGAGCGTCGGCCTAAGGGACATTCCGCTCGAAATGGTCGTCGGCACGGTTACCAAGGGCCGTCAGTCAGCCTTTTCGTGCAACTTTATGCCCCTGTTGCCATTTAGCACCGAGTTCGCCCGCAAGTGGTCCAACCTCTATGACATCCAGGTGACCGAGGGCTATCGCGACCCCATCATCGTCACCGAGTTCATGCATCGGTTCTACGTCCAGGAGGGCAACAAGCGCGTCAGCGTCCTCAAATTCCTGGACGCCCCGACGGTTTCGGCCAAGGTCACCCGCCTCTACCCCGGCACATGGGATTCCGTCGAAAGTCGCCTGTACGGCGAGTTCTGCGCGTTTTGGCGCGTCTGCCCCCTATACGAGATTGAGTTCTCGCGCGAGGGAAGCTATGAGACGCTCGCCAAGATGCTCGGCCAGGACCTTGTCGAAAAGTGGCCACAGAAAAAGGTCGACTACCTGCGCCATACCTTCCTACTCTTTAAACGAGCCTACCTGCGCGCCGGCGGCGACCATCTGGACATTACGCCCGCCGACGCTATGCTCGTCTACCTCAACGTGTACAACCAAGACCGCCTGCTGGATACGCCGACTGATATCGTCGTAAACCGCCTGTGCAAGATTTGGCGCGAGCTGGTCATTGCCGGCAAAAATGACGAGGACAAGGTCGATCTTGTCGAAGCGCCGAGCGTCGATGAGGAAGAGGCACCCGCCAAGTCCACCTCCGGCGTGCTCAACTTCTTTATGGGCAAGACTGTCTACTCCACTGCCAATCCCATGCGAATCGCCTTTATCCACGAGTTTCCCTGTGCCACGTCGAGCTGGGACAGCCTACACGACCAGGGCCGCCGGTATCTTGATGAGCACTTTGGCGGTATTGTGCGCACCGAGGCGTTTGAGGACTGCCACGATCCGGACGTGTTCTACGCCGCCGTGGAAACGGCTGTCAAACATGGAGACAACGTCATCTTCTCGACCTCGCATCGCCTGATGGAATACACGCTCAGGGCTGCCGTTGAGTATCCCCAGGTTCGGTTCCTCAACTGCTCTATCGGCCTTCCCCACCAAAGCGTGCGCTCGTATTTTGGAAAGATGTACGAGGCAAAGTTTCTGCTGGGCGCCCTTGCGGCCAGCATGGCGGACAACCATCGCATTGGCTACCACGCGTCCGTCTTTGCGTCGGGCGCGCTTAGCGAGATCAACGCCTTTGCAATTGGCGCCTCGCTGCTCGACCCCCGCGCGCAAATTATCCTGACCTGGGGCGATGTGCCCGCCGGCGGTCTTGCCGAGGCCATGTGCCGCGAAGGTGTGAGCGTCATGACCGGCGCTGACATGTCCAAGTCGCTGGAGGACCCCACGGCCTACGGACTTCACCGCCTGGTCGATGGCAAGGTCGTCGGCATCGCCATGCCGGTATGGAACTGGGGCCGATACTACGAGCTTATCGTGCGAAGCCTGCTGCATGGCACCTGGGATGAGACCAGTGACGACAGCCAGGTTCGCGCCGTCAACTACTGGTATGGTATGAGCTCGGGCGTCATCGACATTCGCTACGCTCCGGGCCTGCCCTATCAGACGCGCAAGCTTGTTCAGCTGCTCCGCAATGGCATCGTCGAGGGCTCCATCAATCCATTTGGCGGCGAGCTCCACAGCCAGGACGGCGTGGTTCAGATTGAGGGCTTCCCTCCCCTGCCGAGTACGCAGATTGTCGAGATGAACTGGCTGGCTGACAACGTTATAGGCTCGATTCCGCAGCTCGATAACGAGCCGGAGGTCCGTGCCCTATGAATATCCTAGCCATTGCCGATGTAGAGGAGCGCTGCCTGTGGGAATGTTTTCGCAAGGAGCGCTTTGAGGACGTTGACCTGATTCTATCCGCAGGCGACCTGGATCCGGACTATCTTGAGTTTTTGGTCACTGTCATCAACAAACCGCTTGTGTACGTTCGTGGCAACCACGACGACCGCTACGCGCGCCATGCACCGGGCGGGTGCATTTGTGTTGAGGACAGCGTATATGTGTACCGAGGTATTCGCATTGCGGGTCTGGGCGGTTCCATGCGCTACCGCGACGGCGCGAACATGTATACCGAGCGCGAGATGGCAAAACGCATGCGCAAGCTATCGCGAAAAATCGCACTGGTAGACGGATGCGATATTCTACTTACCCATGCACCCGTCGCAGGCATGGGCGACCTGGACGACCTGCCGCATCGAGGATTCGAGTGCTTTAATGCGGCTCTTGAGTCTTGGGGTCCCGACTATATGATTCACGGGCATGTGCACCAAAGCTACGGCCCCAACTTTCAACGCGAGCGCCAACACCCATGCGGAACGAAGATTGTCAACGCCTGCGGCTATACCAAGATCGAAATTGACGAGGCGCGCTACCCCACGCGCGGTTGGAAGGCCGCTTGGCTCAACTCGCAAACTATGCGCCGCGAGCTCAAGCGTCACGAGGCCATCGAGTCCTCAGCCGCCAGAACACCCTGGTAACTGCCAACAACCACCACGAAGGGGATAGGCACCTTTATGGTGGTTTTGCTGACTCGTCCGACCTGTCCATCACGGTGCTTGTGTAATTAACGAGAACACTCATTGTTTTGTAAGGACGGCGCTCACGTGCCGTCTTTTTTTGTCAACTTATGCAGTCTCGACCGTGTTGTATGTAGAGGGACCTCGCGAGACGCCTTCCCTATATCCACCACGACCAATTGGAGGTGACACTATGCCTGCACGCCGTAACCGCAATAGCACGCTCCGATGCGATGCCGATCAGATCGAGCGGGAAGCAAAGCGCTTGGTCGACACGTATTCCGACCTCATCCTTCGATTGTGCTATTCGGCCCTTGGATCCGCTGACGACGCTCAAGACATCTGCCAGGACACGCTGATCAAGATTCTCCAACGCACTCAACCGTTCGACTCGCTCGAACACGAACGTGCTTGGGTGATCCGAGTCGCACTGAACGCATGTCGCGATATCGGCCGTACGCACGCGAATCACCCGGTTGTCGACCTCGATTCGCTCCCCGATTTCTGCGCACCCGTAACACATACCGAGCAAGAATTCGCGCAACGCGACTGCGCCATTCTTTCCGCTGTCACGGCCCTGCCTCAAGCACAGCGCATCGCCATCTTTTTGCACTACTACGCAGGCATGAGCATCAGGGAAATCGCAGACGCCGTTCACGCGACGCCAGCTGCAACCGCCCAGCACCTTAGCCGCGGACGTGCGTCACTTCGGCTTTCCTTGAAAGGAGACCACAATGACTACGAATTCGAATGACTATCGCCACGCCCTGGAGCACATTTCGTTTACCGATAATGCGAAGCAGCACATGGCAAACTCGATTGCTCAGTCCGTCGCCTCAAGCGATGCGGCGACCGCTCAAAGCAACTTTAATGGCACGCGACGCAAGCCGCGCATCGCCCGCCATCCCGTAAGAACAGTCGCTCGCATTGCCGCTGTAACGGCAGTCCTCGCTATCGTCATTGGAGGCGCTGGCACGGCTATGGCAACAGGCGTCCTGCCGCTTCCTTCTGACATGCTTTCCGACATCTTTGACGGACCTGCTTCTCAAACCGAGATCATCGACCGTATTGGCCGGCCCGTCGGTGCTAGCTGCTCCAACAACGGAGTCACCGTGACTGCCGACGCCATCATGGGCGACAAGGATATGGTTACCATCGCCTATACGCTTACGTTCGACGATCCCGCTGCCCTGAAAAAGCTTTCCGAGCCGGGCGAGAACGGAACTATCGCCGGAAGTGTCGATGGAAACGTATACGTTGATGGCGAGCATGGCGGCCAAGGCCAATCATGGCTCATTGACAAGAACCCCAATGACTCCAGCATTCAATACTTTGCACAGTTCAGCGTTGAATCACCCGGCCTTATGGGCAGGACCGTCCGCACGCATATCAACTCTCTCGTTGTGCCACGTGCTGGCAAAGAGCTTCCCGAGTATAAGAAAATACTTACGGGCCCATGGGATCTTAAGTTCCAGCTGAATTACGAAGATACATCCGTTACGATTCCCGCGCCCAAATCGGTCAACTTTAACGGCACCAAGGCGACGATTCAAGAGGCCACCGTATCCTGCGTTGGCGTTTCAGTCCGCTACAACATAGATCGTTCCATCGAACACGACAACAACAGCGGCAAGATGTCTCAAAACATGGAGGAGTCTATGGATGCCGTTGGCAACATACCCCTCATCGTGACGTTCAAAGACGGTCATGTTGAGGACGCAACCAGCCACAGCGGCTATTTCGCAAATAAACTGGATAACGGCACCACTGATGTCCACAAGACCTGGCCGTTCTCGCAAGTTTGTGACACAGACAAGATTGCAAGCGTACAAATTGGCGATACGGTCATTCCCATGAATTCGTAACGCTACGCGGCTCGTATATGCACCCGGTTCCGCACTTCGCGTCTAAAGATGCGCTGTCATCGAGCAGCGTGAGCGCAAGGCCGCCCGTATGGTCGGCTGGGAACACCTCGTTGCGCTAAAAACCACCACGAAGGGGACCGGCACCTTTGTGGTGGTTTTGCTGACTCGTCCGACCTGTCCCAACGGTTTGTCTCAATCTGTAACAGGTAGGGCCCAAATAATCGGTTAGCTGTTACAGATCGAGACAGACCACGGATGCTCAGCCGAAAATCTCAATCTGTAACAGGTAGGAACGATTTTGCCCCTTAGATGTTACAGATTGAGATATTTGACAGCTTGAATCGGCATCGCCTACAGCGCGGCGACGACCTTGTCGCCCATCGTCGTGGTGCCGAGGATCTTATCTGCCGGGGTGTTGACATCGGCGATGTCACGGGTGCGCCAGCCCTCGTCGAGCACGCGCGCCACGGCGCTCTCGATCCACGCGGCTTGCTCGCCCATGTCGAGCGCGTAGGTCAGCAGCATCGCCACCGACAAGATTTGAGCCAGCGGATTGGCCACGCCGAGCCCCGCGATGTCAGGAGCGCTGCCAGCGCTCGGCCCAAACAGCGATACGCCATCATCCAGCGAGGCAGAGGCAAGCATACCGAGCGATCCGGTAATCTGAGCCGCCTCATCGGACAGGATGTCGCCGAACATGTTCTCCGTCACCACGACGTCAAAGTCTGCCGGTCGACTGATGAGCTGCATGGCGGCGTTGTCGACGAGCAGGTCCTCAAGCTCCACGTCGGAGTACTCCTCGTCTTGCACGCGATGCACGATCTCGCGCCACATGCGGCTCGTCTCCAGCACGTTGCGCTTATCAACGCTCGTCACCTTGCCGCGACGTTTGCGCGCCGCCTCAAATGCCTGGCGCGCAATGCGCTCAATCTCGTACTCGCGATACTCCATCACGTCGACCGCACGCTGACCGGCCGCACCCGCAGCGCCCGCGCAGGTCACGGATGCGGGCGCCAAAGTCCCACGGCATGTTGTAGCCCATCGTATCGGGGATGTTCACGACCGTGGCACCGGCCTTTACGGCCGCCTCGATAATGCGCACCAGAAACTCCTGATCGGAGCGGCCGGCATCCTCGGCATAAAACTCAACATCGTCAACGAACTTGCGAGCATGTTTGACGGCATGGATCGCTCACTCAATTGCCCTTTCCTCAGTCATATGGAGCTTGTCGCGCAGGTGACTGGTGCTCAAACCCAGCCCTGTATGGATACGGGGCCTCTGGGCCGTTTTGAGCGCCTCTGCAGCCACTTCGATATCCCTGTCGACAGCGCGCGTCAGGCCGCATACCGTGCATCGGTCGCCCGCAATCTTGCCAATCTCCTGTACGGAGCGAAAGTCACCAGGACTCGAGATGGGAAAGCCCGCCTCGATAACGTCCACGTTCATGCGCACCAGCTGGCGGGCGATGAAGAGCTTTTCCTCGGTATTCATGCTGGCGCCCGGCGACTGCTCACCGTCGCACAGGGTGGCGTCAAAGATTGTGATTTTGCGGCTTATATGTTCCTCCTGATTGACCGTTTTATGACAGATGGCTTTCAGGAGAGAGAGAAGGCCTAGAGATAGAAAAATACCCGTGTCGCTCATCACGCCTGAAAGCGGCAGACGATAGCGCACCCGGGTACAACAAATCGTTATAGCGAGATTACAACCCTAGCGCGCTATCCAATCTAGTAGCGCTAGGCCTAGGAGCTGTTGCGTGTTCTTAAACATGTTGGGCTCCCTTCGGCCTCGGGTAGTACTACATCGCGCTAAAGTACAACACAAGTAAAACCACCACAAGGGTGCCTGTCCCCTTCGTGGTGGTTTCGTTGACTCAAAAGCAAGAGACCCGGTCCTGCACGAGGCAGAACCGGGTCTCTTTAGCAATGCTTGCTTTGCTCAGGCAGTAACTGTTAGTTACTCAGCCAGGAAGTCGCGCTGGATAGCGGGATCGACCTTGACGCCAGGGCCCATGGTGGAAGACACGGAGATGGACTTGACGTACTTGCCCTTAGCAGAAGAGGGCTTGACGCGCAGGATCTCGGTGTACAGGGCAGCGTAGTTCTCGACGAGCTGCTGCTCAGAGAAGGACTTCTTGCCCAGGGGCACGTGGCAGATGCCGTAGCGATCGGCACGATACTCAACGCGGCCGGCCTTGAGCTCGGAGACCATCTTGGCGACGTCCATGGTCACGGTGCCGAGCTTGGGGTTCGGCATGAGGCCACGGGGACCAAGGATCTTACCGATGCGGCCAACCTTGGCCATCATGTTCGGCGTAGCGATAGCGGCGTCGAAGTTGATCTCGCCCTTCTGAATCTGGGCGACGAGCTCGTCGGAACCGATGATGTCGGCGCCGGCAGCCTCGGCCTCGCGGGCCTTCTCGCCCTCGGCGAAGACGGCAACACGAACGGTCTTGCCGGTGCCGTGGGGCAGGGAGATGGAACCACGGATGTTCTGGTCAGCCTTACGAGTATCGATGCCCAGACGGAAGTGAGCCTCGACGGTCTCGTCGAACTTGGCGGTGTCGAGCTCCTTGATGAGCTTGGCAGCCTGAAGGGGGGTGTAGAGCGTGGCGCGGTCGATCTTCTCGGCAGCGGCGTTATAGCTCTTACCATGCTTAGCCATGTGCATTACCTCCTGTGGTTAAACGGGCGTGAGCCCTCCCACATCGTATCGTGTGCCCTATTGCACACATATAACGGGCGCCCCGGTCGGAGCACCCGTCATTACCTAAAGAAATCGCTACTCAGCGATGGTGACGCCCATGGAACGGGCGGTACCGGCGATGATCTTCTTGGCGGCGTCAATGTCGTTGGCATTGAGGTCCGGCATCTTGATCTCGGCGATCTTGGTAAGCTGCTCCTGGGAGAGCTGACCAACCTTGTCGGCCTGGGGCTTAGCAGAACCAGACTTGAGGTTCAGCTCCTTCTTGATGAGGTGAGCCGCCGGCGGGGTCTTGGTGATGAAGGAGAAGGACTTATCCTCGTAGACAGAGATCTCAACGGGGATGATGTCACCCTTCTTGTCCTGCGTCTCGGCGTTAAAGGCCTGGCAGAACTGCATGATGTTCACGCCAGCAGCGCCCAGGGCGGGGCCGACGGGAGGAGCGGGGTTAGCTGCACCAGCAGGAATCTGGAGCTTAATGACGTTGGCAACCTTCTTCTCAGCCATGGTCATTCCTTTCGAATCACGAGTGTGAAGTACTTGCTATATCGTAAGCACGCACGTGTTAGAAGCACTTCTGAGATGAGCAGTCACAGAAGAAGCACGCTCGCGCGAACGGACGAAAACTTAAGCGATGACAGCGACCTGGTTAAAGTCGAGCTCAACCGGCGTCTCGCGGCCAAAGATCATCAGCGTGACCTTGAGCTTGCCAGCCTCGGTGTTAACCTCGGAGACCTTGCCATCAAAGTCGGTAAGCGGACCATCGGTGACGCGGACGGACGTGCCGACCTGAATATCAACCGAGGTGCGCTTGGGCGAATCGCCCTTACCAGGACGACGAGTCATCTTGTTGTACTCGTCGCGGGAAAGCGGAGCGGGCTTGCCGTTGCCGCCCAAGAAACCGGTGACGCCAGGCGTGTTACGAACGCACGTCCAAGCATCGTCATCCATCTCCATGCGGACCAGGACATAACCCGGGAAGATCTTGGAATCCTTGGTCTCGCGCTTGCCACCCTCTTTAATCTCGGTGACGCGCTCCATAGGAATCTCGATATCAAAGATACGGTCCTGCATGCCCATAGTCTCGATGCGATGCTCGAGATCGGACTTAACGCGGTTCTCGTATCCAGAGTAAGTGTGAACGACGTACCAACGCTTAGACATGGTTTAGCCCCTCAATCCAGAGAACAGAGCAAGAGCCTCGCCAAAGCCAGCATCGAGCAGAGCGATGACGACGCCGACGACGATCAGAGAAGCGCAAACGACGACCGAGTAGTTCACGAGCTCCTTCTTATCGGGCCACGTGACACGCTTCATCTCGGACTTGACCGAGGCGAAATACTTCTTGGTGCGGGCGAAGAAACCAGGCTTCTCGTTCTTCTTGGACTTCGCAGCCTTCTCGTTCTTCTTGGCAACGGCCTTTTTGGCCTCAACCTTGGAGTTGGCGGCAGCGTTGTTGGCAGGTGCCGGCTGCTGAGCCTTCTTCTTGTTCTTCTTGTTGGCCATTTGGGTTACCTCCGCGCAATGCGCTTATACATGAGTAAACCGTAAGCCCCCAATTGGGAGCTTACGGAATAATGACTGGCACGCCAGGAAGGACTCGAACCCTCAACACTCGGTTTTGGAGACCGATGCTCTACCAATTGAACTACTGGCGTATGTGACTAGAGACTAGCGAGTCTCTTTGTGCAGCGTGTGGTGACGGCACCAGGGGCAATACTTCTTGATCTCCATACGATCAGGCATGGTCGACTTGTTCTTGGTGGTCGTATAGTTGCGGCGCTTGCACTCAGTGCACGCAAGAGTAACTAGAGTACGCATGTATCCTGAACCTTTCATTTCCGCCCCGTACGGGCACGAATTGGTACTTTATCAGCTCTATGTAAGTGCTGTCAATGAAAACCTCGAATCAATTGGTTCTCGGTGGATCCATTCATATTTGGAACACATCAATGAAGCCAACGAGAGCTAATCGACGGTGCGCCAGAACCATTGTCGATCCTCTCGACACCAGCAACGGCTCAATATCCATTGCAGAAAAGAACCCGGCACCCATATAAGTGCCGGGTTCTCTAAGTCAGCTATATCAAAGAGCTAATTTACTCAATGATCGTGGAGACGATGCCCGAACCGACGGTGTGGCCACCCTCGCGGATAGCGAAGCGCAGGCCCTCCTCCATGGCGATCGGGTGGATGAGGTCGCCCTCGATGGTGATGTGGTCACCAGGCATAGCCATCTCGGTGCCCTCGGGGAGCTTGACCGTACCGGTAACGTCGGTGGTACGGAAGTAGAACTGAGGACGATAACCATCGAAGAACGGGGTGTGACGGCCGCCCTCCTCCTTGGTCAGAACGTAGATCTCGCCGGTGAACTTGGTGTGCGGGGTAACCGAACCGGGCTTGCAGAGAACCTGGCCGCGCTCGATGTCCTCGCGCTTGATGCCGCGGAGCAGCAGACCGACGTTGTCGCCAGCCTCGCAGAAGTCCATGGACTTACGGAACATCTCGATACCGGTAACGACGGTGTTCTGGGTATCCTTGATGCCGACGATCTCGACGGGCTCGTTGAGCTTGAGCTCACCGCGCTCGACACGGCCGGTAGCAACAGTACCACGGCCGGAGATGGTCATAACGTCCTCAACGGCCATCAGGAACGGGAGGTCGTTGTTACGAGCAGGCGTCGGGATGTACTCGTCGACGGCGTTCATGAGCTCGCGGATAGCGTCCATCCACTTGGCGTCGCCCTCGAGAGCGCCCAGAGCGGAACCACGGATGACGGGGATGTCGTCGCCGGGGAAATCGTACTCGGAGAGGAGCTCACGGGTCTCCATCTCGACGAGGTCGATGAGCTCGTCATCGTCAACCATGTCGCACTTGTTCAGGAAGACGACGATGTAAGGAACGCCGACCTGACGGGCGAGCAGGATGTGCTCGCGGGTCTGAGCCATGGGGCCGTCGGTAGCGGCGATGACCAGGATAGCGCCGTCCATCTGAGCAGCACCGGAAATCATGTTCTTGACATAGTCAGCGTGGCCCGGGCAGTCAACGTGAGCGTAGTGACGGGCAGCAGTCTCGTACTCGACGTGGGAGACGGAGATCGTAATGCCGCGCTCGCGCTCCTCGGGAGCCTTGTCGATGTTCTCGAACGCAGTGAAGTCAGCCTTGCAGCCCTCGGTCTCGGAGAGAACCTTGGTGATGGCGGCGGTCAGCGTGGTCTTGCCGTGGTCGACGTGACCAATGGTGCCGATGTTAACATGCGGCTTAGTGCGCTCAAACTTCTCTTTGGCCATAAAGCCCTCCTCTAAACAGGTCGTCCCCGGACGGGACTTTGCCTTTATACCATAGTGGCCTCTCAACATACTATTGAGAAGCCACCGTGTTACCTATGGTAGCGGTGACTGGATTCGAACCAGTGACGCCACGGGTATGAACCGTGTGCTCTAACCAACTGAGCTACACCGCCGGATGGAGCCTGCAACCAGACTTGAACTGGTGACCTCTTCGTTACCAACGAAGTGCTCTACCGACTGAGCTATACAGGCACTTGACGGGTGGGAGCTATAGGATTCGAACCTATGTAGGCAGAGCCAACGGGTTTACAGCCCGTCCCCATTAACCACTCGGGCAAACTCCCAATCGTTCAAGTATCCGCAGGTTCTTTGGTCTTTTGGACCGCCGCCCCCGCGAACGAAAAAGATAATACGATGCAACCTTGGGGGCTGTCAACGAAAACCTCTAGATACACGGTTCCGGGCGTATCTATATAGCCGTGACCTGCGGTTTTGTTGAGTTTGGATGTGAAGGACAGTGGTTTTGGATACAGAGGTGACATTTCCCAAGGTAACACTTTGGCGTAGTGGAGTACACCTTCAGGATCGAACTTCGATAACAGCCTATTTGCACCTATATATAGGTCGAGATCGGGATTCCGCGGCAGATTCGAGCGTGGATTATCTCCCGTTTGAAATCGAGCGTGGATAATCTCCCACTTTTGGCGTGTCTCCAAGGCCAAAGTGGCAGATTTTCCGCGCTCGTTCGTCCGATAATCCACGCCCAAGGTGAACGGCTGGGTTCGCTCCCGCCTTTGTCTCGATCTGTAACATTTAGAGAACATTTTCTCCCCTATCTGTTACAGATTGAGATACCACGCAGCGACCCCGGCTTACGTCTCATTCTGTAACAGTAAGAACGGTTTTCAGCCTCTTCGTGTTACAGATCGAGATGTTATCGGCCGTCCCTTGGCAATGTCTCGATCTGTAACTATAAGGAGGGTTTTCAGCCCGCCCGTGTTATAGATCGAGACAAACCTGAAGCTTGGTGGGAGTCAAACCCGCTGACATGTCAACATAAATAGAAACGGGCCCTGTCCCAATTGGAGACAGGGCCCGAAACTCTCATGGAGCCAGTGACAGGAATCGAACCTGCAACCCACTGATTACAAATCAGTTGCGCTACCGTTGCGCCACACTGGCACACTTGGCGCTTTCGCGCGAAGCCAGTTAAGAATAAAGGAATTGCGGACGAGGCGCAACAGGCCCTTCACCCGACCACATCTCAAAACCCTTCGTCAGAACGAATAGTTTTATCCGTTCGCCAAGACAAAAAGCTATTCGTTTTGGCGACGGCAAGTCCACAATCCAATAACTACAAGCCAGTGAATTGACCAGCCGAGTAGCTGGTCTCTACAGATACTCCCCTACCGTCCACGGAGGGCCTTAAGCTTGGCCAGGGCATCGGGGCTCAGGCGACTGCCCAGAGTCATCTTGATCTGCGGGGCTTCCTCTGCCTCGTGAACGTCGTTATCGATCTGCTTGATCTCGTCCACCAGCATGCGGCTCGAGATGCGCGTAACGCCCTTGCCCATGACGACGGCCTGAATCGTACCGTCGCTCGATACCACGGAGCACGCGCGGCCTTCCTCGCGTGCCTCGATGCAGAGCTTTTGCACCACGGTATCGGCAGAGACGCCCGTCGGCGAGAACTCGATGCGCACGCCGCGGGCCGGTAGGTTGGGGCGCTCGTTGGAGATGTTGCCCGCGCCGTCGAACACGATCACGGCCTCGTAACGGCCCTGGGCAAACGCCGCAACATCGTTGATGAGCGCGGTGCGCGCCATATCGTGGACGTCGCTGGAATATGGATCGTCGGAATGGTCGTAGACGAGCTTTTCGTAGCGCGGCGTGCAGTGGATCACGTTGTAACCGTCGACCACCAGCAGCTCGGGCTTGTTGGAGTGCACCGTCGAGACTGGGTCGGCGATAGCCTGCGCAAACGCATTGCCGCCCACGCCGTAGGTCGCGGCCGAAACAATCGGCTTGGCCGAGCCCTCGCCAAAGCGCTTGGCCTTGGACTTGGCGCGGTTCTTCTTGGACATGCGCTACTCCTCCCCCATGAGCTCGCCGGCATTGCGGCGCAGCCACTCAAAGCACAGCGCGGTGGTCGCCTGGGCCACATTGAGACTCTCGGTCATGCCGCGCTGGGGAAGCTTGGTCAAAAAGTCGCATTTCTCGAGCACCAGGCGCGAGATGCCGTCGCCCTCGGAGCCCATGACGAGCGCAACGCGGCCCTCAAAGGGAGCATCCCAGCAGCTGCCCTCGGCGTGCTCGGAAGCACCGCCCACCCAAAAGCCAGCAGCCTTGAGGTCGTCGAGCGCTCGAGCGATGTTGGGAACCTGTGCGATGGGCAGATGCATAACGGCACCAGCAGAGGTTTTGTAGCTGCCCACGGTCACACCGGCGGCGCGCTTGTTGGCAATGATGACGCCCGCCGCGCCCACGACCTCGGCAGAGCGCACAATGGCACCAAAGTTACCGTCGTCGGTCACATGGTCGAGTACGACGACGAGCGCCGGGCCGTCACCCGCGCGGTCAAGGATATCGGCGACGTCCGCATAGGGGAAATTACCCACCTCGAGCGCAATGCCCTGATGAGCGCCATGGCTCGACAGCGCATCGAGCTGCGCGCGCGGCACATACTTAATGCGGACGTCCGCGGCGTTGAGATCGTCGACCAAGCGCGACAAGGCAGCATCGCGCTCCCCGCCCTCGGCGATGAGCGCGCACTTGACGGGAAAGCCGGTACGCAGTGCCTCGGCGGCAGCACGACGGCCTTCGATAAACTCGCCCTTGGGGACCTGAATGTTGTCGCGCTTGCGATCGCGCTGCGGACGTGCGGCCTGGGTGCGCTCGCGCTGGCCCTTGGGAGTGGCAGCGCGGTCGTTGCGGCGAATCGGACGCGAGCCAGAAGCAGCCTGTTTGCCACCACGAGGCGCACGCTTGCGATTGTCGGCCATAAGGCGACCTCCTAAATACAACTATCAAACGAAACAAATAGACCGACCGCCCGAGGTGCGGCAGATTGCCTTGAAAGAGGAGGGCATAGACCTTGAGGTCATGCCCGACGATTGAAAGGCAAGGTGCCGTGGCTCGGGCGGTCGGGTGCTTGGGAAACCCGTAGGGATTAGAGAGACTTGATACGGGTACCAGCGGCCGTATCTTCAATCGTCAGACCCAGGTCCTTGAGCTGGTCGCGGATGGCGTCTGCCAGGTCCCAGTTCTTGGCGGCACGGGCCTCGGCGCGGGCCTCGAGAATCTTGGCAGCGGCCTCGTCCACGTCGTCGCCCGTGTAGGCGACCAGGCCGGCGGCAACGCCCAGCAGGCCCAGCGGCAGCTCGACCTTGGGCTCGGGAAGCTCAACGCCAAATGTGTCGAGCAGCTCAACCAGCGTATCGGCGGCAGCAAGCGCAGCGGCCTTGTCGGCAGCATCGCCCGCCTGCTCCAGGTACTGGTTGCACTCGGTCACAAAGCCAAAGACAGCACCCATGGCACCGGCAGTGTTAAAGTCGTCGTCCATGCACTCCTTAAAGGTGGCACGGGTCTCGGCGGCCTTGGCGGCAAACGCCTCGGATGCTGCCTCATCGGCATCGGCCGTCGCATGGTTCGCGGCCCAGCGCAGGTTCTCGACCGTACCGGCGATACGCGTGAGTGAGTTCTCGGCACCCTCCAGGCGCTCCCAAGAAAAGTCGAGCGGCGAGCGATAACTCGTCTGCAGCATCAGCAGGCGCAGGGCGGCAGCGGAGTGCTGCTCGAGGACCTCGGCCAGCGTAAAGAAGTTTCCGAGCGACTTGGACATCTTCTCGCCGTCAACCAGCAGCATGCCCGTGTGCATCCAGGTGTTGGAAAAGCCCTGGTGCCAGGCGCAGGTAGCCTGGGCGCACTCGTTCTCGTGATGCGGGAAGGCAAGGTCGGAGCCGCCGCCATGAATGTCAATTGGGGTGCCCAGGTAGCGGTGCACCATGGCGGCGCACTCGGTGTGCCAACCGGGACGGCCCTCGCCCCAGGGGCTCGGCCAGCTGGGCTCGCCGGGCTTTGCGGCCTTCCACAGGGCAAAGTCGAGCGGGTCGTTCTTGTCCTCGTTCTCCTCGATACGTGCACCAACCATAAGGTCATCGATGTTGCGGCCCGAGACCTGGCCATAGTTGGGATCGCTGCGCACGGCAAAGTACACGTCGCCGTTATCGGCGGCGTAAGCGTGGCCCTGCTCGATGAGCGTCTTGATCATGGCGATCATGGGGCCGATCTCCTTGGTGGCGCGGGGGCGCACATCGGGATCGAGCACGTTGGCGGCGCGCATGACGCCGATGAACTTATCCGAGAACTCCGTCGCGACCTCGGCAGCCGTACGGCCCTGCTCGTTGGCGCGCTTGATGATCTTGTCGTCGACATCGGTGAGGTTCTGGGCGAACGTGACCTCGTAGCCGCTCGCGATGAGCCAGCGACGAATCACGTCAAAACTGATGAACGTGCGGGCATTGCCGATGTGTATGTTGTCGTAGACCGTGGGGCCGCACACGTACATGCGGACCTTGCCGGACTCGATGGGCTGGAACTCTTCCTTTTTATGGGTAGCGCTGTTGTAGATACGCATTCGTTACTCCTTAACGGTTTTCTGTAGCAGGCAGACGGCCCAGGCGCCAATTCCCTCGCCCTGGCCTTCCCAACCGAGCTTTTCGGTCGTGGTGGCGGCGACGCCCACGTTTTCGACGTCGACACCCAGGGCATGGGCAAGGTTGGCGCGCATGGCATCGCGGTGCGGAGTGATCTTGGGTTGCTGGCAGGCAATGGTGCAATCGGCATCGACAAACTCAAAGCCAAGCTCGCGCGCATAGTCCATCACGCGAGCGAGCAGCACCATCGAATCGGCACCCTCGTAGGCGGGATCGGTGTCGGGGAATAGCTTGCCGATATCTCCCCCGCGGCAGGCGCCCAGAATGGCGTCGGCCAAGGCGTGCGCGAGCACATCGGCATCCGAGTGGCCCAGCAGGCCGCGCTCGTAGGGAATGTCAACCCCGCCGATGATACATCGACGCCCCTCCACCAAACGGTGGACGTCGTAGCCGTGGCCAATGCGCAGGTTACTGAACATGGGGAAGGTCCTCTCCCTCGGCCATGCGACCGAGCAGAATCGCGGTTACGGGACGCAGGTCCTCGGGCACCGTCACCTTAAGGTTATCGCGCGGGCTCTGGACACAGCGGACGCGCCCGCCCATGCGCTCGACCAGCGATGAATCGTCGGTGCCGATAAAGCCCTCGGCGATAGCAGCGGCGTGAGCGCGCTTCATGGCGTCGACGCTAAAGATCTGCGGCGTCTGCGCGGCCCAATAGAGCTCGCGCGGCGGCGTCTCGACGATGTTGTCGCCATCGACGATCTTGAGCGTGTCGATGGCAGGCTGGCCGCACACGACGCCGTCGAGGGCACGGTCGCCCACAAGCACGTCGATCGCATGATCGATGGCCTCGGTCGTAATGAGCGGACGGGCGCCGTCGTGGATGGCGACATATTCGAAACCCGCCGGAGCCGCATGCACGCCGGCACGGGTGGAATCCTGGCGGGTCTCGCCGGCATCGGCAAAGCTGATGGGCGTGTCATAGTCAAACGGGTCGATGGCCAGGCGGCGCATCTCGGCACGGCGCTCGGAAGGACACACCACCACGATGTGGCCGACCTTATTGCTACGGTCAAATGCGCGGATAGACCAGCTCATGAGCGGACGGCCCGCCACGTTAACGAGCTGCTTGCCGCCGGGATTTCCAAAGCGCTGGCCACTGCCGCCGGCAACGACCACGGCGCATACGGGCGCCATTATGCGTTCCCCTGTTTGGTGCCCTTCATGCGGTACAGGGAGTCCGCAAGAATGGCAGGGTTGTTGACGCCAAAGTCGCCTAGGCGCTCCGGATCCTCGCTGATGTCGTCCATGAGCTCCTGCAGCGATCCATACTCGTCGACGATCTTCTCGGCGACGCCGTCGCGCACGACGGACACGCGCGAAAGCGTGCGCAGGCCCAGCGGTGTCATGACGGAGTCCTCGTCCAGGTCGTCGTAACCCAGAACCGCCGCCACATGCTGCGGGTCGGACAAGTCCTTGGGCGTCATACGGCTCAGGTTGGCGCGGATCTTTTCGGCATTGGCCTCGGAGGAATCGCTCGCATAGTCGCGAATCATCAGGTCGTACTCGGTATCCATGCTGGAGCCGGCGAGCTGCTCGAGCTGCATCTGCACGAGCTTGCCCTGGTTGCCCAGCTTGACAATGCAATCCTTAAGTTCGGTCTTTGCCTGCTGCATGATCTCGAAGCTCGAGAAAATCCCGGTAATGTCGGCGAGCGTAACGTAGTCGTCGAGCTCGAGGGCCGTCAGGCGCAGCAGGGAGCGGTCGAGCGACTGACGGGTAGTCTGGAGCGTGGCGACGAGCTGGTTGACCGAGCTCATGATGGTGGTGACGGGCTGGATCTCGTAGCTCTTGCCGTGAACGTACACGTTGACGACGGCACGACGGGCCGAGACCGAGATCACGATGGCATCCGTGAGCACCGACATGCGGGCGGCGGTGCGGTGACGCATGCCCGTCTCACTCGTGGCAAGCGAGGGATCGGGATTGAGGTGGAAGTTGGCGCGCAGGATCTGGGTGAGGTCGCCGTCGATGACGATGGCGCCGTCCATCTTGGAAAGCTCGAACAGGCGGTTCGAGGTAAACGAAATGTTGAGCGGGAAGCCGTCGTTACCAGCAGCGAGCACGTTTTCGGTGTCGCCGACGCAAATAAGAGCGCCCAGGTGACCAGCAATGATCATGTCGAGGGCGGTGCGGATCGGCTGGCCAGGTGCCGTCAGGCGGATGGCCTGTTCCATACGCTTTTGCAGCTCGTTCTTATCCAAGGCATCGCTCCCATCGCATACGCTCCATAAACGCTAAATAGTTTCTCACGGTTTGTCCCCGCGGCGCTCGCGAAATCCGATGCTTACAGAATGAGCGAACACCGCTGAGAGCCTCAACCCAAATGAGCTGTTCATGTGGTAGCATCGGGATTCACATGAATGAGGGAGTAGTCGCGTGACCGGGTTCGCCTCCGGTGGCGCGGCAAGTCAACATACTGGCCGACACGGTCTGGCTTGCCTTAATGAACGAGACTCGTGGTTGTACGCGCGGCGCGTACGCCACGGGTCTTTTTTGTTGCTCCCCTGTCAGAAGTACACGCGGGTTCGCCCGCAAGGAGGGAGCCAAACCATGGGACTCGTAGAGCTCGTGCTGCTCGCCATTGGCCTTTCGATGGACGCCTTTGCCGTATCCATCTGCAAGGGCCTTGGCATGAAGAAGATCAACCTTAAGGTCGCCGTAGTGCTCGGCCTGTTCTTTGGCGGCTTCCAGGCCGGCATGCCCGTAATCGGATGGGCGCTCGGAAGTCAATTCATGGCCATCATCGGACCTATCGACCATTGGATCGCCTTTATCCTTTTGGCCTTCATCGGCGGCAAAATGCTGTGGGAGGCTTTTACCGAGGACGAGGATGAAGGCGACGGCAAGAATGCCGAAAAGATTGAACTGAGCGAGTACCTGATCCTCGCCATCGCCACCTCAATCGACGCCCTGGCCGTGGGCATCTCGTTCGCCGCGCTTTCGGTCGACATCGTTCCCGCCGTATCGCTTATCGGCGTCACAACGTTTATCTTCTCCGTCGCCGGCGTAGCGATCGGCCACACCTTTGGCGCGCGCTACGAAAAACCTGCCACCATCGTGGGCGGCATCGTGCTCATCCTCATCGGACTTAAGATCTTGCTTGAGCATCTGGGGATTTTGGCGCTGTAACGCCAAACACAATCGCTCAAAACTCAACGCCAGTACAAGGCCTAATGCAAAGTTTTGCATGAGGCCTTTTCGTGCAGACTTTTGCATGTCATACTGATATGCAAAAGTCTGCACGTTAGGAGATCGCCGTGAATACCCTTCCCATCACCACACCGCGCCAAGCTGGCATCTACGTGCGCCAGGCACGCGAGGCTCAGGGTCTCACCCGTGCCGCCCTCGCCAAAACGGCCAGTGTTTCGGAGCGCCTGCTCGCATCGCTCGAGCTAGGAGACGCCACCGGCATTCGACTCGACAAGTTGCTGTCCGTCTTTAACGCACTCGGCATAGGTCTCTTTGCGCAAAGCGATAACGACTCCATCGCATCGCCCTCCGAACATCCGACGACGAAAGCGGACCTCCCTATCGCGAACTCGAATGCCCTGCCAAAGCCAAGCGTAGGCAGACGACCCGCTCGACAGGGAACGCCATCTTCCTATGGTGCCTTGCTGGCCCAAATCGCAGCCGAGCAAGGCCTTTCCGACACTTCAGACCTCTCCTTTGGCTGTAAGGTTGTGAAATAAATGGCAGAGATGGAGCTTGCGACCCTCATTTGTGGCGAAATCGCAGGCACTCTCCGGCAAGACGAGCATGGACTCTGCAGCTTTGTATACGCCCCAACCTATCGCGGAGCACCACTATCGCTTACAATGCCGCTTTCCAATCGCACGTATGGCCATAACATCGTCCGCCCGTTCCTATTTGGCCTTTTGCCCGACAGCCAAGAGCAGCGTCGCGCTATTGCCGCCGAGTATGACGTTGCATCCAACAACCCCGTCGCCCTCTTGTGCCATATCGGTCTTGACTGCGCAGGGGCCGTTCAGTTTTGTCGAACCGATCAATTAGGCGCCGCCCGCGGCAGGGTCTCGGCATACCGCCCGCTTACCAATTCTCAAATCGCTCACAAGCTCAAAGCAATTCGCGATGACGAAAGAGAGACATGGATGGGCTCCAACGAAAGCTGGTCCCTGGGCGGCAACCAAGGCAAATTTGCACTAGCTTGGCATGATGGCCAATGGTGCGAATGTCTAGGGTCATCCCCCACTACCCATATCTTCAAAAATGGTGTCGTTGGGTTCAAACATCAGGCCTTAAACGAATTCGTCTGCATGAAAACGGCTCGGCGTGTTGGCATTCCAACTGCCAACGTCTCCTATTGCACATTTGAAGACGAAGCCGCGCTCGTCGTTGAACGGTACGACAGAATGGTCAATAGCAGCGGAAATATCGAAAGGCTGCATCAGGAGGACTTTTGCCAGGCGCTCGGTGTATTGCCAAGCCAGAAATACACCGCCGACGGAGGACCAACCACACGAGACATCCAAGAACGACTGATTAACACAGTCCCCCACCACATGAATCTTGTGCTTTTTACCTATATGTTGTTCTATAACGCCATTATCGGAGCGCCTGACGCACACGCTAAAAACTACTCGCTCATCCTAGGCAAAGGCACAAACGCAGCGCTCGCACCCATGTACGATGTCGCATCGGGCTTGGCGTACGAACGTATGCGCCGCCGGGCGCGCCTTGCCATGAGCGTTGGCGGCGAAAATCGAGTGGGGCGCATCGGTCCAGGCGCTATCCGCCGATACCACGGTATGGGCGACCCCGCGCTGGAGGCGGCGCTCACCGATGCCGGGCTATCCGAGAAGTTTTGCTTTGCGACCATGATGGACCTCGCCTACGAGGTGCCCATTTGTATGGAAGAGATCATGGACGAATACGCCGACCTGCCCGGCATGGCGGACCTGCGCGAGCATATGCTCGGCCCCGTCCGCGAAAACTGCCAGCGCACCCTCGACCTCATCAAGGCGGATATGGGCTAGGCGCCAATCAATCCACATTTCTTAAAAGAAGAGGGGGGCACCCGTCGCAAAAGTTCGGATGCCCCCTCTCGTAATGTCATTTGCAATCCGCTAGCACGTGGCTCGAACTGCTGCTAGCGCGACCCTTACGCGGCAAGGCGCTTGAGGACGTCGATGAGCAGCTCGTAGAAGCGCTCGGCAGAAGCGAGCTCCATGCTCTCGTCCGGAGTGTGGACATCGGAGAGCGTCGGGCCCACGGCGATGGCGTCCAGGCCGTGCAGGGCCTCGGCAAACAGGCCGCACTCAAGGCCGGCGTGAATAGACTCGATGCGCAGCTCGGAGCCAAAGAGCTCGCGATAGCTCTCGACAAAGACGTCGCGGACCGGCGAATGCTCGGCATAGCTCCAGCCGGGATACTCGAACTCAAACTTGGCGTCGAAGCCCAGGACATCGGCCAGCGTCTGCAGGCGGTCCTTGAACTCGTTTTGCAGCGAGGTGATCGAGGAGCGCGGGGACAGCATGATCTTGACCTCGTCGTCAGAAGTGGCGACCACGCCGATGTTGGAGGAAACCTCGACGGAGCCGTCGGTAGCGACGTTGCGGCGAATCACGCCGTTAGGGGCAAGACGCAGAGCGCGGATGAGGGCAAGCGCAGACTTCTGGTCCATGGCCTCGACCTCGGTGTCGTCGGCAATCTCGACGGTGCAGGTAAAGCCGGGGTCGAAGACCTCGAGCTCGGCGGTGACGTCGGCGATGATGCCCTTTGCGATCTGGGCCGCGGCCTCGGCGGCAGCGTGGTCGGCGTAGACCAGCTCGGCCTTGCACTCACGGTTGATGGCGTTGTCCTTGGTGCCACCGTTAAAGCTAACGATGGCGGGCTCGCCGGCAACCATCAGGCGGTCGATGATGCGGGCCATGATGAGGTTGCCGTTGCCGCGCTCCAGGTGGATATCACTGCCGGAGTGACCGCCCAGCAGGCCGGAGATGTCAAGCGTGAGGGTGCTACCGGTCTTATGCTCGCGCGCGATCGGGCAGGTGTAGGTAACGACGACGCCGCCGGCGCAGCTGACGGTGGCAACGCCCTCTTCCTCGGAATCGAGGTTGATCATGGTACGGGCGCTGATCTGGGACTTGTCGAGCGTCTCGGCGCCAACCAGGCCGGTCTCCTCGTCGGTGGTGAACACGCACTCGAGGGCCGGATGAGCAATCGAATCGTCGTTGAGCACGGTAAGCATAAGCGCGACAGCAATGCCGTTGTCGGCGCCCAGGGTGGTGCCGTTAGCAGTGAGGACGCCGTCCTTGACGACCAGATCGATACCATCGGTCGTAAAGTCGTGCTCAACGGAGCCCAGCTTGTCGCACACCATGTCGATATGGCCCTGCAACATCACGGTCGGGGCATTCTCGGCACCGGCAGATGCGGGCTTGCGAATGATGACGTTGTAGACCTCGTCCTGGTACACATCGAGGCCGCGCTCCTTGGCAAACGCGACCAGGAAATCGCTGATGCCCTTCTCGTTGCCAGACCCACGGGGGATCGCGCTGACCTCCTCAAAGAAATGGAACAGCTGGGCGGGCTCGTAGCCGGTAATCTTGTAGTCCATGGTGCCTCCTTGGCGCAACTGGTTAGACAATAAGACATGCGCCTTGTATATTCCCAGACTTCGTTTGCATAAACCAGTCGAAAACGCCGAGCGCCCTCGCATCATCGGCTAACGGTGGACCGTATAGCGTAACGGTCACAATCACCGCAGCTCTACAAATCGAGGCGCCCTTGCCAGAGCGCCTCGATTGAGCGTATCAAATTGTCGCCACGCCCTACAGCGCGCCGGAGCCAGCTTGCATCATACCGCCGGGGCCCGAGGTCACGCCACTACTCACAGGCGCGGCGCTGCCAGTGTGCGGTGCCGCCGGGGTGGTATCGCCACCGAGCGTACCTGCCGGACGCGGTGCCGGAATCTCGCCCGTGCCGTGGCTAAAGACAAACTTGCCATCGGCCACGTCGCACAGGACGGTATCGCCCTCGCCCCACTCGCCGGCCAGAAGTTCCTCGGACAGCGGGTCCTCGATGAGCTTTTGAATAGCACGGCGCAGCGGACGCGCACCGTTGGTGAGGTCGGTGCCCTCGGCCACGATCTTGTCATAGGCCGCATCGGTGAGCTTGATGTTCATGCCGTTGGCAATCAGACGCTGGCGCAGGTCGTCCACCAGCAGGTGCGCGATCTTGGTGAGATTCTCGCCCGAGAGCTTCTGGAACACAACAATGTCGTCGATACGGTTGAGCAGCTCGGGGCGGAACAGGCGCTTGAGCTCGCCCATCGCGCGACCACGGATCTCACTCGACGTGAGACCCTGCTCGCCGGTGGTGCCAAAGCCCACGCTCGCATCCTGCGCAATCTCGCGGGCGCCCACATTGGACGTCATGATGATCACGGTGTTGCGGAAGTCGACCGTCTTGCCCTGGCTATCGGTCAGGCGGCCCTCCTCCAGCACCTGCAGCAAGATGTTGAAGATATCGGGGTGCGCCTTCTCGATCTCGTCGAACAGCACGACCGAGTACGGGTGGCGACGAACGGCCTTGGTGAGCTGGCCGCCCTCGTCGTGACCGACGTAGCCCGGAGGGCTACCGATGAGCTTGGAGACCTCGAACTCGCTACCGAACTCGGACATGTCGAAGCTGATGAGCGCGTCTTTGCTGCCAAAGAGATACTCGGCGAGCGTCTTGGCGAGCTCGGTCTTGCCCGTGCCGGTGGGACCCAGGAAGATAAAGCTGCCGCCGGGACGACGCGGGTCCTTGAGCGGCGAGCGGCTGCGGCGCACGGCCTTGGCGACGGCCTCGACGGCCTCGTCCTGGCCGATAATGCGGGTCTTGAGCACGCTTTCGGTCTGCAGCAGGCGACGGCTCTCGCTCTCGGTGAGCGAGGAAACCGGCACGCCAGAGGTCACGGACACGATGTCGGCAATCTGACTCACGTCGATGGTGAGCGGGCTGGCGTCGAGCTCGGCGGTCCAGGCAGCCTTGGCCTCGGCGAGTTCAATCTCGGCAGCCTTCTGCTGCTCGGTGATCTCGGCGGCCTTGTTCATGTCGTCGCCCTCGGTGGCCTCCTGCGCGGCGGCCTTGAGCTCCTCTATGCGATGCTCGGCCTCGCGCACCGGCTCGGGCGCGCGGTTGGCGGCGATGCGAGCGCGGGCACCGGCCTCGTCGATGAGGTCGATTGCCTTATCGGGCAGGAAGCGATCCTGGATGTAGCGGTTGGAGAGGTTCGCGGCGGCCTCGATGGCACCCTGTGTATAGCGCACGTGGTGGTGCTCCTCGTAGCGCGGCTTGAGCGCGGTCAAGATCTTGACTGTATCCTCGACGCTCGGCTCCTCGACATCGATGGTCTGGAAACGACGCTCGAAGGCCGGGTCCTTGGTGAGGTACTTGCGGAACTCCTCGGCCGTGGTGGCACCGATAATCTGGAAGGCGCCGCGCGCGAGCACCGGCTTGAGCATGGAGCTCGCGTCGATGGAGCCCTCGGCGGAACCGGCACCGATGATGGTGTGCATCTCATCGATAAACAGGATGACGTCGTCGGCCTCGGTTGCCTCCTGGATCACGTTCTTGAGGCGCTCCTCGAACTCACCGCGATACTTGGCGCCCGCAACGAGACCCGGCAGGTCGAGCGTCCAGATATTCTGGTTCATGAGGTTCTCGGGCACGTTGCCGGCGGCGATCTGTTGGGCCAGACCCTCGACGATGGCCGTCTTGCCCACGCCGGGATCGCCCAGGATGAGCGGGTTGTTCTTGGTGCGGCGCGAAAGGATCTCCATCATACGCTGGACTTCCTTTTCGCGACCAATCACGGGGTCGAGCTCACCGTCGCGGGCCTTCTGCGTAAGGTTGGTCGCGAACTGCTTAAGCGTATCGGTACCACTCCCCTTTTGCTGAGAGGCATCCGAGCCGCTAAAGAACGGCAGGCCCGCACCGGGACGACCAGCACCGGCACCGGCGAGCGGACGCTTCTTGTCCTGGTCCTTGGCAGTGAGTTTCTCGATAGCCTTTTTGATGGAGGCGGACGACACGCCCAGGCGCATGAGGATGTCCATGGCCATGCCGTTGCCCTCTTCGACGATGCCGATCAGCAAGTGCTCGGTCGACACGTAGGTCTGGTTGTTCTCACGCGCCACGCGGAATGAACGCTCCATCACGCTAATGACGAGCGGCGTAAAGGCGAGCTTGGCCGCCTCGGTCTCCTCACTGGGCTCGGGAACCGTGGTCTGGACCTCTTTGAGCGTGTCCATGATGTCATCGTAGGAGATGTCGAGCGAACGCAGAGCCTCGGCGGCAATGCCCTCGTCCTCCTTGGCGAGTGCGAGCAGCAGGTGCTCGGTACCCACCTTATTTGAGTGAAGATCGAGCGCTTCTTGCTTGGCCATGGACATGACCTTACGCGCGCGATCGGTAAAACGGTCTAACATGCTAGTTCCTCTTAGACGAGCTAGTTTTTTAAAACGCAAAGCGCCACTCGTGGCGGCGCTTTGGTCTCTTTACCCATATGGAGTATATGTTAACCGCTGGGGCCTTTTCCGCATGCAGCCATACGACAACGTCTACAAAAAAGGAATTGCCAGGTGCGTCTGCATCGGCCCAACGAGCGTGGATTTTCGGACACCCATTCCACGAGCGTGGATAATCTCCCGTTTTGAGCCCGTAAACAGGCCAAAAACGGGAGATTATCCACGTTCATGTTTTGCGGATCAGTTTCATTTGCACCAATTAGCTGGTGTGGCGCCAGCGAGGGTCGGTGAGCGTACGCGCCACACCCAGGCCAACGGGCAAAAACGCCACGATGAGCACTGCACGCACAAACCAGCCGAGCATATTGACCGTGTCGAAGGTGCACATGTAATACATCGAGCGATACAGATACAAGCCCGGCACCATAATGACAATCGATGGCACCGTGAGGGCGATACGTGGGTAGGTGAGCTTGATTTCGGCTAAGCTCGCGAGCAGCCCCGATACCAGCGCGCCAATAAACGCTGCCGCCTCGGGAGGCATACCTACGCTCAGGCCCAGAAAGGGAAACAGCGCCGGCGCATCGACGAGCGTAAGGCGCAAGGTATTGGACACGGCGCCGATCAGCCCAGCTGCCGCGGCCATCTTTACCGGGCTGTTGAACATCACCGAGAAGCCGAATACGCCAACGAAGCTCATCACCACGCGCAGGAGCGTAAGGGCAAGCGGCGAAAGGCCGAGCGGGGCAAAATCATCCGGTGCCAGCCCCACACACTCTGCAACCATCCAGCCCACAAGGGTCGCCATCACAATAATCGACACGGCATACGAAAGACGCTCAATGCCGCTTCGCATATCGAGCTTAGCGATGTCGAGGCCTGCCGTAATGAGGGGAAAGCCGGGAATCACAAAGAGCATGGCGCCGATATAGCCTTCTTGGTGCGACATTGCCCCCGGTACGACCTGGCCAAGGCCGAGCAATGCCAGCAGATACGAAACGCAAGCGAGCGCAACGCCAATCGTCAGCGCGCTAAACTGGCCAAGACCCTGCTTGAGAATATGAGAGCGAGCAAAGTTGCCAACACCAGCGCCTACGAATGCGCAGGCCATCTCGATAGGGCCGCCGCCGAGCAAAAAGACGAAGGCGCCGCAAGCACAAGCTGCCGCAAGGCCCTGTTGCCAGGGAGAGTAATCGGGTTTTGAACTCTCAACGGTCTTGAGCATCTCGTGGTATTCGTGCACGGTAAACCGGCGCCCATACGTCTCGATTTCCTTTAGGAAGCTCTCCATCATCCAAATGCGATGGGTATTGACTCCCGTTGTGGGCAGGCTGACAACCTCGTTAAAGCAGTGGCCATCTTCGATGCAGGTGCACTCAAACGACAGAAGACTTAAGTCAACGTGGACGGTGACACCGAGTACGGCGGCAACGCGATTCATGGTATCGCGTACACGCCAGGCACCCGTTCCGCTCGCGAGCATAAGCATACCGGTGCGGCAGATGATGGATGACTTATCGGTGAGCGGCGCATCGACGGCAAGCTCATCGCCTGCCGTCACGATCTGGTGCCAGTCTGTTTTCATATGGAGTGCGCCGGCACGAACACCGTGGTGCATGGGGGCTCTCGAAAGCAGCGAGTCAAGGCGCGAAGACTGTGGGGGCTCCACTGATTCACCCTCAACCTCATCAGCCTCTTCATCGACCAGATCAAAGGAATCAAGCGGCGCTGGCTCGCGACGGTCGATCAGCTCCTCGTCCTCATCATCAAAGTAATTGAACTGATCGAGCATGTCCTTTTCGATTGCGCGCTCGCTCGCATCGTCCATCCCGGTGCTCCCTTCCTATCGACTAACCCCCATCCTAGGCAGCAACGGCTAAAGGAAACATAAAAGAGACGGCTGCCATGCGAGCCATGTGCTCAATAGCCGTTGGGTAGTCGTTTAAGAACGTCCCCAATGACTATTGACGGCCAAGGCAACGCCGATGTTTTGGCAACGACAGCGAAAGCCCGCCAGAGCGAGCAAGGTCCTTTTGGGGCGAGATGACACCATAGGTTGAGCATAAGTCAGCGAGCGGGCCGCATTTGAGACAAGGTGACGTGAAACGAAAGGGCGCTGACCTTCTGGTCGCGCCCTTGAAGTTGAACGTCAGATTGTCCAAATGCGGCCCGCGCAGCGTCGAGCCGTTACGCGGTTCTACGAACCGCGTAACTAGTTAGTACATCTTTGCGCCGGCGGGGATGGAGGCGTCGAGCTGGATCAGGTTGAGACGCTCCTCACCATCCTCCTCGTGGATAGCGCTGATGAGCATGCCGCAGCTGGGAATGCCCATCATCTTGCGCGGAGGCAGGTTGGTGATGGCGAGCAGCGTCTTGCCGACCAGGTCCTCGGGCTCATAATAACCGTGAATGCCGGAGAGGATGGTACGGTCGGTGCCAGTGCCGTCGTCGAGCGTAAAGTTCAGCAGCTTCTTGGACTTCTTGACGGCCTCGCACGCCTTGACCTTCACAGCGCGGAAATCGCTCTTGGAGAAGGTATCAAAGTCGACGAACTCCTCAAACAGCGGCTCGACGGCGATCTTGGAGTAATCAACCGTGGGCTTGAGCGGCTTGACGAACGGGCTCGCGGTGTTGCCGGCCTCAGCAGCCTTAGCGGCAGCGGCACCGGACTGGAAACCCTTCTCGGGCTTCATGTGCGGGAACAGTAGCACGTCGCGGATGGAAGCCTGGTTGGTGAGCAGCATGACCACGCGGTCGATACCGATACCGATGCCGCCCGCGGGAGGCATACCGTACTCGAGGGCGCGCACGTAGTCCTCGTCGTACTCCATGGCCTCGTCGTCGCCGCCAGCCTTCTCAGCCATCTGGGCGGCAAAGCGCTCGGCCTGGTCGACCGGGTCGTTGAGCTCGGAGAACGCGTTGGCGTACTCGTGGCCGGCGATAACCAGCTCAAAGCGGTGCGTCAGGCGCGGGTCGTCCTCAAAACGCTTGGCGAGCGGGCTGACCTCGATGGGGTAATCGCACACGAATGTCGGGTTGACGATGGTGTCCTCGCCCAGCTCATCGTAAACCTCGGCGATGATCTTGCCGGCGGTCCACTCGGGCTTAATCTCCAGGCCCTTCTCGCGTGCGGCGGCAGCAAGCTCCTCGACCGGCGTGTCGATGGTGACCTGCTTGCCGAGCACGTCGGAGACGATGTCGGTCATGGGACGGCTGGCCCACTCACCAGAAAGGTCGATGGTCTGGCCCTGGTACTCGATGACCTCGGGATTGCCGATGGCCTTGTTAGCCGCCTTAATAACGCCCTGGGCGAGCGCCTTCATGCCCTCGAGGTCGGAGAAGGCACGGTAGGCCTCCATCGTGGTGAACTCGGGGTTGTGGGTAAGGTCCATGCCCTCGTTACGGAAGATACGGCCGATCTCGAACACGCGCTCAAAACCACCGACGATGCAGCGCTTGAGGTGCAGCTCGGTGGCAATACGCAGGTAGCACTCCTGATCGAGCGCGTTGAAGTGCGTGATGAACGGCTTGGCAGTAGCGCCGCCCTGGATGGTCTGCAGGATGGGGGTCTCGACCTCCATGTAGCCGTCGGACTCCATAAAGCGACGGAAGGTGGAGAGGATCTGCGAACGCTTACGGAAGGTCTCGCGAACGTCGTCGTTGGCGATCAGGTCGACATAGCGCTGGCGATAGCGGGTCTCCTTGTCGGAAAGACCGTGGAACTTCTCGGGCAGCGGACGAACGGCCTTGGCAAGCAGGGTCGCGCTCTTAGGGGCAACGGAAAGCTGGCCGCGCTGGGTGCGCACGACCACGCCGGTCACGCCCAGGATGTCGCCCAGATCGAGGGACTTGAGCGTATTCCAGGCAGCCTCGTCCATGTCGTTGATTCGGCAGAACAGCTGAATCTCGGCAGTCGCATCGCGCACGACGATGAACATGATCTTGCCCTGACCGCGCTTGGCGACCACACGGCCGGCGATCTTCACGACGTCCTCGGTGTCCTCGCCATCGGCAAGCTCGGCGTACTTAGTCTCGATATCGGCAACGTAGTCCTCAAGCTCAGAGTGCTCGGGATAGGGGTTCTGGCCCGCCTCGAACAGGGCGGCGCGCTTGGCCAGGCGGGTGGCGCGCTCGTCGTTGAGCGTCGATGCCTGATCTGCGGCGTTCTGGTTCTCTGCCATAAGTTAGCTCCTCAAACTAAAACGCTCCCCAGGATTCGGTCCCAGGGAGCGAAAACATACCTTTACGCGGGACCGTGGTCTAGCGTGCAATCTTGGCGATGGTGTAGACGCGGGTCTTGCCGGAAGGCGTAACGACCTCGACGGAGTCGCCCTCGCCGTGACCGATGATGGCGTGGCCGACCGGAGACTCGTTGGAAATCTTGTGCTCGAGCGAGTTGGTCTCGGTGGTACCGACGAGCGTGACTTCCATGACCTCACCGTTGGGATCAATCAGAGAAACGGTGGAACCGATGGAGACGGTCAGATCACCTGTGGTGGCAGCAACCTGAGCGTTGGCAAGGATGGCCTGGATCTCGGCAATACGAGCGGCGTTCTGGGCCTGCTTGTCCTTGGCGGCATCGTACTCGGAGTTCTCCGAAAGGTCGCCGAACGCGCGGGCTTCCTTGATGTCCTCGACGATCTCCTTGGCGTAATCGCCCTCACGCCAAGCGAGCTCCTCGACGAGCTTCTGGCGGCCCTCAGCGGTCAGTACGATCTGGCTTGCGTCCATACGGATATCTCCCCAACTCTGATCAAACAATCAACTGTCAACAAAACGAAAAAGACCGGCTAGCCTGCGGGCAAGCCGGTCAGGTGCTCACCCCAAAGGGATGGGACTACTCTGCGTCCGCGTCGCTGTCCTCTGCCTGCTTCTTCTTGGCAGCAGCGAGCTTGGCCTCGAGCTCAGCGATCTCCTTGTCCTCCTCGGACTGCTCGACCACGACCTCCTCGGCCTGCTTGGTCTCGGCCTTATCGTCGCCCTCCATACCCTCGCGGATATTCTTGACGGTAGAGCCGAGGGACTTGCCGAGCTTCGGCAGGTTCTTGGGCCCGAAGATAATCAGGACAACGACGAGAATAATGATGAGCTCAGGAGCCCTCAGTCCAAACATGTAGACCTCCACAATACAGCGAGACAAGCTCGAATGAGTATACCGCGGGTATCGCGGTATCACAACAATAGCTAAAAAAAGGGACCGCAAGAAGCGATCCCTCCTCATGCTCTGGTCGGGTTGACTGGATTTGAACCAGCGACCCCTGCGTCCCGAACGCAGTGCTCTACCAAACTGAGCCACAACCCGTTAGCTCGACTATAGTAACAAAGATTTCCGTCGTGTGCTAGAGAAATTTTTACTACTTTGGCACTTCGATGCGAACCGTGTTGGGAATGAGCTCCGTCGCGCAGGACCACCAGCCGTTTTGCAGGGCAGCGTCGGCAAGCCTTTCGGCCGTGGCGGCGGTGTCGCAAATGGCAAATGAGCAGGCACCCGATCCGCACACATCTACAGCAACGGTGCCGTCCTGTTTACGCAGCCAATCGAGAACCATTTGAATCTGCGGCTCCATCTGTGCGGAAATGACACCCAGGTTGTTATGGATGAGCGCATATGCCGTCTCGGCATCACCAGCATGCAAGGCAGAAGCCATCGCGCCGGGCTTGTCTGCAGGCACCGGAGCCTCGTCAAAACGTCGATAGGCTTCAATTGTCGAAACGCTTGCCTCGCGCGGCTTGACCAACACGACGGGCGTTGCGGGCAGCGCGGGATACTCAGTTGCCAGCACGTCTCCCCCACCTACGTAGAACGCAAGGCTCGCGTGCAAAAAGAACGGGACGTCAGCACCAATACCCCGCGCAATGTCGTCGAGCGCGGGGTCGGTGCGATCAATTCCCCAGAGCTCCGCCAAGGCGACAATGACCGCGGCCGCATCCGTCGAGGGGCCGCCCAAGCCGGCGCACAATGGAATGCGCTTCTCAATCGTCACGCAGATGTTTGCCTCGCGACCATAATGCTCGGCCATAGCAACCGCAGCCCGATACGCCGTATTCTTTTGCATGGGAAAATCTGATGCCGGAACCGTCTGGACGGTCAGCGCCTGCGCCGGCGCGACCGTCACGGAATCGGAAAGACCGACGGCTGCCATCAGGGAATCGACCCTGTGGTAGCCGCGGTCATCGCGCTCGGTATGAACCCCCAGGTAGAGGTTAATCTTTGCCGGCGCGGAAAGAGTCAGGGACCGATCGGTCACCGTTAGTGCTCCTCGAGCTGATTGCCGAGCGGGGTAAAAATGTGCTCACCGCTCTCGGGGTCGAACAGCTCGACCTGCCCGGTGAGGACATCGATATACTGGTAGGACTGACGCGACTTGCGGCCGCGACGTTCGTCAACCTCGACGATAAAGACGGCGGGGTGGACGCTCTTGATGGTGCCCATGCGCTCGACGACGCGGGTGCGGCCCATGTTGGCCTTCACCTTGACGCGATCGCCCACCATATCGGTCAGCTTCTCGTGGATGTCGTCGACGTGATTGACTTCCATCTCTTCCATGAACAGGGCCTCCAGAAGGTGCAATTCAAAAAGGGGATAATACCCCTAAGATAGACAAAACTCTAATACTATAGCACCCTGCTGCCGCCATATGCAAGTAGCTAAATAAACCCCGTCCCAAATACGTACCAGACGACAACCTCGCATGACCAGTTGTTACGCGGTTTGGTAAAACCGCGTAACCTAAAGGTTGTCCGTGTCCAAGACGATGGTGAATGGGCCGTCGTTGACCAAGTCGACTTTCATATCGGCGCCAAAGATGCCGTGCGCCACGTGTTCGACATCTTGACGAACGAGCGTCAGGAAGTACTCGTAGAGCTCGTTGGCAACATCGGGCGCGCCTGCATCGGTAAACGACGGACGGCGACCGTGGCGGCAGTCAGCGAACAGCGTGAACTGCGACACCACGAGCACCTCGCCGTCGACATCGGCAAGTGCCAGGTTGGTCTTGCCGTTCTCGTCCTCGTTGATGCGCAAGCCCCGGAGCTTGCCCCACAGCTTATCGGCCTCGGCGCGCGTGTCGCCGTGGCCCACGCCCAGCAGCACCAGATAGCCGCGCCCAATTTTGCCCACGCACTCGCCGTCGACCGTCACGCCGGCGTTGAGTACGCGCTGCACCACCGCACGCACGGCCTACTCCTCGCCCGTCAGTTTGGCGGACAGATGCTCGAGCGCGTGGAAACGATGGCTGATGGCGTTCTTCTCGTCCGCCGTCAGCTCGGCCATGGTCTTGCCCGGCGTGTCGACCGGCAGGAACAGCGGGTCATAGCCAAAGCCGTGATCGCCGCGGCCCTCGTGTGCGATAACGCCCTCGCAGGCGCCCTCGCCATAGGTGACCAGACCATCCGTGTCGATAAGCGCAACGACGCTCATAAAGCGCGCGGTGCGGTCCTCGTCCGCCACGCCTTCCAGGTTAACGAGGAGCTTGGCGTTGTTGGCGGCATCGTCTCCGTGCACGCCCGCATAGCGCGCGCTATACACGCCCGGCTCGCCGTCAAGCGCGTCGACGACCAAGCCCGAATCGTCGGCAATGGCCATGAGCCCCGTCTCTTCGACGGCAGCCTGCGCCTTGATGATGGCGTTCTCCAAAAACGTCGTGCCGTTTTCCTCGGGGTCCTCAAAATCGCCCAGCTGGCCGAGCGCCACAAAGCGAACCTCGGGCATGACCTTGCCCAAAATGGCCTCGATCTCGGTGAGCTTATGGGCGTTGCCCGTTGCCACGACAATGGTCGCCGCCGGGTCGAGGGTGTCGATGTCGATCTTCTCAAGTGCCATGAGTGGTCTCCTTGTCTCTATAGCAATGCCGCGCCGAGGGCGACGAGGGCCTCCGCCTCTCCCCTCTCAATCAACGGCAGTCTTATACTTCGGCGTTTTCGCAGATAAAACCTACCAAAATAACCCTGTCCCCTTTTGGCAGGTTAGGCAAGGGCCTGGCGCTGAAGCTCGATGAGCTCGGCAACGCCCTTGTCGCCCAGGTCGAGTAGGGCGTTGAGACGCTTACGGTCGAAGGGCGCCTGCTCGCCGGTACCCTGGAGCTCGATCATCTCACCGGTGTCGGTGGCGACGAGGTTCATGTCGACTTCGGCATGGCTGTCCTCGGAATAATCGAGGTCAAGCAGCGTATTGCCGTCGACAACGCCCATAGAGATGGCAGCAACCTGGCCCGTGAGCGGGATGCGCTCGATCTTGCCGGCCTCGACCCACATAGCAAGGGCGTCGTGCAGCGCCACCCAGGCACCGGTAATGCTCGCCGTACGCGTGCCGCCATCCGCCTGGATCACATCGCAGTCGACGGTAACGGTGTACTCGCCGAGCGCCTTCATGTTGACGACGGTACGCAGGCTGCGGCCAATGAGGCGCTCAATCTCCATGGAGCGGCCCTTGCGGTTGGCGTGCTCGCGCTTGCAGCGCTTGCCGGTCGATGCCGGCAGCATGGCATACTCTGCGGTTACCCAACCGGCCTTGGCACCCTTGCGCCAGCCCGGCACGCCCTCCTCGATGGTGGCGGCACAAAGCACGCGCGTGTCGCCGAACTCGGCAAAACACGAGCCGTGGGCGTGCTTCATGACGCCACGGGTGAGCTTAACGGGGCGCAACTCGTTGGCGGCGCGACCGTTGGCGCGGTTGACCTGCATGTACTCCATAGAAAAATCCTTTCGGCAAAAGGTGTGGCGAAGGCTCTGACGGCGGCCTTACATCTATTTCAGCTCATCGATATCGATATGCTCAATGCTCTTGAGCGGCTGACCAAAGATAAAGCTGCCCGCCACCGCAAACTCGGCAATGTTATCGGCCGTCGTGGCAAAACGATGCTGCGGCTCGGCGGCGTCGCCCGCCAGCTGCTCGCGGCGCGTGAGAATATCGGTCAGCTCGCGCGTGGTCTCCTCGGCGGAACTCACGACGCGCACCCCAGGCCCCAGCGCATGGCGGATAGGTCCCACCAACAGCGGAAAATGCGTACAGCCGAGCACCACGGTATCGATACCGTGGTCGCGCAGTGGCTCAACCGTGGCACCCACCAGCGCACGCACGGCAGGCGTATCGAAGATGTCCTCGTTCTCGAGCCACTGCTCTTGCAGATGCGCACCCGAGGCGAGCTCGTGTTCGACAACCTCAACAAAGCTCGAGGCGGGGCAGCCGTATACGTCGACGCCGGCATCTAGGTCCTGAATGGCGCGCGTGTAAGCGCCCGAGCGAATGGTGAGGTTGGTGGCGAGCACGCCCACGCGACGCGTGCGGGTGCTGTTGATTGCCGCACGGGCACCCGGCGCGATCACGCCGATCACGGGAACGTCGAGCACCTGCTGGGCCAGACGCAAGGCCGCAGCTGTCGCCGTGTTGCAGGCGATGACCATAATCTTGACGTCGTGCTTCGACAGCCAACGGCCCGCCTGCAACGCAAACGAGCGCACCTCATCCTCGGTGCGCGTGCCGTAGGGGCAGCGTTTGGTGTCGCCGAAGTAGTAGACGGACTCATGCGGCAGCGCCGTCGCGATGGCGCGCGCAACCGTCAGACCACCCAAACCAGAATCGAACACGCCAATCGGGCGCGTGTCGCCTGCCGGATTCTCGATATCGGACATTACCTCACCAGTCTCTCTCGAAAAGACATGTCCAAGTGCGGCGACGCCGCGCTACGAACGCGCCGCGACCAGCAGCTCTGCCGTCGCCGCCCAACCGTCGACAATTTTGCCGCGCGTAACGAAAGCGTTCTCGCAAGCAGCCAGGAACTCGGGCGCGCCGGCGCTCGTCAGGCCATTCTCGACCAGGCAGAACGTGCCCACGTGATCGGCCATGTAGAAGTCGGACTCGGAGTCGCCGAGCGCGAGCGTCTCCTCGCGCTCGATCCCCAGGTGCTCGCAGAAACGTGCGATGGCAACGCCCTTGTTGAGGCCCGCGGGGTTGATGTTGAATGCGCGACCGTCCTCGACGCGATCGAGCTCGAGCGTCGTCGGCTTGGACAGATGCGTCAGGTGACCGTTACAGGCCCACACCAGGCCGCAGCCGGCCTCGTCCAGGATGGCCTGGACCTCATTGTCGGGCACATCGCCGCGCATGCCGACGGTGACCTCGCGGTACTTGTAGCCAGTCGACATGTCGTTGTGGTACTCGATCTTATGCGGCCAGCGGGCGAGGATCTTCTCGCACACGCCGGTCTGCTCGATCACCTGGTGCGGCGTGAGACCGCAAGATGGGTCGTAGGGCATGTCGCCAGTCAGATACTCCCAATCGTTGGCTTTGAGGTCGTACATGACCAGGCCGCCCATCTCACCAATGTAGGAGTTGAGGCCGAGCACGCGCGCGTCCTCGTGGATCATGGTACGGTTGCGGCCCGAGGTGGGAACCACCTGAATGCCAGCGCAAGCGAGCGCCACGACGGCCTCGACGAGTTTGGTCGAGGGGTTGCCGTCGTTGTCGCGCAGCACGCACGAGCCGGGCGCGAGCATCGTGGCATCCAGGTCGGTAAAGACGTACTTGACCTTGGCCAAGCGCTCGCGCATCTCGCCCGAAAGCTCGGCAACGGTCGGCAAGGTGTTGTGGGACATGGTTACTCCGTTTACGTAGAAGGGTTTGGACTTGGACGGCATGTTTTGATTGAGGGAACACGCTTATGGCGACAGCGCACTCAGGGCGCCGCCGCCATCATGGTTCATTAGTCAAACTGGGTAACATCGATCAGGCGATTGGCCAGCGAAAGGTCGCTCTCGATGGGCACGAACTCGTCGCCCACGTGCATGAGCTCCTCGTCACCCTTTGCCAGCAGCAAGACAATGGTGGGAGCATCGGGGTTGACGTACTCCTCGCGCGCCGCCTTGAACGCCGCACGCACAGCGGCTTCGCGGTCGAGGATGATCTTGTTCGGCGTATCGTCGGGAACATGCTCGGCAAGCTCGCGACAGACCTTCATCGGGTCCTCGTGAGCCGGGTCCTCGTTGGCAAAGATCATCAGGTCGGAATATGGTGCGGCCTCGCGCGGAAGCTGCTCGCGGCGCTCCTGCGCCTTGCCGCCGGCAGCGCCAAACACTGCAATGACTGGACTAGCGGGAAACGCGCGCTTGACCGACGAGAAAAGCGAACGGAACGAAAGCTGGTTGTGCGCATAGTCAACGACGCAGATCACGCGGCCGTCCTTCGACTCCACGACCTCCATACGGCCCGGTACACGCAGTTTGGAGAGGCCCTTCTTGATAGCCTCGATACCGATGCCGATCTCGCGCGCAGCGGCGATAGCGACCAGCGCGTTTTCCACGTTAAAGTCGCCCGCGATGCCCAGCAGGACCTTCTCCCCCGCCTCGGACTCGTCGGCACACAGGCCATGCAGGTTAAACTCGATGTTAAAGCCGACCACGCGGACATCGCTTGCCCACAGGCTTGCCTCGGGATGCTCGACGCCAACGGTCACCAAGCGCTCGGCCGTCGACGCTGCCTCCAGCACACGGTCAACCTCTTCGGTGCCCAGATTCACCACGGCGGTCTTTGCCTGGTCAAAGATCCTGAGTTTGCTCTCAAAATAATCCTCAAACGTGGGGTGTTCGATCGGTGAGATGTGGTCACGGCCGATGTTGAGGAAGCACGCCACGTCAAACGGCAGATTCTCGACGCGTTGGTACTTGAGTGCCTGGCTCGAGACCTCCATGACCATGGACTGGCGACCGGACTCACGGCAGTTGGCGATATGGCGCCAGACCTCGGGGGCCTCGGGCGTAGTATTGGTGCTCTCGTAGCACTCGATGCCATCGTCGGTACTCACCGAGCCGATCATGCCGCAGGATTCGCCCGCTGCCTTGATGATGGACTGGAGCATGAAAGCGGCCGTGGTCTTTCCCTTGGTACCGGTGATGCCCACGATCTTGACGTCGTGGTCGGGACGGTCGTAGACCTCCGGCGGCAACAGGGCCATGGCCGTGCGAACGCTATCAACAACCAGCATCGCAGCACCGCTCTCCTGCGCCAGCGGCTCCAGAGACTCGACCAGCGACTCTTCGCACACAAATGCGACGGCGCCCGCATCGAGCGCCATGCTCAAAAACGCGGGCTTAAAGGCAGCGCCTTTGCAAAAGAACACATCACCTGCCGAGACCGCACGCGAATCAAACGAGCAGCCGGTCACGGCACGCTCGTCAACCTGCTCTGATGCGCGCAGCTCGCCGCACACATCGAGAAGCTTGGCAAGCGTATCGACCGTGGTCACGGTCGCGGAATCCGAATGGTGCATCTTTCGCCTTTCTCAGCCATTTGGCAGGGACGGTTTTTATAGTAACTGAAACGCACCCACGCAAAAACGGCTCCCGGAGGAGCCGTTACGCGCAGGCGTTCGTAAGCCGAGGCTAGGCAGCCTGAACAGCGGGCTGGTCCTCGTCGATAAAGAAGCGCTTGTACCACACCAGGAACACGAGCGGCGTATAGATCTTGCGCTGGAAATCGCCCTTGCCCGCAAAGTGCAGATCGAGCAGGTGCATGAGCTCGTCGGTATCGAAGAACTCGCTTGCCCACGGCGCGGTGAAGTACTCCTTGACATAGTCGTACCACTTTTGCTCGCGCAGCCAGTAGACAATCGGCACCGGGAAGCCCACCTTGGGACGGGTGGCCCACTCATCGGGCAGCGACTTGTTGGCAGCGTGGCGGAGTACCTGTTTGTTGCCGTTCTCGTTGATGCGGTAGCGGTCGGGAATGCGCTCGGCGAACTCCATGACTTTGCGGTCCAGGAAGGGCACGCGCAGCTCCAGCGAGTGCGCCATGCACATCTTGTCGGCCTTGAGCAGAATGTCGCCCGGGAGCCACATGTTCATGTCCAGGTACTGCTTCTTGACCAGCTCGGGCTGACCTTTCACGCGCGCATAGATGGGAGCGGCAAGCTCGAAGGCGCCATCGCCGGTGTTGTACTCGGGCTTGAGCACGCCGTCGACCTCGCGCTCCGGCCATACCAGAGCCTGTCCCAGGAACGACTTCTCGGGGATCTCGGCACCCTTGACCAGGAAGTTATGTCCCTTGAAGTACGGCATATGCAGCGCCAGGTTACCGAGCGCGCGACGAATGGGCAGCGGCACCATCTTTTTGTATTTGCGGACCGGGACCGTGTCCTCGTAGTAGGCGTAGCCGCCAAAGAGCTCGTCGGCGCCTTCGCCCGAAAGCACGACGGTGACGTCCTTGCGGGCCATCTCGGCCAAGAACCACAGCGGCACGGAAGACAGGTTGGACTGCGGCTCGTCCATGTGATACTGGATGTCCTCGAGCGCACCGAAGAACTCGTCGGCGGTTATCATCTTGCGGACATTCTCGACGCCGAGCTTGTCAGAAAGTTCCTTGGCGTAGTTGGTCTCGTTGAAGTTCTTGTAGTCAAAGCCCACCGAGAAGGTCTTGTCGGGCATGAGGCAAGCGGCGATGTAGCTGGAGTCGACGCCGCCGGAGAGGAACGACGCGACCTTAACGTCGGCGATGCGATGGGCCTCGACGCTCTCGTGCACGACCTCATCCAGCTCGTCGACGTACTCCTCGAACGGCTTCTCGACGGCAGAGTAATCGCAATCCCAGTAGCGCTCGATGTTCATCTTGCCGGTCGGGATGTCTACGGTAAAGTAATGCGCCGGCGGCAGCTTGTAGACACCCTCGAAGAAGGTCTCCTCGGTTGCCGAATACTGCAGCGTCATGTACGGACGCAGGGCCTTTTTGTTGACCGCCTTGTGGAAGTGCGGGTAGTCCAGGAAGCTCTTGATTTCGGAGCCAAAGAGCACGCCCGGCGCGCCGTCGCCCGCATCGGCCATGGGATAGTAGTAGAGCGGCTTGATGCCAAAGATGTCGCGGGCGCCAAAAAGCTTGTTCTTCTTCTTGTCCCAGATGACGAAGGCGTACATGCCGCGCAGGCGATCAAGTACTGCCTCGCCCCACTCCTCATAGCCGTGCAGGAGGCTCTCGGTGTCGGCGCCGCAGTGGAACTTATAGCCCTTGGCCTCGAGCTCGGAACGGAGTTCTTGGAAGTTGTAGATCTCGCCGTTGAAGACGATAACGACGCTGCCGTCCTCATTGGCCATGGGCTGAGCGCCGGCCTCGGTCAGGTCGAGGATCGACAAGCGGCGGAAGCCCAGGGCAACGCGGCCGTCGATAAACTGACCGCCCATGTCGGGACCGCGATGGACGATGCGGTCCATCATCTTGGTGAGCACCTCGGATTGGTTATCCGTCCCACCGACAAAACCGACAAAACCGCACATATACTATCCCCTCTGCTGTTGCTGGGCATCAAATCGAATCAGTAGCTTTTGAGTATACCCGAGGGCGTAAAGAGGGGCGGAATGTTCAGGCAATCTCAACTGAATCAGCTCCGCTGTGACACGCGACGGTTACCTTTAATGGATATGAGATGAATGAGGCGATTGTTTTGCTATACTCTCTCCGCACGGGCGATTGGCGCAACGGTTAGCGCAGGTGCTTTACACGCACAAGGCTGGGGGTTCGAATCCCTCATCGCCCACCACTGATTTGATAGGCTCCCAGCTATGGGGGCCTTTCATTTTTGGGCCCATCGCAGAGGGATTCGAACCCGAAAGGGTGCGGAGCTGAGGAAACGCGAAGCGTTTTCCAGCGCAGCACGCGAGGGCCGTAGGCCCGAAGCGAGAGCGGACGGCGTCAGCCGCACGCGACATCCCTCATCGCCCACCACTGAATTGTTAGGCCCCCAGCGATGGAGGCCTTTCCTTTTTTCAGGCCCAGCGCATGGGATTCGAACCCACCAGCACGTCTGTCACAAAGGCCGTGGCCAGAAAATGGCAAAAATGAGTACTGCTACCTTGCTTACAACATATCAAAAGATAGTATTTGCTTAAGTTACGCAACATATGTCCATTATAAGGACTAACAATTGGATCAAAATCGTACATTCATCGCCATTTCGACTAGCTATCTGGCCTTATTAGTCCAAAATTGCTGCTACCAAATCGATAACAGTACTCATATTTGATGTTTTTTGACCAGCAGGTCTCCCCGCCTTAGCAAATCTAAGGCAAAACGGGCTCCAGACCGCTGAATCATGCCACATAGGGCACGTCCGCAGTCCGGAACCCGGTCAAAGTTAAGTTATTTCGCTGTGTTAGGCCAAAACGTCCGACAGGATCTCGATCAGACTGTCCACGTCGGATTCCTCGCAGACGAGCGGCGGCAGGAAACGCAGCGTATGAGCACCTGTAGCGTTAATCACGGCACCGGCGGCCAGCGCGCGGGCAACAATATCATGCGCGTCGCCCGCGGCATCATCCAAATCACAGCCGAGCATCAAGCCGCGGCCACGCACCTCGGTCACGTTCGGCAGCTTGGCGAGCTTTGCCTCCATATAGGCGCCTACCTTGGCAGCATGGTCGGCATAATCGCCGCGCACGAGCGCGGAGAGCGTCGCGGCGCACGCCGCGACAGCCAAGCAGCTACCGCCAAAGGTCGAGCCGTGGTCGCCCGGCTTAAACACGTCGGCAATCTCCTTCTTTGCTACGACGGCACCCATGGGCACGCCATCGGCAATGCCCTTGGCAAGGCTCATGATGTCGGGTTCCACGCCATAGGTTTGGAATGCAAACGGCTTGCCGGAGCGGAAGATGCCGCACTGGACCTCGTCGGCTATAAGCACGGCGCCCACTTCGTGTGCCAGGTCGCGCGCTGCCGCCATAAACTCCTCGGTCATGGGGTGCACACCGCTCTCGCCCTGAATCGGCTCGAGCATCACGGCGCAAATTTCGCTCCCCAGCTGCTTAAAGATCGCACGCAGTTCATTGATATCGTTGGGCGTACAGGCCACAAAGCCACCCGGCAGCGGGCGGAAACTATCCTGCAGCCAATCCTGCATGGTGGCGGCAATGGTCTCGAGCGTACGGCCGTGGAAGCCGCCGCGCATGCACACGATAGTGTTGCCGCCGTTACCGGCACGCTTGGCGTACAGGCGCGCAAGCTTCATCGAGCCCTCATTGGCCTCGGCGCCGGAGTTGGCAAAGAAGGTCTCCCAAACCTGCTCATCCGCAGCCGGGGCACCAAGAGCAGCTGCCGTGGTCTCATCGCCGGCGGCAATGGCATCGGCAAGCACGCGTGCACCATCTAAGTCGTCGTTGGCAAGCTTGGACAGCAGCGCCGCGACCTGTCCACGCTGCTCGATGTAGAAGTAATTGGAGACATGCATGAGCTTTTTGGTCTGTGCCTCGAGCGCCGAGAGCACAGCCGGGTCGCCATGACCTAGGCTGCACACGCCGATGCCGGCAAGAAAGTCGAGGTACTCACGACCATCGTCGCCGGTGAGCTTCATGCCGTGACCCTCGACAAACTCGACCGGAGAGCGGCCAAAGGTATGCATAACGTAATGGGATTCAAGCGATTGCTGAGCTGCAAGTGACATGGGATGCCTTTCGTTGAGCGCCGGACGGCGCAGGCCTATGGGTGCAGAAATGGGGCGGCTGCGGGTCAGTTAGACTGTCTGAAGCTTCTCGACCTCGTCGAGGTTCTCGGTCAGACGCGCAGCAAACGTCGAAAGCGGATGCGGATGCGTATCGAACTCGTAAGCCGTCTCGGTGGAATGGATCACGGTGCCGACGCCGGCATCGGTCAGCAGCTCCAGCAGCAGCGAATGCGGCGTGGTGCCGTTGATGATGTGAGCGCGAAATACGCCGCCGGCAAGCGCATCGACGGCCGCACGCAGCTTGGGAATCATGCCCTTATCGACCTCGCCGCCGTAGAGCATTTCGTTAACCTCGTCGAGCGTTAGGTTGGAGATGAGTGAGTCTTTATCGCTAAAGTCCTTGTACAGGCCGTCGACGTCGGTCAAAAAGATCGCCTTATGCGCATGCAGCGCCGCCGCAACGGCACCGGCGGCGGTATCGGCGTTGATGTTGAAGAAACCGCCGTCCTCCCCCGCCGCGACGGTAGCGATGACGGGGATGTACTCGCTATCGAGCAGGCGCTCGATATAGTCGGTGTTGACGTGCGTGACCTTGCCTACGCGGCCGAGTTCGGGGTCGAGCGGCTCGGCGATGAGCGTACCGGCATCGCTGCCCGAAACGCCCACGGCCAGGTTGCCGTGATGGTTGAGCGCCGCGACCAGCTCCTGGTTGACCTTGCCGCCCAGCACCTCGCGCACGATATCCATGGTCGCCGGCGTGGTCACGCGCTGGCCGTTCATAAACTCGACGGGGATGTCGTAGTGGCTAAGCGCCTCGTTGATGGCCTTGCCGCCACCGTGCACGATAACAGGGCGCATGCCGATGATCTTGAGCAGGACGATGTCGCTCATCACGTCGCGGCGCAGCTGCTCATCAACCATGGCGGCTCCGCCATATTTGATAACAACCGTCTTGCCGGTCAGGTTCTTAATCCACGGCAGCGCTTCGAACAGCAGCTGCGCGGTTGCTTCGTTGGATTCACTCGAACGACAATCGCGTGCGAATTTCATAATCTGCCTCGTCTTTCGTATCGTTATCGCGCCGTGCTCCGCTGTCCGCAATCGCGGCAAGATGCGCAGCGTGCCTGGAATCTAGGAACGGTAGTCGCCGTTGATGGAGATGTACTCATGCGTGAGGTCGCAGGTCCACACGGTCGTTGCCGCGTCGCCTGCGCCCAGGTCGGCCGAGATCACGATCTCGGGCGCCTCAAAACGTCGTAGAGCCTCGTCCTCGTCAAAGGGAACAGTCAGACCGTCGCGACAGACAGGCATGCCCATCATGTCGATGGAAACGTCTTCCTGATTAAACTTCACGCCGCACTTGCCAAGCGCCATAGCAACGCGGCCCCAGTTGCAGTCGTGGCCGGCGATGCAGGTCTTAACGAGCGGCGAGTTGGCAACGGCACGGGCGGCGATATCGGCCTCCTCGTCGTTAGCGGCGCCGGTAACGTTGACCGTAACAAGCTTGGATGCGCCCTCACCATCGGCGGCGATATTGCGCGCCAGGCTCTCGCACACCTCGTGCACGGCAAATGCCAACTCGTCAAAGGCATTGGAGCCCTCGACGATCGGCTCGGCATCTGCGGCAGCGGCGCCGGAGGCAAGCATGATGCAGGTGTCGTTGGTCGAGGTGTCGGAATCGACCGTTACCTTGTTAAAGGTCTGCTTGACGGTCGAGAGCAGCAGGGCATGAAGTGCCGCAGGCTCGACGGGAGCATCGGTGGTGATAACTGCGATCATGGTGGCCATGTTGGGCATGATCATACCCGAGCCCTTGCACATTCCGCCTACCGTATAGACATTGCCCGCATGACCCGCAGCCTCACTGACGTAGGACACGGCGTACTCCTTGGAGTGCGTGTCGGTCGTCATGATGGCGCGAGCGGCATCGGCGCCACCGTGGGCGGAGAGCGCCTCGTAGGCAGCAGGAATGGCGGTCTCAAACGTGTCGATCGGCAGAATCTGGCCAATTACACCCGTGGAGGCAACCAGAATCTGCTGAGGCTCGCAGCCGATGACCTGCGATGCGATGCTGCACGTCTCGCGCGCGCATGCAAGGCCGGTCTCACCCGTGGCGGCGTTGGCATTGCCAGAGTTGACCGAAATGCCGGCGATGATACCGTACCCCTTGTCGGTACCGCCCAGGTTGGCACGGCTCACCTGCACGGGCGCCGCGCAAAAGCGATTGGTGGTAAACACGCCAGCACCGGGACAGGGTTTATCGGGCACGACGAGCGCGTAATCCAGACGCTCGGGGTTCTTGCGGAACCCAGCGTGGATGCCTGCAGCCTTAAAACCAGCCGCAGCCGTAACGCCACCCTCGACGGCGCGAATCTTGATATCAAACAGCTCGGTATTCATCGTCTTTATGACTCCTTATGTCAAACAAAAAATGGGCATCGGTTGGTGCGCCCTGCCAGCCACAATCATGAGACCAGCTTAAGAGTGGCGCCCCACCCGATGCCCGACTACCAAATCGTTAACAATCGAATGTGCTACACCGGGCACGCCACTGTGGGCAAGCCTCGTCGCTCGTCAAAACCAAAGACAATGTTGGCGCACTGGACCGCCTGGCCTGCTGCACCCTTGCACAGATTGTCGATGGCGCCCGTAGCCACCAGAACGCCCGCGCGCTTGTTGAGCGCGAGACCGATCTGGGCGGCGTTGGTGCCGACGACCGAAGCCGTCTTGGGCTGCTGGTCGGCATCGAGTATGCGCACGAAGGTGCGACCGGCGTAGAACTGCTGGTAATGGTCGACAACGTCCTCAAGAGTCAAGGTTTCGATAGCCTGCGGCGTAAGCGGCATCGTCACCGTAGAGAGCAGACCGCGCTTGAGCGGTGCCAGGTGCGGGGTAAAGACGACACGATCGGTTAGGCCCAAGATCTGCTCGATTTCGGGCGTGTGACGATGCTTGCCCACGCCATAGGCCTCCAGGTTTTCATCCGCGCTGCAAAAATGCGTACGGGCGTTGCAGGACTTACCGGCACCCGTTACACCGCTGATAGCGTCAACGATCACGGGGCCGCTCTGGGCAACCCAGCCGGCGCGTACGGCAGGTGCGGCGGCAAGGCTCGTTGCGGTGGGATAGCAACCGGCGCAGGCGACCAGTACGGGCTTGCCGTCGGCGTGGTCGGATGCGGCGGTCTCCAAATCCTGGCAGAACAGCTCGGGCAGGCCGAAAGCGCGGGTCTTGAGCAGCTCGGGGCTCGTGTGCTCGGCGGCATACCAGGCCTCAAAGGTGGCCGGATCGCTCAGGCGATAGTCGGCCGAGAGGTCAATGCAGGAGACGCCCGCGGCAAGCAGGGCGGGCACCTGTGCCATGGCAGCCGTGTGCGGCACGGCCAAAAAGACCGCGTCGCAGTTCTTGAGCTCGGGGGCGTCATGCGTCGTGAAGACAAGATCGCTTACGCCGGCGAAGCTCGGGTACACCGCAGACAACGGCTGGCCGGCATCGGCGTTGGACGTAATGGCAGCAAGTTCAAACTCGGGATGACCGAGGACGAGGCGAATAAGCTCGGCGCCGGCATATCCAGCCGCACCGACGATTCCAACCTTTAAAGACATATCAGACTCCTTGTCTGCAGTTATGCACCAATGCGCATCCCGCAGCCGCCGTTATGAAGTGAGTTGAAACTTTAGCACCAAAAGATGCATATATACGCAAATCTTTTGCATATTCATGCATTGAAACAGTCCCGACACATTCACTCGAAGGAATTGACAAATAAATGCGGGCCCCATATTGCCCAGTGCGCCTTACGGTGACGTTGCAATGTGGGGCCCGCGACATGCGAGAATTTAAATTGTCGAAGCTTGCTGAGAGACTCGTTTAGAGTTCGACCGGCACCCATTCGTCATGGTTGCAGATAAAGGCCTCGGGTTCCTCCACGCTAAAGAAGACGAGCGTGGGATCGCCTGGGCTCTCATAATGCTCGCCTAGGCGCTCCAGGTGCTTCCAGCCCGCCTCGCGCATATCGGGAGCGGCCCGGTCATCCAGACCCGCATGCCCGCGCAAGATGAGCCAGCCATGGCCCGGCCACCAACTCGTGGCCTCAAAGCGTTGATTTTGCAGCAGCTCTTGCCACACGTCTTTGGTGCGCGCCGTTACAAACCACAGCTTGCCGTCCTGGATCTGCGCAAACGAAAACGGACGCACATGCGGCTGCCCATCCACGCTTGTCGCCAAATACCATGCCGGCACCGACGTCAGATACTCCAACACCGTATTCAATCCGTCCATGCGTCCTCCTGACGCTCGCTAATTTGGAATGGGCAGTTAATTTGGGACGGGGCTATTTTAGCTACCCCTTAACTGCCAATGAATTATTTGGACCAGGATAATTGTCAGCTGGCATATGGGGGTAGCTAAAATAGCCCCGTCCCAAATTAGCTACCCTAGGGTTAAAGCTCCAGGCGCTCCTCGCTGCCGTCGATATCACAGAAGCGGGCGACGATATTGCGCACCGAGAAAAACGCAAGGCGACCGTCATTGGCGCTCTCGTGTTCCTCGCCGATGCCCAGCATATGCTTAAAACCTGCCTCGCGCACCCGGTCGCTCACGACCATGTCGTCCTCGAGCGCGGCCTCGCCGGTCAGCACAATCCAACACTCCCCCGGTTTCCAACCCGAAACCTCAAACTTGGGGTTCGCGCTGAGCTCGGCCCACACGTCCTTATCGCGCGAGGTGCAAAACCACAGTTTGCCATTATCGACCATGGCAAACGAGAACGGCCTCACGCGCGGCTGATGCCCGTCCGTCACGTCGATCGTGGCGAGATACCACGCCGGAATGCGCCTGAGATACGAACAGGCGCGCTCGATCTGCGCCGTGCGGTCGTTGTCGGTCATAGGGACCCCTTTCCTGCGCTCGAATCGCGCCTAAACAAGTTGAAGATTGATGACGATGACGCAGATGAGCAGCAACGCCGTCACCACCGCCGCCAACGCATCGCCGCGGCCAAAAGCAAGCGCATGCAGACGTGTGCGGCCCTGCTCGCCATGATAGCAACGGGCATCCATGGCGGCCGAAAGCGTTTCGGCATGACGGAACACGCCCGTGAACAGCGGAATCGCCACGCTGCCGAGCATACGCACGCCGCCGAGCGGGCCTCCCGTCACGCGCGCACCGCGGCTCGCCTGCGCATCGGCCGTCTGCTTCATCTCGGTGGCAAACTGCGGCATAAAGCGCAGCGCGATACCCATGATCATGCCGAGCTCGTGCGCAGGAAGTCCCACACGCGCAAACGGCACGAGCAGGCGCTCAAAGCCCGCGGTGAGGTCGAGCGTCGGTGTGGTGAGCGTAATGGCGCTCATGCCGGCCATCATCAAGGTCAGGCGGCACGCCATAAAGGCGGCGGAATGCAGCGAGTCCTCGCTTATCTGCAAAAAGCCGAGCTGCCACAGAATGCGCCCGCTCTGGTCGGAAAACAGGTTGAGCACTGCGACCACCGCGACGATTGCCAGCAGCGGCGCCATCGATGACAGGACGCGACGAACCGGCACCCGGGACACGGTATAGATCATGACAACGAAGATTGCGACCGGGACCAGTCCGCGGAAGCTGCTGACCGTGAGCGTCGTGATCAGAAACACAAAGCCCAAGAGCAACTTAGTTCGCGGGTCCAGGCGGTGGATTGCACTATCGCCGGGATAGTAGCTGCCAAACGAAAACGCCTCCATTAGCAGCCCTCCTCTCGCGCGACCGTCTTGGGTGTAGCAATGTCCGCGACGTTAGAAGGGCCGTCCGAGCGACCGATTAGCAGGTCCACCAACTCGTCTGCCAGCGACTCAACCGTATAGAGGCCGTCAAAGCGCAGCGGCACGCCTGCCTTCGCAAGTGCCAGAGCCATGCGCTGGGCAGCGGGAACACCCAAGCCGATTGATTTAAGCTCATCGGCATGCGCAAACACCTGCGCGGGGGCTCCCTCGGCAAACACCGCACCTTCGTTCATCACGACAATACGGTCGCAGCAATTGGCCAGGTCATCCATACTGTGTGAGACCATGACGACGGTCAGGCCCCCATGGTGAAGTCGATCGATGAGCTCCAGGAAACCACTGCGCGCCGCCGGATCGAGCCCAGCCATGGGCTCATCGAGTACCAGGACCTCGGGCTCCATGGCAAGCACGCCAGCAAACGCCACGCGCCGCTGCTGCCCGCCCGAGAGCTCAAAGGGGCTCTTGTCGCCCACCGTGGCCAGGTCGAGGCCCACGCGCGCGAGCGATGACTCAACGCGGCGGGCAACCTCGGTCTGCGACAAGCCAAGGTTATGCGGTCCAAATGCCACGTCCTGTGCCACGGTCTCGGCAAACAGCTGACGCTCTGGATACTGAAACACCACGCCGACCTTTGCCTTAACCGCGGCGGCATCTTTCTTGTTTACCAGGTCGAGCCCCAACGCGTAAACGGAACCCTCCTGGGGACGAATCAGGCCGTTGAGATGCTGAACCAGCGTCGACTTACCCGAACCGGTATGGCCCGCAAGACCCAGGAACTCGCCACGACGCACCGTTAGCGACACATCGCGCAACGCCCAGGGGCTGCTGGGGTCGTTGCCCCAAAGGGCCCGTTTGTTCGATGCGCCCTCGGCGGCTGAGCGCTTGTGCCAACGGCGACGCTCGCGGGCGCTCAGTGCATAGCTATACGAAAGGTGCGAAATCTCGATGACGGGCTCCAGCGCGTCTGCGCCATCGATTGCAGAGGAGACGTTGTCGGGAATACGAGGATCGGATGCGAGAGGCCGCCCGGCGATGCCTGTCCTACTCCGCTCGGCATAAGCCTGCGCTATATCGGCGACCATATCCGCCTCGCGCACCTGTGCGCAAATGGGCACGCCCTTCGCGCGAAGCGCCCTGCCAAGACAGCACGATGCCGGCATATCCAAGTTCAGCCGCGCGAGTTCGTCCGCCCGCGTCAAGATCTCCTCGGGCGTACCGAGCATGGCAACGCGACCTGCTTGGAAGACAGCAACGCGATCGGCCTCAGCGGCCTCTTCCATAAAGTGCGTAATCATCACGATGGTCATGCCGCGTTCGTGCAGCGCGTGACAGGCCTCCATAAGGCCCTTGCGCCCGCGCGGATCGAGCATCGAGGACGCCTCGTCCAAAATGAGCACGCGCGGCTCCATGGCGAGCACGCCGGCAAGCGCCACGCGCTGCTTTTGTCCGCCCGAGAGAGCGTGGGTCTCGTGTCGCTCAAAGCCCACCAGACCCACGGCCTTCAGCGCCTCGCGCACACGCTGTGCGATCTGGGCCGATTCGACCCCTAAGTTCTCGGGACCAAACGCAACATCGTCCTCGACAAGCGTCGCCACAAGCTGATCGTCGGGATTCTGGAACACCATGCCCGCAGTCGAGCGGATGTCGTAGACCAGCTCGGGATCGGACGCGTCCATGCCGTTGACGCACACCGTTCCCGCATCGGGCTGCAACAGCGCGTTCAAATGCTTGGCAAACGTCGACTTGCCCGACCCGTTTCCGCCGAGGATGCAGAAAAACTCGCCATCCTCGATGTTCAGATCGATGCCATCGAGCGCCGGCGCAGCACCGTCGTAGCTAAAGGAAACGCCCCGACACTCAATCATGCGCGGCCTTTGACCTGGTCCTTCTTGGGCGTAATGAGATTAGAGACCGCCTTGTACACCGCCAGCGTCAACACCGAGTTGAGCACGGTCTTGATAAGGTTGAACGGCAGCACGGCGGGAATCATGAGCGGCAAAATCACGTCGACCGAGCCATACCAGAACCAAACGCCAATGGTCAGATTCGCGACCATAGAAAGCACCGTAGCGGCAATAACGCCCAGCGCCAGGCCAATCACGGCACCCTTGTAGGTGCGCATCTTCTGATAGACGATAGCCGCAGGCAGGATATAGCCCAGCGTGGCAACTAAATTCATAAGCGCACCGACCCAATCGCCCGTGGTAAGCGCATGGATAACGATCGCCATAGCGGCAACAGCGGTGCCGGCGCCAGGGCCATACGCAAATCCACACACCATCGCCGGCACCAGCGACGGGTCATACGTCAAAAATGGCGCCGAGGGGAGGATGGGCAGCTGCACATACATAAACAGTGCTCCCAAGGCGCACATCAACGCCATGGTAACGAGCTGTTTGGTGCTCCACCTATTCGTGTTCTCAAAATGGATATGCTGCGACTGTTCAGACATAAGATCACCTGCCTCTTTCATCCGGACTCTAACCGTTGGTACTGGGATCTCACCAGTTCAGCCGGCATGCGAACCAACGCACACACGGGTCGCGGACTCATCGGCTCGGTCGCAGGCATCTCGCCTGCGCCACGGTGTCCCTTTGGCACCGCCCGATTTACCGCCAGTGGGGAATTCCACCCCGCCCTGAAACAGCAATTGCAAGTGTAGCACCAGTAGGCGTTCGCGCAAGTATGCCAAGGGTAATTTGTGGTAGGGAAACGCTCCAGAAATACACCCGGGATAGAGCTGCGCAACAACGATGCTGCAGCACGCTAACAACTGATCGCAGGCAAGTACGAAAGATCAAGAAAGGCAGTCAACACAGAATCCCCCGAAGTGCAAGGGGCGCGATTTCACAATCTAACCCGAATTCCACCACAAATTGCTGAGTCAATGGATGTAGACTCAAGCCAGACAGAGAAATTAGGTTTTCTGCCATCTCCCTGTCCTCCGTTTTTGAAGACCTCCGACAGTGGCTCCAATCTTTAGCCGGAGTACCACAGCTCGGGGGTCAATTCATGTAGCAGGAGATATTATGACAAGAACCGCTGTCCTCATCGATGGAAATTTCTTCCTGAAACGAGCGCGCAGGCTATGGGGAGACACTTCACCCGAAAAGCGCGCATCGGAATGTCATGCCTATGCCCTGCGACACATATTCGCTAAACGAAAGATGGCGCTAGAATACGGCGACCGCTCCCTATACAGGATCTTCTTCTACAACTGTCCGCCACTGGAAAACGGCACTTTTAAGCAGCCCTGGGACGAACACAATACCGTGTTCAGCCGGAAGCATCCCTCCAATGTATGGATGTCTGATTTCCACGCAGCCCTCGGAGAGAAGAGGAAAGTAGCGATGCGCATGGGCGAACTTCGCTCAGCGAACGCGCATTACAACCTGAAACAAGAATCGCTCAAGAAGCTGCTCAAGGGTGAGTTGACAACAACCGACCTCGGGCAGGAAGATTTCACCCTCGTTGGGTTAAAGCAATCCGGTGTTGACATGAGAATCGGACTCGATGTCGCCTCGCTCGCCCATGGGAGAACTGTTGATCAAATTGTCCTCATAGCTGGCGACACAGACTTCATCCCGGTCGCAAAAACGACCAGAAGGGCAGGACTCGATTTCCTAATCGATCCGATGGGCCACCATCTGCCTAGCGAGCTCGTTCTTCAATCTGATGGCATCGAAGATATGTCGGATGAGTTCGATCCTGCCAAAGTCAGATAGCATGTAAGGGACCGTCCCGCGGGACGGTCCCTTACATAATCCTCGAGCAGGCCGTCTACCCAAGAACTTGCAAGACGCGAGTCGAGACGAGCCCGCCACTCAATAGAGCAGACAGTCGATTAAAGTCGAACAAATGAGAGATCCCGAAATAGCTGAACAATAATTCAGCACAAATAGGGCCCCTTGTCCGCGGCTCCAAAGGAGCAGAACAAGGGGCCCCAATCTAACCGAGGACGTTCCGGGGAGAAACCCCCGTCACGCCCCCGGATTCCCGGTGGGAGTTCTAGACCTTGTCGGCCTTAGTACATACCGCCGCCCTGCTGACCAGCGGTAGCAGCAGCGATAGCATCCTCAAGCTGAGTGTTTTTGGGCACATCGGAGACGGTGGCCTCGGTGATGAGAATCAGGCTGGCAACGGAAGCAGCGTTCTGCAGGGTGACGCGGCTGACCTTGACGGGGTCGAGGACGCCCATCTCGATCATGTCGCCCCACTCGCCGTTGGCAGAGTTGAGACCCTGGCCGGCGGGCAGCTCGGCAACCTTGTCGACCACGACAGCGCCCTCAAAGCCAGCGTTCTTGGCGATGGTGGCGACCGGAGCGGTCAGAGCCTTCTTGACGATGTCGACGCCGATCTTCTCCTCGGGGTCGTCGATCTCGACAGCATCGAGCGCAGGCGCAGCGTCCATGAAGGCGACGCCGCCGCCAGCGACAATGCCCTCCTCGACAGCAGCGCGGGTAGCCTGCAGGGCGTCCTCGACGCGGTGCTTGATCTCCTTGAGCTCGGACTCGGTAGCAGCGCCGACCTTGATGACGGCAACGCCACCGGAGAGCTTGGCCAGGCGCTCCTGGAGCTTCTCACGGTCGAAGTCAGAGGTGGTGTTCTCCATCTCGCCCTTGATCTGAGCGATGCGAGCGTCGATAGCTTCCTTGGAACCGGCACCACCCACGATAGTGGTGTTGTCCTTGGAGATGGTGACTGACTTGGCGGTACCGAGCATATCGGCGGTGATGTCAGCAACCTTCACGCCCAGCTCATCGAGGGCAGCCTGACCGCCGGTGAGGACGGCGATATCCTCGAGCATGCGCTTGCGGCGATCGCCGTAGCCCGGGGCCTTGACGGCGCAGACGTTGAGGGCGCCGCGTATCTTGTTGAGGACGAGGGTAGGCAGAGCCTCACCCTCGACATCCTCAGCGATAATGAGCAGGCCCTTGCCGGTGCGCTGGACAGCCTCGAGAACAGGCATGATGTCCTGGACGTTGGAGATCTTCTGGTCGGTGATGAGGATGTAGGGATCCTTCATCACGGCCTCCATGCGATCGTTGTCCGTGACGAAGTACGCCGAGACGTAACCCTTGTCGAACTGCATGCCCTCGACGGTGTCGATGGTGATATCAAAGGTCTGGGAGTCCTCGACGGTGATGACGCCGTCCTTGCCCACGACTTCCATGGCCTGGGCGATCTTCTCGCCGACCTCGGGGTCGCCGGCGGAGATGGTACCGACGGAAGCGATCTGCTCCTTGGTCTCGACCGGCTTGGCCTGCTTCTTCATCTCGGCGACGGCGGCATTAACGGCCTTGTCGATGCCGCGACGGATGGCCAGCGGGTTGGCGCCAGCGGCGACGTTGCGCAGACCGTCGTTGACGATGGCCTGGGCGAGCAGGGTTGCGGTGGTGGTGCCGTCACCCACGGTATCGTTGGTCTTGGTGGCGACCTCCTTCACCAGCTGGGCGCCCATGTTCTCGATGTTGTCCTCGAGCTCGATCTCCTTGGCGACGGAAACGCCGTCATTGGTGATGGTCGGGGCACCGAACGAGCGCTGCAGAGCGACGTAGCGGCCCTTGGGGCCCATGGTGACGGTAACGGCGTCGGCCAGAGTGTTGACGCCCTTAGCGAGCTTAGCGCGGGCATCGGTGTTGAACGTAATGTTCTTTGCCATGGTAGGTAATCCTCCAAAAGAAATGTGACTCGCGGCGCCGCTTCCGAGTCTTATACGACGCCGCGTTCAACGACGAATCAGAGATTCTGACGAGACTAGGCCTCGACGACGGCGTAGATGTCGTCGGCGCGCATCAGCAGATACTTCTCGCCGTCGACCTTGACCTCGTTGCCACCAAACTTACCGTAGATGACAACGTCGCCAACCTTGACATCCATGGGGATGCGCTCGCCCTTGTCGTTGACCTTGCCGGCGCCAACGGCAACGATGGTGCCGCGCTGCGGCTTCTCCTGAGCGTTGCTGGCGATGTACAGACCAGAGGCGGTCTTCTGCTCGGCCTCGTCGGGCTTGACCAGGACGCGATCTGCAAGCGGCTTCAAAGACGACATGCTTGTTTCCTCCTTTGTGGGCCGCGCGGTCATGCCGCGCGGGTTAACCCTTTTTGTTTGCGTACGCGTTGAATGGTACCCACGAATGGCGGGTTATACAACACGGAGTCAAAAAATCTTATTTTTTGGCACTTAGATTTTCTGAATACCGGGGGATAACTTGTGCGCGGCTCCCGTGTGGCGCCGGAGGGGCGGGGTATAAGGTTTCCTGCTCGGGCAGTCCTGCTCGCACGAAGGCCACATTAAGTGGCCTTCGGCTCGTGCGGAACTCGCGATAAACCTTATACCCCGCCCCTCCGGCGCCACGCGCGAGCTGAGTCAACGTTATCGGGCCCGGCATTCAGAAAAGTCAGTGCAGCAAAATGGCGATGCGGATGGAATGCACAAGATAGGGGCACGTTGTTGGGACGCGCTCTTTTAAGTTACGGTGGAATAGTTCCTGTTTTGGGCTTGAAGGCCGATTTTAGGGACCATTTCACCGCAACTGAGGGGTGGGATGTGGGGTTAGCGCTCGTAGATTAAGTTACCTGCCAGGTAGGTGGCCTGAACCTTGGTAGCCTGAAGCTCTTGTGGATCAACGGTGAGCGGGTTTTGATCCAGGACTACCAGATCGGCGTATTTGCCTGGCTCCAGGCTGCCGAGGTTTCGCTCGTCGCCTGCCGCGTAGGCGCTACCCAAGGTGTAGTTGCGCAGAGCCGTAGCCGCGTCGATGCGCTCGCTGGGGAGCCAGCCGCCCTCAGGCCAGTGGCTGCGGGGGTCTTGGCGCGTGATGGCCGTGTAGAGCACGTTCATGCTGGTAACGGCTGTGATGGGGCTATCGGTACCGAAAGCTTGGCGGATGCCGCGCTGCTTATAGGTCGCAAACGGCCACATGATGCGGCTGCGCTCCAGGCCCAGATCGCGCTCCGGGCCACCCGGGTCGAGCGTGATGTGGCAAGGCTGGCTCGAGGCAATGACGTTGAGCTTGCGCAGACGATCGATGTCCTGAGGCAGCAGATTCTCCAGGTGCTCAAGCGTATTGTGGCCGTGCTGGGGCAAGCCGTAGAGCTCTGCCGCCTCCTCAAAGATATCGAGCGCAGCATGGATGGCACCGTCGCCGATAACGTGGATGCGCACGGTATGGTCACGCTCGGCTGCCGCCAAAACCAACTTGCGCATACGCTCGACAGGGACCGTCAGGCGGCCCTGGTCGCCCGGGAAGCGCGGGTTGGTATAGGGCTCAGTGAGGTATGCGGTATGCTCGCTCGACACGCCGTCGAAGAACTGTTTAAAGCCTGGCGCCGAGAGCAGCGCGTTGTTCGCGTAGCGGGTCTGGAGTTCTTCCAAGCGCGACTGGTCATCCAGCAGCGTGGGAAACAGATGGGCGCGGATGCCCAGCTTGCCGGCGGCCTGCAGCTTGTCGTAAACATCATCGCGAATAAAGTCGCAGCCCGGCATGGGCATGAGCGACATATCGCAGATTGAGGTAATGCCTTGCTCGGCCATACGCTTCATCTGGTCGGCGTATGCGCTCGCGATGCGGTCCTCGCCCAGCCACTCCAGGCAGCGCGGCAGCAGCTGCATGGCCGCAGCCTCGTGAGCGATACCCGTAAGCTCACCGTTTGAGTCTTTGTCGTAACTGCCACCCGCCGGAGGCTCGCTGTCGCGCGTAACGCCGAGCGCCTCGAGTGCGCGGCTGTTGAGCCACAGCGTGTGCCCGTCGCCCGAGTACATAACGCAGGGACGATCGGGAAATGCCGCATCGAGGGAGGCCTTGGTAGGGTGCTCGGGCGGATCCCAGCGGTAATCGCGCCAACCCTGGGTCACGACCCAGGCGTCATCTGGCAAGCCTTTGGAAAACTCGAGCGCATGCTGCACCAATGCTGCCTCGGACGTGCCCATATCCATGAGCATGTACGGCGAGGAACCAACCGAAGTATGGAAGAAATGCAGGTGCGCATCGTGGAAACCGGGGCAGACAAACTGCTCGCCGTAATCGACCACCGGCGTGGCGGCAGGTGCGGCGTCAATCACGTCATCGGGCGCGCCGACCGCGACGATGCGATCGCCTGCAATGGCAATCGCCAGCTCGCGGGCGGCATCGATGCCGTCTTGCGCGGTAAAAACGTTCTTGGAGCGGATAATCCGATCGATATGCTGCATGGGCATCCCCATCTCTGGCAGGAAATTTGAAATATTCATCAAACGTATGAAGCTGCCGCGCTTCGTCTAAGGTCATGTCGGAAAAGGTCACTTCCTTTGCCTTGTGTCTGCGAAGTTCTCTATGGGTGTCGCAAGCTTCATTGTGCAATACCGTATTACAAAACTTCTGAAAAGCACACTGTTTGTAAAACTCCCTGCTATTAGGTTCCACATTCTCACCTCCTTTCTCGTTGGAAAGTTGGTGGTGCTTCCCCCCTTTTCGCGGGGCAATACGGCGTTTTTCAAAAACGCCGAAGATTTTTTGAAATTTCTTCAAAAATTTTTTGAACGTACAAAATGCGCCCGTCCGAAAAGCCCGGACGGGCGCATAGGCATTGTAAGCAGTATCCAGATGATTAGACAGTTCATATATATAAGCGTAGTTTCCCCCGGTGGTGGGCGGGCTTTTTTTGATAAGTCAATAACTGTCGGATTTTGTCGATATGCTTTTTGCTTCATGGCGGCTACCTCCTTTAGCCGCCGATTTCAACAGTGATACCGCGTCATTTCATTAGAAGATAAAAAGAAACGGCGGCTTTGATTTTTCAAAGCTGCTGCGGAAATCAAAGAACGACAAGCAACAGTTCTGATTTTGCTCCAATATGGTTATTAGGGGCACAAATTAAAATCAAAAAAGAGCCGATAACAGCAGTATTTCAAACTGCATATTATCGGCTCTGCGTCTGTGCGTCTGGCTCTTTTAATTAAATTATTTCTGTTGTTTTTTGGCTTTATTATATGTATTAGCTAACTGTCCACAAGCTGCTTTAATCTTTCTACCATGAGAAACTCTCATGGTAACTTCAAGTCCTGTTTGCTCTAATTGATGTTTGAACGCAACCATTTCTTGTTTTTGTGGTGCTCTAATTTTTGAATTACTCGTCGGGTTGTATTGCAGCACGTTAATCATAACATTTTTGCCCTTAAACCATTTTGCAAGTTGCCTTATATCTGAGGAACGGTCATTTATACCTGGTAAAAGCAAATACGCAAATACCACTTTTCGATTATGCCTTTGAGAATAGGACAATGCTTGCTTAACAACATCTTCAATAGCGTACATGTGCATATGAGGAATGATACAGTTTCTCGCAGCCTGTGTTGCTGCATGTAAAGATATTGTCAACTGAATTTTTAGATGTTCTTCGCGCAATTTTTTTAATTGATTAACTGGACCAACTGTTGATACGGTAATGCCGTCGGTTGGAAAGTTAAGTCCATTTCTATCTCGAAGAATATGGATTGCTGCAATCAAGTTGTCGTAATTGAATAAAGGTTCTCCCATTCCCATAAAAACGATACGATTTACTTTTTGACGTATCAATACAACCTGCTGCACAATTTCAGACGGTGTTAGATTACGAACAAAACCATTGCGTCCGGACTCACAAAAAATACAGCCAACAGAACAACCAACTTGCGTACTTACGCAAACAGTCCCACCATCTCGCCGTTTAATAAAAACCGTTTCAATATACCTGTTATCTTTCAATTCATAAACATACTTTTCAGTATCGCTACTTTTATAGACTTTTTTTGTTGATATTGATAGATTTTCTTTGTGAAATGGCTGTTTATACAATTCCGTATATAAGGCTCTTGCTTTATCCTCTCCAATTACTTCCGACATTTCTTTGTAAGTAAATCCGTATGGGTCATTCAATATTTCCGTAGGTGTACTTTTAGGTAAGTGTTTCATTTAAATATCCTTCCTTTTCAAAATTAAAAAGTTTGTTTTTCAGAGTTTTTGATTATGATTTCTAGTTTTTCAACATCAACGATATGCGTTAATTTACATTTAGGGCAGAAAAGAGGAAAATTTCTTAATACCGTATTATAAAATACTTGAACCCTCGTCTTTCCGTTACAAATTGGACATTTTATCCAATATTTTTCAAGCATAATATTTCTCCTTTTGCGCAAAAAAATGCAGGTCAATTCTCAACATGAGCATTGACCTGCATTTATACATATAATACTACAACAAAATTAAGGCATAGTTTTTATACTATGTCTATACGTCGTTAGTTTTGTTGTATAGCATACGCAAAATAAGCATGACAAAAAAGCCCATATTGAAAATGGGAAAAATCTTTTTTGATTTCAATGCTTATCGAATACGCATGCTATGTAACATAAACATTCCCCCCCTTTTATATAATATTAAAAACAAAAGCAGCTTGTTGTCAACATATATATATATATGAATTATTTTGGCTAACTGATAGAACTACGTAGACATATCCAAGAAGAAAGGGGAACAGTAAAATGTAATAGGGTGAATAACTATGGCAAAAAGACCAGTACCACGATACGACTTTAAGGCTTTTGGGGCAGCGATAAAGGCAGCGCGTGAGGGATGCAAGGAGAGCCGCAAGAAAGTAGGCGACGAAATGTTTATCTCGCCGCGCTACCTTGCGAACATTGAGAACAAGGGGCAGCACCCAAGTTTACAGATATTCTTTGAGCTGATACAGCGTTACCATATATCCGTAGACCAATTCCTTTTAGAAACGCCGCCGGAGAAGAACACGCAGCGGCGGCAGCTTGACGCGCTTCTTGACGGTATGAGCGATACAGGCATACGGATTGTAACCGCAACGGCAAAGGAGATTTCCGAAGTCGAAAAAGAGGGCGAATAGGAATGTCCGACTTAAAACTGAACAGGATTTAGAAAGCGTTGTAATCTTTTTTGAGGTTGCAGCGTTTTTCTTTTGCGTAAGTTTGGCAAAATCGCTTTTTCTCCGTAGTAGGTGATAAGAGCCTAAAGGATAAAAACATTCGTAGCAAGCATAGGAAGCGGGTACCACTTCCGTATTTTCGCCCTCCCGCGCTGCGGCGCGTCGGTTGAAAATTGCTTGTTGGGAAGTGTCCCAAACCCTCGGAACGGAAAGGAAAGGAGCGAACACATGGACGGACGCAAAAGGACAGTGCAAATCAAATTCAGAGTGACGGAAGCGGAACGGGATTTAATACTGGAAAAAATGAAGCTCGTACCCACCCGGAACATGGCGGCGTATCTGCGGAAGATTGCCATTGACGGGTATATCATTCAGATAGACCACGCCGATATAAAGGCTATGACCGCAGAGATACAGAAAATCGGTGTCAACGTCAACCAGATAGCACGCCGCGTAAACGCGACGGGGAACGCATACCAAGAGGACATAGAGGAAATAAAGGGGGTGCTTGCGGAGATATGGCGGTTACAAAGATTAAGCCTATTAAAAGCACTCTAAGCAAAGCCCTTGACTATATCGAAAACCCGGACAAGACGGACGGGAAAATGCTTGTGTCCTCTTTCGGTTGCTCCTATGAAACGGCAGATATTGAGTTTGAATATACCCTGTCGCAAGCACTCCAAAAGGGGAACAATTTAGCCTTTCATCTGATACAGTCCTTTGAGCCGGGGGAAGTCGATTATCAGAAAGCCCATGAAATCGGAAAGCAGCTTGCCGACGCGGTAACAAAGGGGCAGCATGAGTATGTACTCACGACGCACATTGACAAAGGACACGTCCATAACCATATCATTTTTTGCGCGGTGAACTTTGTAGACCACCATAAATACAATTCCAACAAAAGGAGCTATTACGGCATACGGAACATGAGCGACAAGCTGTGCCGGGAAAATGGCTTGTCCGTTGTCGTCCCCGGCAAGGGCAGCAAGGGAAAGAGCTATGCGGAGTACCAGGCAGAAAAGACGGGTACAAGTTCAACAACCCCGAGTGTACTCCCCCGCCCTTGCAACAAAACCCCAAGCGGCAAATGGCAACTTTACCAGCCCTAGCGGCAGGTGGCATACTTGGATAAGCCTGTATGATTTTGCGATCGACCCAGCAAGGAGCAAATCGACCATGACGAAGACCAAGGCACAGCAGATTATGTCGACAACCGAGGTTCGCGCGGCAGACGAGGTCACCGTGGCCATCCGAGATATCGCCGCCGAGTTTGAGCCCTATATCATCAAGCAGCGCCGGCACTTCCATAAGCACCCGGAGCTGAGCCTTGCCGAGGAGCGCACGACTTCCGACATCGCCAACCAGCTCGACGCCATGAATATCCCCTACGAGCGTCCACTCAAGACGGGCCTGGTGGCGACACTCCGCGGCACCGCGCCCGATGCCTACCGCGAGGACGGCACGCCGCGCCGCCGTATCCTGCTGCGCGCCGACATCGACGCCCTGCCCGTCACCGAGCAGACCGGCGAGGAGTTCGCCAGCGTCAACGAGGGCTGCATGCACGCCTGCGGCCACGACTGCCATATCGCCATGATGCTCGGCACGTTGCAGATTCTGCGCCACATGACCGATGACATCCACGGCGAGATTCGCATCGTTTTCCAGCCCAGCGAGGAAAACGGCCAGGGCGCCAAGCTCATGATCGGTACGGGCGTACTCGATGGCGTCGACGGTGCCTATGCCGCGCACATCTGGAGCGAGGTCGATGCCGGCACCGTGAGCTGCGAGCCCGGTCCGCGCATGGCAAACACCGACTGGTTCCGCATTGATGTCCGCGGCACCTCGTGCCATGGCGCCATGCCCCAGCGCGGCCACGACGCCGTTATGGTTGCCGCCGAAATCGTCAACGCCCTGCAGACCATCGTCTCGCGCGAGATTAGCCCCTACGAACCCGCCGTCATCACCGTCGGCGAACTGCACGGCGGCACCGCGCGCAACGTTATCGCCGGCACGGCATACCTCGCCGGCACGGTGCGCACCTATGGCGACAAGACGCATGAGGAAATGCCCGAGCTTATGCGCCGCATCGTGGAGCACACCGCAGCAGCACTAGGCGCCGAGGCCGAACTCACCGACTACACCATCGCCAACTACAAGGTCGAAAACGATGCCGCCTCGAGCGAGCGTTGCCGCCAAGCTGTGCTCAAGTGCCTGGGCCCCGCAGGCGAGGGCCATTACCGCGGCACGCTTTCGGGCGAGGACTTCTCGGAGTACCTGCGCCGCGTGCCGGGCGTGCTCGCCTTTGTTGGCACGCGCAACCCCCAGATTGGCGCCACCTATGCCCAGCACTCCTGCTTCTACAAGATCGACGAGAGCGCGCTCGCCAAGGGCTCCATGGTAGCCGCTCAGTATGCCATCGACTTTTTGGCCGAGCCCACGCAAGAAGAGCTCGACGGCCCCACGATCGCCGCAGTTGCCGAGACCAATCCCGACCTGGCGGCCAAGCTGCGCTCTGCCAAGGCAACGGCCGCCGAGGCCCGCGACGCCGTGCACGACGCCCGCACCGCCCGCCATGCCGCCATCAAGGGCATTCACGATGCCCGTGCCGCTGCTCGCCACGAGGAGAAGCGCGACGAGTAGCCGTCACGCCCACCCGTAACAACCTGGCTAGAGCAAAGCGGGGGCGAACGTTATCTCAACGTTCGCCCCCGCTTATGTGTCGACCGCTTTTCCAACGTATCCTCCGTCACGACAGGTAAGAGCGAAGGATGATGAGCCAGCGTGGCTGCTCGAGATAAATGATATCGGCAGGAACCCCCACAGGAACATGGCCCCCAAAAAGCAGGCCGGCGTCTGCGGGGTTGACCAGGCGGATTGCCCACACCGCAACCAGCAGCAAGCATATTGCGACCAGCGCCGCATCGATTGTCTTTCGGGTGCGCGTAGTTGTGACATAGTCCCTGGCGCACGCCAGCGCAAACATAGGGGGAACCATCCAAAACAGCGGATGATACGCAAGCGCGGCACGCCAATCGAGCCCAAACGCCGCGAGCCACGCGCGCGTCATGCCGCAGCCCGGGCACGGAATGCCCGTAAGCGCCCTAAACGGGCAGCCGATGCCCGTCACATACAGCACAAGGCACGACAGCGCCAAGATAGCGGCGAACAAAAGGGCGCGGCGGAATAGCCCCGCCGTGCCCCTTGTCTTGGACCGTGCTTGTGAATCCGAGTTGCTACGCACGTGCCGTAACCTGCGCAGTGTAGGCAGCCGCCATCGCGTTGACGTTCTTGACGATCAGATAGAAACCAATAATCGGTCCGATGCCGCACTGCAAGGCGCCGATCAGCTGCCACAACAGAAGCGTCGTGCCGCTCTCGGCAATGGTAAGACCATAGCGAGGACCGTTGGCCTGGATGCGATTGCCGAAACGGTATGTCCACCACAGGCCATAGATGCCGCAGGTAATGAACGACAGCAGGATTGCAATCAGGTAGTTGGGCATATCGTCCCCGTCGCCCGAGCACATAGTTGCGACATCCTCAGATATTTTGTAGTACGCATAGATGCCGTAGATACCGCACGTGACAATAGCGAGCAGCAGTATCATGCCAAAGTTACGATCGAGCTCAACCGCACCGGGCATGGGTGGCGGTGTGGGTGCGCCCTGAGGCGCAGGCTGAGGTGCCGGGGCGGGCTGAATCTGTACCGGCTGAGGCTCAGACGCGGCAGCCGACGTAGCGTTGACGGGCTCGCCGCAAGCAGGACAAAACTTTGCATCATCCAAAACGGGTGCTCCGCAATTTTCGCAAAACATAGATCCTCCTTCCCATAAGACGACATGCGTCTTTGGTCTCACATGCCGCATCCCAACGGGATACCTTCAATCACGCCGGGTCGATTACCAAAATGAAGGCAACCAACCCGGCGGCATCGGCTAAAACGGACCATGGCCTTAGGCACTCTGGACCGCAGCCCCCCTCAAGCTATTCGGCCTGGTCTTCTTCGGGCTGATCGGTCGCTGCCTGATCGCCCTTATCGCCCAACGCCGGCGCAGTCTGCTCAGCAGGTTCGCCAACAGGCGGGCACTCCTGCTCGGGAGCAGAACTCGGCGCGGGCGACGTTGCAGGCGCAGGTGCGGGTGCCGGCTCAGGCACAGGCGCCGGCTCGGGTGCAGGCTCAGGCGCAGACTCGGGCGCGGGCTCGGGCTCGGGCGCAGGTGCCGGCGAAGCATCCGGAGCGCTGTAACCCGAAGGAGCAGACTTCTTCTCAAACGGCAGCACAAAGGTCAGGACGTCGTCCTTGTCCTCGTCGGCCCACTCGCTTGCGTAGCGCGCCACCCAATAGCCAACGGCACGATGCTTGAGCATGTTGCCAAAGACCGTAAGGAATACCGTGACAAACGCCGTCAGCACCAAGAACAATACGAGCGTAATGCCACCGCCGGTAACAAGCGCCTCAATAGCCGTAGGACGGTAGTAGTAGCTATACATACCGACAGAGGCAATGGTGCCAAAGACGAGCGTCAGGATCCATGTGATAACGTTGGCGACCAGACCCGTCAAAAACTCGGGAAGGAACGATGCGCAGAACAGCTTGGTCTTATTGTTCTTAAAGGCCGCCCAGACCTTATCGAGCGAAAACGCGCTCTCGACGCGACCGGTCACCGCAAAGTGCATCACGGCGATGTCGGCGAACATAGTAAAGAAGACACCCAGGACCGCCGTGGCAATCATAGCCAGAACAAACAGGCCCAGCGAGCCAAATAGAGCGGCCTCAAGCGCATAGGAGCCGTAATAAGAGTACGCACCCGCGGCACCAATTACCACGCTCTCCACCAGCGAAAGCGCTACACCAATAACGGGAATAGCCGCGATAACCTTGAGCACGCTCGAAATAACGCCCGAAAAGACGCCAAGGCCAAACGACGTGGAACGCATCAACGGACGATCCATGCCGTCATCGACCTTGAGCGACAGGTCGCGACCCCATTCGATGCCAAAGCCAGAACCGCACGCGCTTGCCACACAGGCAGCCAAAAAGCCGAAGGCAGCCGCGATACCGCCGATAACGGGAATGAAGAGCACGAGCACCGACACGACACAGATGAGCGCCGGCAAAAAGGCAATCTGGCACACGCGCTGCAGCACGCCCGGCGTCTTGGTCATGTCTTCAAACGCCTGAGCTACACAGCCCTTGGGCACGTTCACGTTAGGCTGAGGAACAAACTGCTGAGGCTGAGACTGCCCCTGAGGAGCAGAGGTTGCAGCACCGGTATTAGGAGCGCCACACGCGCCACAGAACTTGTCGTTATCGCCCATGGGGGCGCCACACTGCGAACAGAACATCGAAATCATCCCTTCGTATCTAGAGCGAATCACCTGGATCGCAAACGATGTCTTTGGCAACATTATCGCCCAATGTGGGGACAAATACTCCAAGATGGCCGATTTGCAACGTAGGCGGCTTTATTCAATGATTCGAAGGGTGCGTCCGCGCTAGTTCGTGCCGCGGAAGCCCTTGCCCACGATCTCGGAGCTATCGACGATGGTGATGAAGGCGCCAGGGTCAATCTCGCGGGTATAGCGGCGCAGCTGCACTGCCTCGCGACGGCTCAGCACGCTCATAATCACCGTGACGCACTTGCCCGAGAAGGCGCCGTAGCCACGGCTGATCGTTGCCGTGCGGTTGAGATGCTTGACAATAAACTCCTCGACTTTTCGCGGTTCGGCGCAAATGATCGTGCAGACCTTACGAAGGTGAATGCTCTCGATAGCCTTATCGACCACGAGCGTCTTGGCAAACAGGCCAAGCACGCAGTACAGGCCAACGCGCGGGCCATACAGGAAAGCCGCGATGGTTACGATGCCGATATCGACCAGCAGCAGCGCGCGGCCAATCTCGAGCGTGGTGCGGCGTTTGAGGATCATGGCAAGAATGTCCGTGCCACCCGTCGAGGCGCCGATATCAAAGACAATAGCGCTGCCGAGCGCCGGCAAGATGACGGCAAAGCACAGGTCGAGCCACATATCACCCGTCATCGAAACATCCGTCGGAATGAAGAGCTCAAACAGCGAGACGTAGGCCGAAAGCGCAAACGAAGCGAAGACGCTCCACAGAATCGCCTTGCGCTCCAAAAAGATAAAGCCCAGAACGACCAGGACCGCGTTGATAATCCACATAAAGACGCCGACGGGCAGGGTCGGGAACAGCGTAGAAAGAATGACCGACACGCCCGAGGTGCCGCCGAAGGCAAAGTGATTGGGGGTTTTAAAGGCCACGATGGCGAACGCCGTGAGAATCAGGCCCAGATTGAGCTCGGCAAAAAAGCGCGGAAAGCCTGGCTCCTGGCTGCGCTTGCGGCCGGCGCGCTCGCCACGTTCGATATCCTCGCGACCGACAACGCGCTCCATCGGCACCACCGGAGGACGATGTACCTCCTCGGCGGCACGCGACGCCGCCTCTGCCGCAGCGGCTTCAATCGCCCATGCCTTGCTTTCGGTCTCGTGTTCGTCGGCCATTACGGCAACCCCTCGTTAACAATTTGGAAACAATGCGCCCATTAGGGTAACGCGGAACGCGAAGATTGCAACCCTTAGTTAGACGAGCGGTATGACCGCATCGAGGGCATATAGAAAACGGCCGGCCGCGCTTTTGCATGCGCGACCGGCCGTTTGACGTTTACGCAGATAAAACCTGCCAAAACAAACCTGTCCCTTTTTGGTAGGTTACTCGTGCTGGCTGGTGCGGTGCTCGTACTCCTCGGGGGTGATGACATCCTCGATGCGTAGGTTGACGCCTGCCACCTCAAGGCCGGTCATCGCGGCCAGACGCTCGGTGACGCGCGCCTTAACGTCGTCGAAGATCGCAGGCGCATAGGCGCCATACTCGATGATGACCGAGATGTTGACGACCACGCGGTTGTCGTCGGTGACCTCGACCGTCACGCCCTTGGTCAGGTTCTCGGCACCAAACTGCTCCTGCACAAAGTGCATGAGGTTTCCCTTCATGCCCAGAACGTGCGGCACCTCGCGGGTGGCCATGGCGACGATTTTCTCGATCACGCCGTTGGAATAGGTCAGCGAGTCCTCGGACTCGTCCGCCTCCTCGTCCATCTCCTCGTTGTCCTCGTCCGCATCGAACTCGGCCTCGACGAGTGCCTCGTCCTCGAGCGCCACGTCCCCGGCATCGACAACGGCCTCATTCGCCTCGAGCTCGGTATCGGCCACATCGACCTTCGTGTTAAAAGCCATGGTTCCTCCTTATGCCTGCCGCGGATGCGACAGTCGAATACATATTAGCGGCCGCTAAACAGACGGCCGAAGAAGTTGACGATACCGTTCTCGCCGTCGCGAATCTGGCCGATCACGGCGCCGATCAGCACAAAGAATGCGATGACGAGCGTGTCCCACAGGCCCAACGTAAGTACCAGCACGGCGAGGATAAAGCCTGCCACGGCGCCGAGCGTAGTGTTGGGGTGGCGCACGGCGTAGCTCCAGATAGCAGCGCCCGTACCTTTGATGAGACCCATGGCCTCGTCAAAGTCGTTGGCGGCGCTGTCGTGCTGCTCGCCGGCCTCGGGCTTGGTGTCGGCGGACTCGCCTGCCGGCATAGCGTTCTGATCGATCGTCAGGCGCGGCGTGCGGGCGGTCTTGTCTTGGTTGGTATCACTCACCGGAAACCTCCACGGTCTGGACGGTAGTCTTGGACGGCAAAAAACGGACGCGCGCGGTCGTGCCCGGCGTGCCGAGCATGGTGTCACAGGCCTTCTCGATGCGCTGCTGCATCGAGGTGGCAAGAGCGGCAACGTCCCTATCATCGAGCGCGATGGCCTCGACCTTAAAACGAACGTGCGACTCGTCGGAGCCTTGAACGCGCGCCTCGATATGCTCAACCATCACGCGTTCATCGCACTCCGCCGCGGCACGGGCGCACGAGGAAAGCGCTGCGAGCGTGACCTCGATATTGCGCTCCCCCGCCGGATGCACGCAGGACGGCTCGCGACGCGCGAACATCAAGCGGAAAAAACCGATGAGCACGCCAAGCGCCACGATGGCGGCGCACACCGTAACGACGACGCGAGGCATGGTGTCACGCAATAGCAGCATAAAGCGATACGTATACGGTCCCCAGAACTGGCAGACAAGCGCACCCAGCGCCACGATGGCGGCGGCAAGATACACGATCGCTAGGGCTCGTTTGAGTACGCGCACGCGCGCTCCCTTCAGGTTTCGGTCCACAGAATGCAAAACGATTCGCATCATTATAAAAGAGCCGGGTCCGGTGCCATACGCACGCGGATCCGGCTCATCTATTCCACGAGGCTTGCATGCTCGCTTCATTATGCCCAGATATGCACGGCTTAACCCGTGCAGGCGCTACTCCTCCTCGAGGGCAGCGATGACCTCGTCGGTCATGTCCATGGTGCTGTAGACGTCCTGGACGTCGTCGAGCTCCTCGAGACGGTCGATGAGGCGCTGAACCTTCTTGGCGTCGGTACCGGAGACCTCGGTCGGGGTGGTCGGAACCATGGTGGTCTCGGAACCCTTGACCTGGACGCCCTGCTCCTCGAGTGCCTTGGAGACAGCCATGACGTCGTTAGCAGCGGTCCAGACGATCCACTCCTCGCCGGCGTCCTCGTAGTCCTCGCCACCGGCCTCGGCGATGGCCATCATGAACTCATCCTCGTCACCGGCAGCACCGTTGGCGATCATGGTCTCCTTCTTGGCGTTCTCGTCCAGGATCTCCTTGGCGACGACGATCTGGCCCTTGCGCTCAAACTGGAAGGCGACGGAGCCGGAAGTGCCCAGGTTGCCACCAGCGTGGGAGAAAGCGGAACGGACATCGGCGGCAGTACGGTTGCGGTTGTCGGTCAGGCAGTCAACGTAGACGGCGACACCGGCGGGACCATAGCCCTCGTACACGATGTTCTCGTAGACGGCGGCATCGGCACCCGAACCAAAGGCCTTGTCGATAGCGGACTTGATCTTGTCCTTGGGCATGGACTGAGCCTTGGCCTTAGCAACGGCAGCGGCGAGGCTGGCGTTGTTCTCGGGCAGCGGGTCACCGCCGAGACGGGCAGCAACGGTGATGTTGCGGCTCAGCTTGGAGAAGAGGGCGGAACGCTTGGCGTCCTGCGCGCCCTTACGATGCTTGGTTGTGGCCCACTTAGAGTGTCCGGACATACGTGTCTCCTATCGGTTTTGACCTAAAGCCCAGCGCAGATGCTCGGGCAATATAAACAAACGTCGTTATGATATACCTACTGGCCTGCGAGATAAACCCCAAAATGAAGGCGTCGTGATGATGCCATCCTTTGGTGCAAAGCAACCTGTCCCCTTTGCACCAAATTAGGACCAGAGAAGGTCGCTGCGAGTGATGGTGGCGCCGATGGCAAAGGGCATGCAGGCGATAACCGGATACAGGTAGCGCATATAGGTCGAACCGTTGCAGGGACCGATCAGACACACGGCGAGCACGCCCAGCAGCGGCACCCAAATGGCCAGCCCGCGCCACGAATGGCGGCGCAACAGGTAGACCACCACGGCGATCATAATCCACACATAGGTGGCCGAGCTCATGGTGAGCGAGATAAACGGAATGCGCTGCACCGCCACGCGATACAGGTTGATCAGGTGGTCGCACCAGCGCACAACCTTGCTATCGACCGGATGGAAGTCAAAGTACTTGAGGTTATCGGGCTTCGCCATAATCTCGGCACTGCGCGCCGTGCTGTAGACCCACGCATCGCGGGCACTCGGATAAAAGTAGCCGTAGTAGTTATTGATGAGCGCCGAGATGTAGCACTCGGGATCCTTTTTGAACATCTGCGCCCAGACCTCAAAATAGGCCTTGATGTCCTCCTGCGAGGCGTACTCGTTAAAGCAATTTTTGACGGCGTCCGACTTATCCGGGTTGTAGCGGCGGCCCAGATTGTCGTACTTGAGCACACGGTCGATCACGGCACGCTCATCGTCGGTCACCAAGCCGTCGCAAGGAGCCTCCACGATAGTACCGTCCTCCTTAACCGTAGGGTTGACACCCGAGTTGAGGCCGTCGTGCTTTTGGACGAAACGAGCCGTCTGTTGGAACGGAATCGAGAGGATTTCGCGCTTGGAACCAGGCGTGATGTCGTGCGCCGGCATAAAGACCTTGGTGAAGTACATATTAGAGGCAAGGCAGAGCGCGAGTACCGCGAGGACGCCAACCCAGCGGAAGCGCGGTGTGGCGCATGAGACCGCGGTGCCCGTCTGCTTAGCCGCACGACGAGCGACATGTACATCCCATGCGCAAAACGCCGCCGCAATCACGCAGGCCGCCAACGGAAAGACCAGACCGCCATTGCGCAAAAACGTGGAACCCATGGCAGCCAGCGCAAGCAACAGCCAGTCGTGGCGCGCAAAGAGCACGGGCCTCTGTTCGCCCGCACGCTCGGCATTGGCATCACGACGGGGCAAGCCACATGCCACGAGCTTGACGGTCTGTACCAGCAGCACCAAAAACGCGTCGGCAAAGAGCACGTCTTTGGTGAGCAACGCCGCGTAGTTAGAGAACATCGGCATAAACGCAAAGAACAGCAGGATCGTACCGCGAACCGGCAGGCTCACGCCCAGTTTGCGCAGCGACGAAATGGAATAGGCCATGCAGGCAGCCGTGATGACAAATTGAGCGCAGGTATAGATGATGAGGCCCGCGTTAGCGCTGTTGAACAGCGAAAGCCCCAGTTGAACGCACGAGCCGATAATGGCCGTGTGCACTACGGGATGGTGCCCGTTGAGCAGCACGTTGGGGTTGAGCAGGCGCAGGTAGTCGCTCGTGCCATTGGGATAGTTGAACCACTGGCGAATCTGCGCACCCGTATCTCCCATAAAAAGGCCGGGCAGCGAAGCGATGAGCGTGGGCGCCCAGGCGATCATAAGCACCAGGAAGGGCCCGGCAAAGGGATGGACCGAGAGCACGGCGTGAGCCACACGCCATACGCGGCCAAAGTGCGCTTCGGAAAACGGAATGCGCCGAGAGCTCAGCCAATCCAGGCACTCAAAAGCCAGATAGAAGGCCACGATCGCTAGGAGCATCCAGCCCGCGCCGCCAATCCAGGCGCAGATGATGCGGGCCTTGTCGCCAAGAACAATCTCGGCCGAGTCGATAAGGTCGTAGCTGCGGCCGAACACCATGCAGATGGCGAAAAACAGCGACGGCAGAATAATCGATGGGCGCCAGGTGTCGCCACGGCCAAAGAACACGTAGCGAAACGGCAGCGTGAGCAGGCAGGCAAGCGCAAGCAGCATGACCGCGTCGGTATGGCCGGCAAACGAGAGGAGCACCTCGTAGCACACGTACAGCATGCCCGAGGCTTTGGGGTCAATCGCCAAGACTGCGTTGCTCGACACCGGGGCGGGATCGATGGAAAACGCCGTGGTCGCCAACAGCGCGAGCAGAAATGCGATGAGCGTCTGCTTGGCGGGGTAGCGCTTAAACCAGACGATGCGGGCAGCGTCGCGCGCAGCCGTTGTGGAGAGATCGGAATCCTTCACAGTCCGAAAGCCTTTCTAGAAACCTATCAAACTCAGCAAAACCACCACAAAGGTGCCTGTGTCCCCTTTGTGGTGGTTAGGCGTCGAGGTAGATGCGCTGGGGACGGTTGCGGTGTCGCGCGAAGATGATGAGCGCCAGGCCGGCGATCACGAGCGGAAGACTCAGCAGCTGCCCCATCGTGATGACGCCGCCCAGCAAATAGCCAAGCTGGGCGTCGGGCACGCGCACGAACTCGACGAGGAAGCGGACGATGCCGTATCCCATCACGAACACGCCCATAAACGTACCCTGAGGCAGCAGCGGCTTTTTGCGTCTGAGCACCTGCAGAATGCAAAAGAGCACGATGCCCTCAAGAAATGCCTCGTAGAGCTGGGAGGGGTGACGCGGCATATCGCCCGCAGTCCCGCCAAAGACCACACCCCAGGGCAGATCGGTCGGCTTGCCCCACAGCTCACCGTTGACAAAGTTGGCACAACGGCCCAGGCACAAGGCCAGCGGCGCGCCGATGACGGCAAGGTCTGCCAAAGTCCATGCGTCGAGCTTATACATGCGGCACACGATGATGCCGCCGATAATACCGCCCACCAAACCGCCATGGAAGCTCATGCCGCCCTCGTTGGTGGCAAAGATCTCGAGCGGGTGCGCCCAGTAGTAGCCATCACCGTAAAAGACGACGTAGAACAGGCGCGCACCGATAATGAGGCCAAAGACCACGCCGACCACGACACTCGTCAGGTCGTCAATCGTGATGTTAAAGCCCCAGCGACGCTGCGTGCGGTACATGACGACCGCCGTGAGCAGGGCGCCGACCACATAGGCCAGACCATACCAGTAAATCGTGATGGGCCCCGCCGAAATCGCGACGGGATCAAGCATATGGTAGAAGTCGTTGAGCATGTCGACCCTCCTACTCCCTACATACCAAATGCGGCCGCGGGCCTTGCGCTCGCAGCCGCATATCTGGGCGTAACGTCTATGCGGAACATGTCGTCCGCAGCTTTCGCATCTTAGAACGGCGCGTACTCGTCGTACAGGTCGTCGGTCTCGCCGGAAGCATTGACCTGCTCGACGCGGGTGACGCCGGGCACGTGCTCCTTCAGGATGCGCTCGATACCCATGGAAAGGGTCAGCGAGCTCATGGGGCAGCCGGCGCAGGCGCCCTGTAGTTCCAACTTGACGACACCCTCGTCGTCGACGCCCACATACTCCATATCGCCGCCGTCGGCCTGCAGGTTGGGGCGAATCTCTTCAAGAACCTTCTTAAGCAGCTCTTCGTTAACAGCCACAGGGGCTCCTTTCTCACAATAACGCGGGCACGCCCGCGGACAGGGGCTATGTTACTACAGCCATGTACCCGCTTAGGCGCCAGCCATGCGTGCGGACATGACTTTCACGAGCAGTCAATTTGGGACGGGGCTCTTTGAGCTGTGTTCGTCGTCAGATAGCGACAACGCATATTACTGCCGAGCCTGTCCCCCGGTACCAATCTGGACATCGACGATGACCTGGCGGTAGCTGATGCCGCAGGAGTCGAGAATACGGCGGCTGATACGGCCGTCATCGGTGTCGGCATACTTATTGTCCAGGTAGACGACCTCGCCCACGCCCACCTGAGCCAGGATCTTGGCGCAGTCGTGGCACGGGAACAGCGTGACGTAGACCGTGGAACCCTCAAGGTCTTTGAGCGAGCCGCGGTAGTTGAGCACGGCGTTGGCCTCGGCATGCACTACGTAGTTGTGCTTATCCTGCAACGGGTCGTCGCTCGTGCCCCACGGGAAAAAGTCGTCGTTGAGCGCCGAGGGCGTACCGTTGTAGCCCACCGAAAGGATGCGGTGGTTGGTGCTGGCGATGCACGCGCCCACCTGCGTGTTGGGGTCCTTACTGCGGCGCTGCGCGGCGATGGCCACGCTCATAAAGAACTCATCCCAGCTAATAACGTCGCGGCGCTTGCCCGACGCAGTTTGATGAAGATCGTCCGACATGGCAGACACCTCCGTAATCGCAACAGTTTGACCCATTGTAGCAGGTGGAAGGTGGAGACGTTTTTGTCCCACCGCCCCCATTGCTACGCGCGACGGGGCTTTTGGTTGATGTGGTAGAGCTCGGCCAGGCCGCGAAGCGTCAACGCGTCATCGACCGTCAGGCTATGACCGACAAGGGCCGCAAGTGCCTCGGCATCATCGCCGGTAATGACGATGGGCACATCGCCCTCCCCCGTGGCCTTGGTCGCGCGCATCTCGGCGAGCACCATGTCGAGCATGCCGTCGATGCGGGCCACCTCGCCCAGAACCACGCCCGAGCGCATGGCCTCACGCGTGTTGCGGCCGATGACATGCGTCGGCGCCGAGGGCTCAACCTGAGGCAGGCGCGCCGCAGCGGCCGAAAGCGAACGGGCACCGAGCGCCAGCCCCGGTGCGATAACGCCGCCGACAAAGGTGCCGCGTGCGTCGATGACCTCGATATTGGTCGTGGTGCCCAGGTCGATCACAATGCACGGCGAACCGTAGACAGCACGGGCAGCCACGGCGTCGGCGATGCGGTCGGGACCGATCTCGGCCGGGTCATCGTAGTGCACAGGTATGCCAGTCTTGAGGCCCGGCCCCACAGTGAGCACGCGCCCCGTGCAGGTACGGGAAAGTGCCGCCTTCCACGGGCGCTCGAGCGCCGGGACCACACAGCTCAGCACGGCCGCGGCGGGTACGAGCACCCCGGGCACCCCCGCATCGGCGGCGAGCGCGCCCATGACCTGCACAAGTCGCATGCGCGCTTCGTCGGCCGTAATACGGACCGGCGTCGTGATCTCGCACGTCGCGAGCGGGTATTCCCGTGCCGCGGCTGAATCCTCGGCAAACAGGCCAAAGCGAATGAACGTGTTGCCCACGTCGACCGTCAATATATATGCGCACCCATTAAGCATCGTCGGCGCTCCTTTCGTCTGTCCAGCAGTATATCGCCTACCTAAACCAGTCATCCCAAAATGACTAGCTTGCGGCTATACTGGTGCGCGGTCGCGCGCGAGCTCACGCGACGGCCCTTGGTAACCCGACTTCCCGCGCCGTATCCGTAGCGGCGCTCCCGGGGGAAGCGGATATACGCAAAGGAGTTCTATATGAGCAATCCCTCGAACCGCGCTTCGATGCGCGGGCAACTCACGCTGCGCGGCGTCGTCATCGGCGTCCTTGGCTGCGTGATCATCACGGCAAGCTCGGCCTATACCGCCCTCAAGATGGGTGCACTCCCCTGGCCGATTATTTTCGCTGCCGTCATCTCGCTGTTCTTCCTGAAGCTCATGGGCAACGCCAGCCTCAACGAGGCCAACGTCACCCACACCATCATGTCCGCGGGCGCCATGGTCGCCGGCGGCCTGGCGTTTACCATCCCGGGCGCCTGGATGCTGGGCTATGCCGACCAGATCAGCTGGCTCGACATGTTTATCGTGGCACTCGCCGGCACCATCTTGGGCCTGCTGGCAACGGCGCTCATCCACCGCCACTTTATCGTGGACGCCGCGCTGGAGTTTCCCACCGGCAATGCCGCAGCTCAGACACTGCGCGCCACCGAGGCCGGCGGCAAGACCGGCAAGCAGCTCTTTGGCTCCATGGCCATCGCAGGCATCTACAGCGTGCTTCGCGACGCTCTGGGCGTGGTGCCCAGCATGCTGTGCACGCTCAATATCCCCGGCGTGACCTTTGCCATCTATAACTCGCCCATGCTGCTCTCCATCGGCTTTTTGGTTGGCTTCGCCCCGGTTGCCTTCTGGTTTGCCGGCGCGCTGCTAGGTAACTTTGGCATCATCGTGGGCGGCACCGCTGCCGGTCTATTCGACGTTGTGACTGCGCAGGGCATCGTCAAATCGCTCGGCATGGGCCTCATGATGGGCTTTGGCGTCGCCGTCGTCCTCAAGGACATCCTGCCGCAGGTCGCCGGCATCGCCCGCGGCCTCGCCGCCGACAGCTCCAGCGACACCGACGAGCAGTCGCTCATCTCGGGCTCGCTTAAGCTCGACGCCGGCATCATCGGCCTGGGTACTGCCGCCATCGCCGTGATCGTCGCCATCGCGCTCGACCTTGGCCCCGTCCCGGCCGTCATCGTCACGCTGTTCACCTTTGTCACCACCATCATGAGCGCGCAGAGCTGCGGCCAGACGGGCATCGACCCCATGGAGATCTTCGGCCTCATCGTCATGCTCATCGTGGCTGCCTTCGCACAGATCGCCCAGGTCAAGCTGTTCTTTATCGCCGGCATCGTGGCCGTGGCATGCGGCCTTGCGGGCGACGTCATGAACGACTTTAAGGCCGGCGCCGTGCTGGGCACCAATCCACGTGCGCAGTGGATCGGCCAGGCCATCGGCGGCATCGTGGGCGCCCTGGTCGCCGCTGCCGTCATGGTCGCGCTCGTCACCGCCTATGGTCCGGACGCCTTCGGCCCCGACAAGAGCTTTGTGGCCGCGCAGGCAAGCGTCGTCGCCACCATGGTCTCGGGCATCCCGAGCGTGCCGTGGTTCGCAGGCGGCTTTATCGCCGGCATCGTCATGTACTGGCTCGGCATTCCGGCCATGATGATCGGCCTGGGCGTGTACCTGCCGTTCTACATGTCGCTCACGGCCTTCCTGGGCTCCTGCGTCAAGCTCGCCTACGACAAGTGGGCAGCCCACCGCGATGCCGAGGCCGGTCTTTCGGACGAGGAGAAGGCCGCCAAGGACGCCGCCTTCCAGGAGCAGGGCTTGGTCGTCGCCAGCGGCCTGCTCGGCGGCGAGTCCATCGTCGGCGTTATCCTGGCGTTTGTCTCCGTCGGTCTGAGTCTGCTGGGATAAGCTGAGCAGCTGTTCGCCCGAATCCATTTTGCCTACGGCTAGCCCGGTAGGCGGCCCATGCGGTCGCCTGCCGGGTTTTTTGATGCCGATACAAATCAGAACCACCCTTAAAAAGGGTGGTTCGCTCTTAGGGTATAACCCACGGGCCCCGGGCTCGCGTCTAA
>NZ_QSFE01000005.1:0-159286 GCF_003467145.1 Collinsella sp. AM44-11
GAAGAAGGGGGAGGCCTCGCGGCCTCCCCCTTTTTTGCGTTTTATAGAGAGCTGTAATACAAGAACTCGCCTTCTCTTAGCTTGTCTTACTGTTTGGCTGTATTTTGAGTCCTTCTTTTGTATTTGCGCGATAATAACTCCCATTGGCGTTAGGGAGGACTTGATGTTTACCGTTTTTGTCTTGGGCAATATTGCTTCGGGTAAGTCGACTGCCTGCCGCTATCTCGAATCTCATGGCGCCATGCTCATCGATCTGGACGAACTTGCCAAATCGCTGTATGTGCCAGGCTCCGATATCGTCAATGCCCTCGCGGAAGAATTTGGCTGGGATATTTTGGACGAGGAGGGCGGCGTTCGCCGTAACATCCTCGCTTCTCGAGCTTTCGCTTCTCCTGATTCGGTCGCACGGCTCAATGACCTTGTGCACCCCGTTCTCATTGAACAGCTTTCGCTTAGGATTCTCGATCCGGTTTGTTGTACGGTTTCGTCCCCCCGTTATCCCTTTGCGGTTGTCGAGGTTTCTGCCCCGACTGGTTTTGAGGATGCTTTTGGCCTGGCTGATGAAATTCTGGTTATCAGTGCTCCTTTGGCAGTTCGTCGCGAGCGTGCCATTCATCGTGGTATGGAGTCCTCTGATTTTGATGCGCGCTCTGCATGCCAACCTGATGAGGCTTCGCTTTGCAATCTCGCTACGACGGTAATCGATAATGCGGGAGGCGATAATTCGCTCTTTGAACAACTGGACGCATGGCTTGTGCGCCATGGCTTCGGGGATGTAACGGATAAGGAGGAGGCCGATGCCTAAGACACGTTTCTTTACGTGGTATCGCGTTGCGCCACTTGCCGTTGTGCTCGTCTTCGGCTTTATTTCGCTCGTCTACTCGTATGCTCCTGCCGCCTTCTTTAAGCCTTTGTATCCAATTGACTACGAGGCGTATGTAAAGCAATCGAGCATTTCGCACAATCTTGATCCATATCTGGTGTGTGCTGTCATAAAGTCGGAATCGAATTGGGATCCCGAGGCTGAGTCGAATCAAGGCGCTCGGGGATTGATGCAGCTGATGCCCGAGACTGCCCAGGATATGATTGCCAAGGGTCTTGTCGATGGTAGCGAGTATTCCGCCGACAACCTTAACGATCCCGCTACGAACATCGAGTTTGGCTGTGCGTATCTTTCGTATCTTCTAACGTATTTTAACGGGTCGACTGACAGCGCCATTGCCGCCTATAACGCCGGCATGGGCAATGTCGACGGATGGGCGCAGCAGAGCACGTCGCTTCATAATGCAATCACCTTTCCCGAGACGCAGGCGTATCTGATTCGTGTCAATAATGCCTGGGTTCGCTACAAGACCCTCTATCCCGATCGGTTCGTATAGGACTATGCCTGCCGCCTGCGTATACTGCAGATATATGAGTTAGGAGTATCCATGGCGGAATTTGAAGTTGAGCGTGTTGGAGGAGAGCTCAAACGTTTTGGCGTTGAGGGCTCTGAGGTGCCGTTTGAGGTCGTGTCTCCATACGAGCCCGCTGGTTCCCAGCCTAAGGCCATTGAGTCGCTTGTGCAGGGTGTGAGGGACGGAGATCGCTATCAGGTTTTGCTGGGCGTGACTGGTTCGGGCAAGACCTTCACGATGGCTAAGACTATTGAGGCCCTGGGGAAGCCGACGCTGGTCATGGCTCCCAATAAAACGCTCGCCGCTCAGCTTGCGAGCGAGCTCAAAGAGTTCTTTCCCAACAACGCTGTGGTCTACTTTGTCTCGTACTACGACTACTATCAGCCCGAGGCGTATGTGCCGCAAAGCGATACATATATCGAGAAAGACTCCTCGATTAACGAAGAGGTCGAGATGCTGCGCCATCAGGCGACCGCGTCACTGCTCTCTCGACGCGATGTGATCGTTGTCGCATCGGTCTCGTGTATCTATGGCATTGGCTCTCCTGAGGACTATGCGGGTCTGGCTCCAAACGTCGACAAGAAGGTGCCGCTCGAGCGCGATGACTTTATCCATGCACTTATCGACATTCAATATGATCGCAATGACTATGACCTGGCGCGCGGCACGTTCCGCGTGCGCGGCGATGTTGTCGACGTGTATCCGCCTTATGCCGAGCATCCGTTGCGGTTTGAGTTCTTTGGCGACGAGGTCGAGCTGATTGCCGAGATCGATGAGGTTACCGGTGAGATGCTTCGTGAGTACGAGGCCATCCCCGTATGGCCGGCATCGCACTACGTGACCGAGAAGCCGAAGGTCAAGGCGGCTCTGAAATCGATCAGCGAAGAGTGCGAGAAGCGCGTGGCGGAGCTCAAGGCGACTGATAAGTTGCTCGAGGCGCAGCGTCTGCAGCAGCGCACCGATTATGATCTTGAGATGCTCGAGACGATGGGTTTTTGCAACGGCATCGAGAACTACTCGCGTCATCTGGACGGTCGCAAGCCGGGTGAGCCGCCGTTTACCCTAATCGATTACTTTCCCAAGGATATGCTCTGCATCATCGATGAGAGCCATGTGACGGTGCCGCAGATTCGCGGCATGCACGAAGGTGACCGCTCGCGTAAGGTGACGCTGGTGGAGCATGGTTTTCGCCTTCCTTCGGCACTCGATAACCGCCCGCTTCGTTTCGATGAGTTTGAGGCAAGGATACCCCAGTTTATCTATGTTTCGGCCACACCGGGCGACTACGAGCTGCGGGTGAGCCAAAACGACGTTGAGCAGATTATTCGTCCAACCGGTCTGCTCGACCCCAAGATCGATGTGCGTCCGGTTCGTGGGCAGATTGACGATCTTGAGGACGAGATTCGCGAGCGCGTTGCCCGCAAGGAGCGCGTACTGGTGACCACGCTCACCAAGCGCATGGCCGAGGACCTGACCGACCATCTGCTTGATGCCGGCATTAAGGTCAATTACATGCACTCCGATACAGCGACGATGGACCGTGTCGAGATCCTGCGAACGCTGCGCGAGGGCAAGATCGATGTTCTCGTTGGCATCAACCTGCTTCGCGAGGGCTTGGATCTTCCCGAGGTCTCACTGGTGGCAATTCTCGATGCCGATAAGGAAGGCTTCTTGCGCAACCGCCGTTCGCTGATTCAGACGATTGGCCGCGCGGCCCGTAACGCCGATGGCGAAGTCATCATGTATGCTGACGTTGTGACCGATTCGATGAAAGAGGCCATCGAGGAGACGCAGCGCCGTCGCGAGATTCAAATGGCATATAACGAAGAGCATGGCATTGTGCCCAAGACGGTGCGCAAGGCCATCAACGACATCTCAAGTTTTATTGCCGAGGCCGAAAAAACCGTGGGTTCCAAGGGACGCTCGAAGGGCGACTCTCTTGGCCATGGCGCATTCTATACGCCCGATGAGTCGGGCGAGGGTGGCGTGCCGGAAACGGTGGCGCCCGAGCAGACACTTGCGGAGCAGTTGGAAGAACTGCCGCATGACGAGCTCGTGCGGATCGTCGAAACCATGGAAGAGGATATGCGTAACGCTTCTGCCGCCATGGACTTTGAGGAGGCGGCGCGCCTGCGCGATGCCGTCGTTCAGATTCGGGCGATGCTCGAGGGTGCGTCTGAGGACGAGACGATCGAGCGCTTACGTTCGCAGGCTCGCAAGGGTTCCACGTTCGCATCGGGCAGAAAACGCCAGGGTGCACGGTTTAAGAAATAGCGAACATGCCCCGAGTTCCCTGCGGAGCTCGGGGCATGCGTCTTTTGCGCGCTGGAATTCGTGCGTTAGAGGTCTGCGATCAGGGCTTCGGCACAACGGATGCCGTCGGTGGCGGCGCTCATGATGCCGCCGGCATATCCAGCTCCCTCACCGCAAGGGTAGAGGCCCGGGGTCGACACGGCATGGCATGTTCGGTCTCGGGTGACGGTGACCGGTGAGCTCGAGCGAGTCTCCACGCCGGTAAGGACAGCATCGGAGCGGTCGTAGCCTCGTAGCTTTTTTCCAAGTAGGGGAAGTCCCAGGCGGAGCGACTCGACGATATGCTGCGGCAGGGCTTCGTCAATTGCCGTCCAGGTCACACCGAGCGGATAGGTGGGCTTTACCTTTCCGGGCGCCTTGCTGGCGCGTCCTGCGAGGAAATCTCCGACGAGCTGTGCCGGTGCGTTCCAGTTGGAACCGCCCAGGCGGTAGGCGGCCGCCTCGCAGGCGCGCTGGAGCTCGATGCCGGCGAGTGGGTCATCGTTGGGAAGGTCCTCAGGCGTGACGTTAACGAGCAGGGCGGCATTTGCGTTGCGTCCGTCGCGGGCATTGAGACTGGCGCCGTTGACGCACAAGTGGCCCTGCTCGGAAGAGGCGGCGACAACCTGCCCGCCGGGACACATGCAAAACGAGAACACGCTGCGGCCGTTGGGAAGATGGGCGACGAGCTTGTAGGGGGCTGCTCCGAGGGCAGGATGTCCCGCCGAGGCTCCGAATTGGGCTCGGTCGATGTCGCGCTGCGGATGCTCGATGCGAACGCCCATGGCAAAGGTCTTTTGTGCGAGGACCACGTTGTGGTCCTTAAGGAGCTCAAAAATATCGCGAGCAGAATGCCCGCAGGCGAGGATGAGGTGCTTTGTCTCGATTGGCTCGCAAGCGGTGTCTTGGGACGATTGGACATCAATACCGGTGATGGCGCCAGACGCGTCGATGCGAATGTCGACGAGCTTCGTTCGATAACGGACGACACCTCCGAGCTGCTCGATGCGCTGGGATATAGCGGTGACGACCGTGGGAAGGATGTCGGAGCCAATGTGCGGCTTGGCATCCCACAGAATATCGCGGGGCGCACCCGCCTCGACGAAGGTTTCGAGGATAAGGCGATGGGCGGGATTTTTGGTTCCCGTATTGAGCTTGCCGTCCGAGAAGGTCCCCGCGCCGCCCAGGCCAAACTGGATATTGCTCTCGGGGTCGAGGATGCGCTCCTTTAGAAAGAGGTCGATCGCCTGCGAGCGGCGAAATGCCGGGTCGCCGCGCTCGATGAGCAAGGGCTTAAGACCTGCTTCGGCGAGCGTAAGCGCAGCGAAAAGGCCGGCGCATCCGGCGCCGACAACGACAGGGCGTTCTTGAGGTGCGTCGGAGGCGGGGGAGGGGAATGAAGGCTCATCATCTTCTATCGCGCGTACGCGCGAGCGGTCACGCTCGGCAACGCTGTCGATCGCTTCTCGCTCGAGGTGGGGACTAGTCAGCTCAACACGAAAGCTCAGGATAAAATGGACGTCTCGTTTTTTGCGAGCGTCGATTGACTTGCGGTGGAGCTCGATGGACTTGATCTCGGAGTCCTTGCAACGTAGGACGCACTTGGCGACTCGCTTGCCAACAATGAGACAGGCATTTTCATCGCCGGCTTCATCGAGCGACGCGTTGACTTGGGTGATTTCAATCATCGAGGTCTCCTTAGAGGCAAGAAAGAGGCCGTCCGGTATCCTAGACGGCCCGAATGCGTTTTTGATTATAGACTGCGCGGCTACAGGCTGCTTGCAGCGCGAATGCCCGAGATCCAGGCCCACGCAAGATTAAAGCCTCCGCAATCGGCGTCGATGTCGAGCGCTTCACCGCAGACGTAAAGCGGGGCGTCGACAACGCTGCGCGCGCGTAGGCTGGGTGTTGAGATGCTCTCGACAGATATGCCACCACGCGTGACCTGTGCTGAGCGCTCCTCGGCTGTTCCCTCGACGAGCAACTTAAAGTGTTTGAGGATCGAGACCAGGTGGATGACATCGTTGGAGCCTGGATGGCACTGCTCGAACGCTGTGCAGACGACGCGGGAGAGTTGCGGGGCGAGCATGCCGTCGAGCCAACGGGGATCGCGGGGTGAAAAGCGGCCGAGCAGTTCAACGCGTCGGTTGAGCGTATCGAGCAGCTCGTCTTTGGAGAGGTCGGGGAAAACGTCGAGCAGGATCGTATCGCCGTGCTGGATACGACGAGAGAAGTTGAAGACAGCGACGCCCGAGATACCGAAGGTTCGAAACAGCACTTCACCGTCTTCGTGCCAGAGCTCATTATGATTGCGGGCGAGCGTCAAGCAGGCGCGGACGCGCAGGCCGTCCAACGTCTTGAGTGCCGCTCGATCGCCAACGACCGTTGCCGATACGGGGCAGAGGATGGGGCGCAGCGAAGTGAGGGGAAGGCGAAACGTATCGGCGATACCGGTGGGGTTGCCGCCCGTAGCGATAATTACGGCATGTGCCTGCAGGGCCTCGTTCTTGCGAGGGACATCGGCGAGCGCCTTCCGAAGCGAGCGGAGCTCCGATTTTCGGTCGTCGTGCTTTTTTGCCTTGAGCGCCCGCGCTGGACGGTCTATTTGGAGTGCCCAGCCTTCGGAAGCTTTGTACGCCGAGGCAACGTTGGCTCCGCAGATTAAGGTGATACCTAGGCGGTCGCAAGCGTTGAGAAGTGCGTCGCGCACCGATTCGGCGCGAAGGGAGCGCGGGTACAGCCGGCCTTCCTCGGAGGTTGTCATGATACCCAGCGAGGAGAAGAAACCCATAAGCTCTTGTTCGGGCTGGGGGGCCATGACGGATTCGACGAATGCGGGGTGGTTATACCGCTGAGGATCAATCGATTCGTTGGAGAGGTTGCAGCGGCCGTTACCGGTCGCAAGGAGCTTAAGGCCGCAGGCGACATCGCGCTCAACGATGCAGACGCTTTTGCCAGCGCGTGCGGCCGTAATGGCGGCGGCGAGGCCTGAAGCCCCGCCGCCGATTACCAGGACGTCATAGAAGGCGCTCGCGTTCACTTAGGCCTCGTCGGTCTCGTGCGGGGTAATAGCCTCGACGGCAGAGACTGCCTTGGGCAACATGCCATCGGGCAGCGCGGTCTCGACCTCGCCCTTATCGCAGGCCTCGGCGAGTGCCGGATTAATGGGAAGCTGCCCCAAGATGTCGAGGTTATAGCGCTCTGCGACCTCGGGGAGCTTGCTCTTGCCAAAGACCTCGATCTTCTTGCCGCAGTCGGGGCACTCAATATAGCTCATGTTCTCGACAATGCCCAGAATGGGGACGTTCATCTTCTCGGCCATGTTGACCGCCTTGGCGACGATCATCGAGACCAGATCCTGCGGGCTCGTGACGATGACGATGCCGTCGACGGGCAGCGACTGGAAGACGGTGAGCGCAACGTCGCCTGTTCCCGGAGGCATGTCGACCAGTAGGTAGTCGATGGGGCCCCACGAGGTCTCGCTCCAGAACTGCCTAATGGCGCCTGCGATGACCGGACCGCGCCAAAGGACGGGGTCGGTCTCGTTTTGGAGCAGCAGGTTGGAGCTCATGACCTTGACGCCGTGCTCGGAGATTTCGGGCAGCATAAGGTTGCCAAGGGCATGGACGTGGCGTCCACTCATACCGAACATCTTGGGGATAGAGGGACCGGTGATGTCGGCATCGAGGACGCCGACCTTGTGGCCGTGACGGGCAAGCTCGGTGGCGATGGCACCGGTGACAAATGACTTGCCGACACCGCCCTTGCCGGAAAGCACGGCGATGACGCGCTTGACCTCGGACAGCGTGTTCTCCTCAAATTGCGACGGCGACGTTTGTCCGCCGGCGGCCTGTGCATGTTCGCAACCCATGTATGACTCCTTTGTATATGCTGGGGCCGGGGCCCCGCGATGTGACACGAGCGTCATTGTACCCTCGTTTGCGAGCGGGAGTCATTTGCGATGCGTTTGGGCCGAGCGTGCTTGCAATACGATGGGCCCAAGCGAATGGGCGGGCTTACTGAACTTTGCTGGCGAACTCGAGGTATTGCATGCGCTGCAGCTTGTCGATCGTCGAGGCGTAGGGGCTGTCTTCCGATTCCAAGTCGTAGCGCAGCCCGTCGGCACCGAGATAGCCGGCGACATTGATGGTGGGCACATCTGACCTTGTCGCAAGCAGGGCCTTTTGGTAATTGGTGAGCGGGGCGCCGATCTTATTAAGGGTAATGGCTGCAATCTCGTTTGCCCCGACGGTGTCGTAGACGTTGAGCTCGGTATTGCCGGCGATCTCATAGTTAGCCCAGACGAGATATGTCGACTGATAGATACGGAAAGCGTGGCTTGCCGTATCTTCCTGAGGGTACAGCTCGTCGTTGAGAGTCGTTGCGGCGCTCGGCTGATGGTCGCCAAAAAAGACAAGAACAACCGGTCTGCCGATGTTGCGGAGCTCGTTGATAAAGTACTCGAGGTCCCGGTCGGATGCGTTGATGCAGGTGAGATAGGTGTTGAGCGCGCTGTTGGCGCCTTCGCTGGCTCCCTCGACCCAATAGTTTGTCAGCTCTTCGGCGGGAACGGTGCCATAGTCGTAGCCGCCGTGATTTTGCATCGTGACGTCAAAGATGAACTGCGGCGCTTCGTCGGTTCTAAGCAGGTCGAGTATCTTGTCGTAGGTGGCGTAGTCGCATACGCCGGCATGGTAATAGGGCGCACCTTCGAAATCGCCGATTGAAAGAAAGTCTCCAAAGCCCAGCTGCTGATAGATTTTATCTCGATGGTAGTTGACGGGGTTTTGCGGGTGCATAGCGGTGGCGGTATACCCAAGCTCTTTAAGGTTCTTTGCCAGGCTGTTGACGCCATTCATCTGATACAGCTGATAGGGGATTTTGCCTAATCCGACAAAGGCCGTTGTCGCTCCGGTCAAAAATTCGAATTCGGAGTTAGCCGTTCCGCCACCGGCGACCGAAGCGAGCATGGTGCCGCGAACAAGTGTGTCGGGAAGCGAGTTGTAGAATGCGGGGCCGGTGTACCCGGCCGTCTGGAGCTGCTCAAAGCACGAAAGGTCGCTAAAACTCTCGTTCATGACGGCGACAATCGTCGGCTTGATTTCATTGAACTGGGCAACGGCCGCCGCGCGCTGTTCGCTCGAGCCATATGTGCAGTCGTAGACGGCGGCGAGCTCCTGCTCGATGCTCTGCGCCTCATCGGGCGTATAGTCTTCGGGCTTCTCAATGGGCAACTCGTTGACCATTTCGGTGAACGAAGTGATAAAACCCTGAGACGCATACGTGGTGATGGGCTGCCAACGGTCAAATCCAAAATCCAGCGCCTGCTCCAAGTCGATGTTGGAAAAGCCTGAGAGCCCCACAACGGTCACTAACAGAAAAGCACAGAGGTTAGCGGCGATAGCGGGGAAGACATGGGTGGGCGTACGGAGCTTTCGCGGTCGGATGAGCGAAAGAAGCCCCAGGGAAATCTCCAGCAGGGCGAGAGAGGTTACGATTCCGGCGGTAAAGGTAAACTCGTATCCCTCGCTCACTTCCATTGCGGTGCCAAGGGCCAAGATATCGCTTGGCAGGATGGCTTCGCCTTTAAACGTTATGACGAAGTGCTCGGCAATGCCAAGGATGCAGCAGACGACGGGCACGAGGGCCATGACGCCTCCATGACGCTGTCCCACCAAATAAAGGGAGAGCAGAACCGTCGCGAGCAGCCCGACGGAAAACCCCAATGAGTTGGCGGGAATGCGATAGAACGTTTCGTTGCAGGCAATTTCGAGTGAAACGAACGAGAGCGCTGAAACAGCGGCGATGACAAGGATGTCACGGCAAATACAGGCAACCGTTCCCGTCGCAAGGTCGGTTTGGTCGATAAGTCCCGAAACCAAGGGCTCGACAAGAAGCATGACGGCGGCAGCACCGAGCGCCGAATAAGAAAGGACCCATAGGGAGCTGCCCTCATTTACGAGCAATTGATTCGTAACCCATGCAGCTACCACGCCGAGCGGGATGAGGAGCGTCGCGCACCAAAAGACGCGGGCAATGGGTGGCTTTTCGTTGCGTTTGATTGAAAAATACACGCGCACGACGACGGCGGCCACGATAAGGACGGCGATGAATATGGGCAGATTGGCCATGTCGCTCGAAGTGATTTCAAGGGGGATATCTTCGGTCATGGACGTTCCTCTGGTACAGCAAATTAAGTTCAGTATTAGATTACTGTAACCTTTCCACGGCATTTCGAGAAACAAAGCGCCCGATACGCAAAGCTAAAGGTCTGCGAATCTTGTATTACGAACATCTGTGCGCGTCGAGTGCGCTAAACTCATCGGCAGTATGATTCGATGCAATAGGAGGCAAGGAGCTTCCATGTCTGATTCTTCTATCGTTATTCGCGGCGCTCGTGAGCACAACCTCCGTGATATCGATGTTTCCATTCCGCGTGACCAACTCGTGGTCATTACCGGTCTTTCTGGCTCGGGCAAGAGTTCGCTGGCATTTGACACTATCTATGCCGAGGGCCAGCGTCGATACGTCGAGAGCCTTTCGAGTTATGCGCGCCAGTTCTTGGGCCAGATGGACAAACCCGACTTGGATTCAATCGACGGCCTTTCGCCGGCTGTCTCAATTGATCAAAAGACGACATCCAAGAACCCGCGCTCGACGGTGGGCACCGTAACCGAGATTTATGACTACCTGCGACTGCTGTTCGCCCGTGTGGGCACCCCGCACTGTCCCGAATGCGGCCGCGTCATTGAGCGCCAGACGACCGACCAGGTTGCCGACAAGGTCTTGGCGGCGGGGGAGGGCCGCCGCGCGTTTGTGCTGGCACCGGTGGTACGCGGGCGAAAAGGCGAGTACACCAAACTGTTTGAGGACCTTCGCGCCGAGGGCTTTAGCCGCGTGCGTGTCGACGGTGAAGTGCGCTCGCTCGACGATCCGATCGATCTGGACAAGAAGTTCAAGCACGATATCGAGGTCGTGGTCGATCGCATCGTGATCCGTGAGAATTCTCTGGGCCGTATCGCCGAGTCTGTTGAGCAGGCGACCGCGCTGGCTCACGGCAATGTAAACGTGTACATGCTGCCCGACCGCGACGCTCCCGAGGGGACCGAAGGCGAGTTGCTGGAGTATTCGTTGGCCCTGGCGTGCCCGGAGCATGGACACTCCATTGACGATCTTCAGCCGCGTGATTTCTCGTTCAACGCGCCCTATGGCGCGTGCCCCGAGTGCGATGGCCTGGGCTTTAAGAAGACGGTCGATGCCGAGGCCCTAATCGAAGACCCCTCGAAGTCGATCGCCGACGGGGTCTTTGGCAGCCTGTTTGGCAACTCTAACTACTATCCGCAGATTTTCGCTGCGGTCTGCAAACACTTTAAGGTGAGCGTCGATACGCCGTGGGAGGATCTGCCTCCGCGGGTGCGTCGTGCGTTTTTAGACGGCATGGGTGACCAGAAGATTTCGGTCGACTATCAAAAGCTCGATGGGCGCCGCAGCCAGTGGGACACCAAGTTCTCGGGCGTGCGCAATATCCTGTACGAGCGCTATACCGAGACGACGAATGAGAACACCAAGGCGCGCTTGGAGAAGTACATCCGCGAGGAGCCGTGCTCGAGTTGCCATGGTGCTCGTCTGCGCCCCGAGATGCTCGCCGTTACCGTAGGCGGTAAGTCCATTTACGAGGTCTGCTGCCTATCGTGCCGCGAGTCGCTCGAGTTTTTTGAGGGCTTGGAGCTTACCGAGCGCCAACAATTTATCGGCGGGCGCATCGTTAAGGAAATCCTGGAGCGCCTGCGCTTTCTGGTCGATGTCGGACTCGACTATCTGACCCTCGACCGTGCCTCGGCGACGCTTTCCGGAGGCGAGGCCCAGCGCATTCGCCTGGCAACGCAGATCGGCGCCGGCCTCATGGGCGTCCTGTACATTTTGGACGAGCCATCGATCGGCCTCCATCAGCGCGATAACGAGCGCCTGATCAAGACGCTTGAGCGCCTACGCGATATCGGCAATACCGTCATCGTCGTCGAGCATGATGAGGATACGATTCGTGCTGCCGACTATGTGATCGACATGGGCCCCGGTGCGGGCGTGAACGGCGGACACGTGGTCGCCGCGGGAACGCCTGCCGATATCATGGCGTGCCCCGATTCGATGACGGGTGCCTACCTGACCGGCAAGCGAATGATTCGGGTTCCCGATGAACGCCGCAAGCCCGGTCGCGGCTGCCTTAAGATCACGGGCGCCCGCGCCAACAACCTCAAAAACGTTACCGCCAAGATCGAGTTTGGTACGCTTACGGTTGTTACCGGCGTGTCGGGATCGGGCAAGAGCTCCCTGGTTACCGACACCATCGCACCTGCGCTTACGAATGCCATTCACCGTTCGACGCGTCCTGTGGGCCCGTACAAAAAGCTCGAGGGTATCGAGTGCATCGATAAGGTGATCGACATTGACCAGTCGCCGATTGGCCGCACGCCGCGTTCCAACCCTGCTACGTACATTGGCCTGTGGGATGATCTTCGCGCACTGTTTGCGAGTACGCCGGAGTCGAAGGCGCGTGGCTACTCGCCGGGACGTTTCTCCTTTAACGTGAGCGGCGGCCGCTGCGAAGCATGCAAGGGCGACGGACAAATTAAGATCGAGATGCACTTCCTTCCCGATATCTATGTCCCCTGTGAGGTCTGCGGCGGCAAACGCTATAACCGCGAGACGCTCGAGGTCACCTACCGTGGTAAGACCATCTCGGACGTGCTCGACATGAGCGTCACCGAGGCACTGGCCTTCTTTGGGAATATCCCGCAGATTAAGCGCAAGCTCCAGACGCTGTACGATGTAGGCTTGGGCTACGTGAGCCTGGGCCAGCCCGCCACGACGCTCTCGGGCGGCGAGGCGCAGCGCGTGAAGCTCGCCAAGGAGCTTCATCGACGCCAGACGGGCAAGACGTTCTATATTTTGGATGAGCCGACGACCGGCCTTCATTTTGAGGACGTCCGCCAGCTGCTCGATGTGCTGCAGCGTTTGGTCGATGCGGGCAACACGGTGCTGGTGATTGAACACAACCTTGATGTCATCAAGGTTGCCGACCGCCTGATCGATATGGGCCCCGAGGGCGGTAACGGCGGCGGAACCGTCGTGGTTTCGGGCACACCGGAGCAGGTTGCGGACTGTCCGCAGAGTTATACGGGCAAGTTTTTGGCGCCGTTGCTCAGGCGTGACCGGGAGCGTCAGGCTCAACTTGATGCTCAATAAATAGGCGATTCAGTTTATGGGCGCCATCGACTCCTTGTGATTCGATGGCGCTTGCTGTGTCGAAGTGACGTATGCAGCCGAATCGGACATATACTTAATCCTTGCGTCCGAATGCGAGGGAAAGGATATGTCATGGCAAAGGCTGTAAAGACGCCAAAAACCAATGCGATGCGCGAGCTGGAAAGCGCCGACATTTCCTATGTTCTACATACGTACGAAGACGATGGTGATGAGTCGGCGGGCCTGGGGGTCGCGATTTCGGAGCAGCTTGGCGAGGAGCCCGGTCAAGGATTTAAGACCTTGGTCTGCGTGACGCCGTCCAACGACCACGTCGTGTGCTGCATCCCTGTTGCCGACGAGCTCGATCTAAAGTCCGCTGCGCGTGCCGCGGGGGAGAAGTCCTTGGCCATGATGCATGTGAAGGATTTGCTTGCGGCGACTGGCTACGTTCGCGGCGGCTGCAGTCCGGTCGGTATGAAAAAACGCTACCGGACGCTCATTGATGAGACATGTGTCCTTTGGGATACCATTTTTATTTCGGGAGGCAAGCGTGGTTATCAGCTCGAGCTTGCACCTGATGATTTAATTGCATTTTGCGGGGCGACAGTTGCCGCGATTACGAGAGAGGACTGAGCGATGCCGCAGGAAGAATTGAAGCGCGGAGCTCATTTTGCAGAAGAATCTGCGCCTCAGACACCCTCATCCGAAGCTTCTTCGTCGCGAGATGGCACTGACGACATGGGCTCGTCGGACTACTCCACGGTTGGTCGTTCCGCCGGGCTTATGACCATCCTGACCATCGTGTCTCGCGTCACCGGTTTTATCCGCACGTGGGCAATGGCGGCCGCTATCGGCATGTCGCTGCTCTCGTCTTCCTATCAGGTCGCCAACAACCTGCCCAATATGCTCTACGAACTCGTGATGGGCGGCATGCTCGTGACGGCGTTTTTGCCCGTGTACATGGGCGTGAGGCGTGAGCGGGGTCGCGAGGCCTCGAACGAGTACGTGGGCAACCTGCTCGGCATTCTGCTTTTGGTGCTGGGTGGCATTTCGTTGCTGGGGACCGTGTTCGCCCCGGGCTTTATCTGGACGCAATCGTTTCTTTCGGGTGACGGCGGCAGCATGGATACCGCTGCGTTCATGTTCCGTTTCTTTGCCATCCAGATTCTGTTTTATGGTTTGGGCTCGGTGTTTTCGGGCGTCCTCAACGCACACCGCGACTACTTCTGGTCGACGTTTGCCCCGGTCCTCAACAATGTGATCGTCATTGCGAGCTTTATGGGCTTTGCGCCCGTGTCCGCACAGTTTGGCGAACGTGCCGGCATCATCTTGATTGCGGCCGGTACGACCCTCGGTGTCTTTGTTCAGATGGCATGTCAGATCCCCGCGCTTGGCAAGCACGGCGTGCATCCCCATATCCATATCGACTTTAAGGACCCCGCACTGCGCCAGACGATTGCGCTCGGTATCCCGACGCTGCTCGCCACGGTGTGCATGTTTGTCTCGACTTCTATCACCAACGCTGCTGCGCTGGTGGTCCAGCCCGAGACTGGTCCTTCCGTCATCGCCTATGCGCGCCTGTGGTACACGCTGCCCTACGCGCTGATTGCCGCCTCGCTTTCGACGGCGCTCTATACCGAGCTCTCTCACGACGCACAGGAGAAGGATTACGACAGCGTCCGCACGGGCATTTCGCGTGGCGTCGCCCAGATGCTGTTCTTCCTGATTCCATTCGCGCTGTACCTGATTGTCTTCGCGCGTCCGCTCAACATGATTTACTGCGCTGGCAAGTTCGATGAGTCCGGTGTGGCGCTGGTGTCGGAGTTCCTTATCTACCTGGCACTTTCCCTGCCGCTCTACGGCGTGGTCGTGCTGATGCAGAAGAGCTTCTCTGCCCTGCTCGACATGAAGCCCTATAGCCGCTATTGTCTGTATTCCGCCATCGGCCAGGCCGGCTCGGTTTTGCTGTTTGGCGTTGTGCTGGGCTTCGGTATGCCGGCAATCGCGCTTTCGTATGTCGTCGACTACGTGATCTTGGTCGGTTGCTCGCTGTGGTGGCTGCGTCGTCGCCTGCGTGGTCTTCAGGTCAAATCTATCCTGCATGGCGGGTTCTTTGGCCTTTTGCTCGGTGGCCTGGGTGCTGCCGCAGGCGCCGGCGTCATGTGGGCGCTTGAGCACTTTGTCGGGGCACTTGGCGGCTCGATTCTGATTACTCTTGGCTACGTTTGCGTTGCGGGTGTCGTCTCGCTTGCTGTTACCTTTGGCCTTGCCGTCGTCCTTAAGATGCCCGAGGTCTCGGCGCTGATTCGTCGCAAGTAGGTGCGCGTGGCCGGTCACGACAACATTCCAACGCTTGCCGAGCAGGTTTCGCGCGTTCCCACGCAGCCCGGCTGCTACCTTTGGAAAGACGCCAAGGGCGATGTCATCTACGTGGGCAAGGCGAAAAACCTGCGCGCCCGTATGCGTCAGTACGTGACGCTGCAGGACGAGCGCCAGAAGATCCCGCTGATGATGCAGCTGGTGGCGAGCTTTGACTATATCGTGGTGGAGACCGAGCACGAGGCGTTGGTGCTCGAGCGCAATTTGATTGGTCAGTACCATCCGTACTTTAACGTCGACCTCAAGGATGACAAGAGCTACCCCTTTATCGCCATTACAAAGGGCGACCTGTATCCCGCTATCAAATACACGCGTGAGCGTCATAAGCCGGGAACGCGCTATTTTGGACCTTATACCGATAGCCGCGCGGCACGTGAGACGATAGATACGCTGCGCAAGGTTATCCCCATCTGCTCCGCATCCTGTGCGGAGTGGCGTCGTTGTCGCCGTATCGTCGAGTCCCACAAGGGCGAGGAAGACATCGTCAATATGATTTGCGCGCAAAACGGGCGCCCCTGCTTTGACTACCATGTCGGGCGCGGCCCAGGTGCGTGTGTCGGCGCGATTTCCCCGGCAGACTATGCCAAGAACGTCAAGCGTGTCGAGCGCTTTTTGTCGGGCCATCGCAAGGATGTCGTCGATGAGCTGACCTCCGAGATGACGGATGCCGCTGAGGCGCTCGACTTTGAGCGCGCGGCACGCGTCAAACGTCGTTTGGAGGTCATCAGGGGTCTGGACGATCGTCAGCAAGTCGTTTTTCCCTCCAGTGTCGATATCGATGTCATCGGTTTCTATCGCGAGGAGACCATCTCCGCCGCTTGCGTCTTCGTCGTTCGCGAGGGCCGAACAGTTCGCACCTGCGAGTTCATTCTCGACAAGGGTCTTGATGTTGACGAGGAAGAGCTCCAGTCGGGCTTTCTTAAGCGCTATTACGACGAGACGGCTGATATTCCAGCTGAGGTCAACCTTTCCGTCGAGCTTGAGGATGCGGAGGCGCTGGGGGAGTGGCTTGCGGGCAAGCGTGAGCGTTCCTGCCATCTCCATAGGCCGCAGCGTGGCGAAAAGCACCGTCTGCTCGATATGGCATCCAAAAATGCGCGCCATGCCCTCATGCGCTACATGATGCGAACGGGGTACGCTGACGACCGCACCAATCAAGCGCTCCTGGAGCTCGAAAGTGCGTTGGCGCTGCCATCGCCGCCGTTGCGTATCGAGTGCTTCGATATCTCGACGCTGCATGGCACCTTTACGGTCGCCTCGATGGTGGTGTTTACCAACGGGCGCGCCGACAAGAGCCAGTATCGTCGTTTTAAAATCCAGGCCGAATTGGATGAGGCAAACGACTTCGTGTCGATGTCCGAGGTTTTGGGACGACGCTATGCTCCCGAGCGCATGGCCGACGAGCGCTTTGGCTCGTGCCCCGATCTGCTCGTTGTCGATGGCGGTAAGCCGCAATTGACCGCTGCGATCAAGCAACTTGAGGCTCTTGGGCTCGATATACCAGTTTGTGGCTTGGCGAAGGCCGATGAGGAAGTTTTTGTGCCTTGGGACGAGACTCCCGTCGTGCTGCCGACCGGGTCTGCCTCGCTCTATCTAATTAAACAGGTGCGCGATGAGTCCCACCGATTTGCTATCACGTTCCATCGTGAATTGCGCGACAAGGCCATGACAGTTTCGGTACTCGATGACGTTCCTGGCGTGGGGCCCACCAGAAAACGTGCCCTTATGCGCCATTTTGGCTCGATGAAGCGTTTGCGCGCGGCGAGCGAGCAAGAGATCGCGGAAGTTCGAGGCGTTCCGGCGGATGTCGCCAAAGCGGTCCACGAGGCACTTGTTGCGTGGAATGCCGAGCGCTCCGAGATGGCGGCAAAGCAATCCGAAAACTAAACACGCCTCTAAACAACTGATATACATGATTGCGTGATTTTCAATCATGTATTTCACGGCGATTACCAGCCGATTTCGGGTTTAATTAACGCTAAAACGTTTGACTAGCCATGGTGAACAACCCTGCTATCCTGCGGGTTGACGAAGACTGATATCTCACCTCGTCGATACATACTGTCTGGCGAATCGTTTGTCAATGAATTCGGTGAACGGTAGTAAATACCGTTCAAGCGTATGTATGTATCGGTCGCCGAGCGCGGCACCTCAGTTGGGTTCGTCGGTAGGTAAGGTATATATCGTCCGCAAGTTGCGCGGGGGCACGTCTAGGTGCTCCCGGGTAAGATTCTCTATTGATAGGAGAAGACATGGCCATTATCAACAAGGGTATGTCCAGGCGTTCGTTCCTCGGCCTCACCGGCAGCGTCGCTGCTGTCGCAGGGCTTGGTCTCACCGGCTGCGGTGGCAGCTCTAGCGACGAGGGTTCCGCTTCCGGTTCCACCGATTCCGCCAACCGTGGCGGCGGCGTGATCACCGCTGGTTCCGCTTACGCTCCGTCCAGCTTCGATCCCGCCAGCACCGGCTCCGCTGTGGGCCTGGGTGCTAACTGGCACGTCGTCGAGGGCCTCTACGGCATCGATTACCACGACTACAGCACCTTCAACGAGCTCGCCACCGACGATCCCAAGTCTGTGGACGACACCACTTTCGAGGTCACCATCCGCAAGGGCGCCAAGTTCTCCGATGGCACCGCGGTCACCGCTGACGATGTCGTTGCCTCCTACACCGCTTGCGCCGCTTCCGCTACCTATGCTCCGTTCTTCCAGCCCTTCGAGTCCATCGAGGCCAAGGACGCCAGCACCGTGACGGTCAAGACCAAGGTCCCCAACTTCTCCCTGCTCAAGGATCGTCTGGCCATCGTCCGTGTTACCCCGGCCACCCAGACCGAGGAGGATCGCGCCAAGCAGCCGATCGGCTCTGGCCCCTGGATGTACGACTCTATCTCCGATACCGAGATCACCCTGGTTCCCAACCCTGAGTACAACGGTGAGTATGCTGCCGAGGATAAGAAGATCCAGTACAGCATCCTGACCGACCCCACCGCTCGCGTTACCGCTCAGCAGGAGGGCTCCACGCTCGTTATGGAGCTCGTTACCGCTGACGCCGTCGACCAGCTCGAGAGCGCCGGCTGCAAGATCGATAACGTTCAGGGTTTCGGCACCCGCTTCATCATGTTCAACGTCGCCAAGGAGCCTTGGAACAACGTCAAGGTCCGTCAGGCTGTCATGTATGCGCTCGACACCGAGAAGATGGTCAGCAACACCTTCGCCGGCCTTGCCACCGCTGCCAGCTGCTACCTGCCCAAGAGCTTCACCAACTATCATGAGGCTTCCACGGTGTACAAGACCGACGCCAAGAAGGCTAAGAAGCTCATCGAGGAGTCTGGCATCACCCCGGGTGCCATCACCCTGCGCACCACCGACAACGAGCAGATTAAGGGCATGGCCGCCCAGGTCAAGAACGACCTCGACGCTCTCGGCTTCGATGTGACCATCCAGACCGATACCTCGCCGGCCACCTACGCTGCCATCGACGGCGGCGAGGCCTACGATATCCTCCTTGCCCCTGGCGATCCTTCCTGCTTCGGCGCCGACCCCGACCTGCTGCTCAACTGGTGGTACGGCGACAACGTCTGGATGCAGACCCGTTGCCCGTGGAAGGAGTCCGCTGAGTGGCAGAAGCTCCACAGTCTCATGGACGAGGCTCTTGCCGCCGAGGGCGACGAGCAGCAGAAGAAGTGGAACGAGTGCTTCGACATCATTGCCGACAACGCCGTTCTGTACCCCGTTGTCCACGTCAAGACCGTCTCCGCTTCCTGGGACGATCCGTCCACTGCGCCCAACGGCGAGGCCCTCGATGGCTTCAAGGGCATCGGCACGACGAGCATGTCCTTCAGGGGCGTTGCGACCGTCAAGGCGTAAGACTCGCTTGAGTCTGTATGCAGGATGTCGGTCGTTGGGACCGTATCCTCATAGTTGAAACAAAGACCCGGGCGACCTCGATGTCGCTCGGGTCTTGTAATGAGTATCCGTACTCATATACCAGTTGGTCCTACCGACAAAAGAAAGGGGAGAGAACGTGAACAACTTGCTACGTTTGATTGGAAGGCGTCTTGTGGCGCTGCCGATCATGGCATTGGGCGTCACCGTCCTGGTGTTCTTCCTTATGTCGTTCTCCAAGACCGACCCCGCCTACACGGCGTTGGGTGACGGTGCCTCGCCCGAGGCGGTTGCCGAGTACCATGAGAAGTATGGTCTGGACGACCCCTGGCCTGTGCGCTACGTGCGCTATATGGGCGATTTGATCCATGGCGACATGGGCACCTATGGTGCTGCTCGCAACTCCGTTGCCAAGCGCATCTCCACGGCCCTGCCCGTCACGATGCAGCTGACCTTCATCGGCCTTGCCATCGGTGCGGTCGTTTCGTTTTTACTCGGCGTCATCGCGGCACTGTATCGCGACAAATGGCCGGACCAAGTGATCCGCGTCTTTTCCATCGCCGGCTTGGCAACCCCGTCGTTCTGGCTTGCCGTTCTGTTGATCCTGCTGTTCTCTTCCTACCTTAAGGTGCTTCCGGCATCGGGTGCTCTGCCTCACTTCACCACGAATCCGGCTGGCTATCTGGGACGTATGATCATGCCCGCTATCGCCTTGGCATTTCCGCTGACGGGCCAGATGACTCGTATCGTGCGTACCGCCATGGTCGAGGAGCTCGATAAGGATTATGTCCGTATGGCTCGCGGCGCCGGCGTTCCCGAGAAGGTCGTCGTCGGCATCAACGTTCTTCGCAATGCGCTGATCACCCCGGTCACCACCCTCGGTCTTAAGATCGGTTACCTCATGGGCGGCGCCGTCGTCATCGAGGTTATCTTCAACCTCCCCGGCATGGGCACCGCGATTCTGCAGGGCGTTCAGGGCAACGAGGCGAACCTGGTTCAGGGCGTCGTTATCGTCGTTGCTCTTGCCTTCATCATCATCAACATCGTGGTTGACATGCTCTACCTGCTCATCAACCCGCGCATCAGGACGGTGTAGATTATGGTAAAGATTCGAGAGAAGCAAACCGAGCAGCTCGAGAAGGCTGCCTCCAAGGGGCTCAAGCTCGGTGGCTGGAAGAAGATGACGCTGTCTTCTAAGATTGCCGCCGTCGTGTTGGTGCTGGTCGCCCTGACTGCGATTCTGGCGCCCCTTCTTGCCCCCTATAGCCCGGTCGAGATTTTTACGGCTCGCCAGGCTCCCGGCAACGGATTTATCTTCGGTACCGACGATAAGGGTCGCGACATTCTGTCGCGCATGCTCTACGGTGGTCGTTACTCGCTGATTATCGGCTTTGGCGCCACTGCCATGGCTCTGGTCTGCGGCTCGGTCGTGGGCGCCCTTGCGGCGGTTTCGCGCAAGGCCGTTTCCGAGACGATCATGCGTATCCTGGACATCATCATGTCCATCCCGGGCATCGCCCTCGCGGCCGTCTTCGTCTCCATCCTGGGCAACTCCGTGCCGTCGATCATCTTCGCCATCGGCTTTATGTACACTCCGCAGATTGCCCGTATCGTGCGCGCCAACATCGTGTCCGAGTACGGCGAGGACTATGTCCGCGCGGTCATCGTTTCCGGCGCCAAGGCTCCGTGGATTTTGATCAAGCATGTTCTGCGTAACTGCATCGCCCCGATCATGGTCTTCACCGTTACCCTGGTCGCCGACGCCATCATCTTCGAGGCCTCGCTGACCTTCATCGGCGCTGGTATCCAGGAGCCCACCGCTACCTGGGGCAACATCCTCGCCGACGCCCGCGGCGGCGTGCTCGCCGGCCGTTGGTGGCAGGCGCTGTTCCCGGGCCTGGCCATCATGATCACCTGCCTGGCGCTCAACATCCTCTCCGAGGGCATTACCGACGCCATGGCCGCTGCTCCCTCCGCCGCCCTGGATCCGACCGATTCCTCCAAGCGTCGCGAGGCCGACCTGCTGGTCTCCGACCCCGTTCGCGCCTACAAGGAGCAGGCCCAGTCCCTCTCCGCTCGCCTTGGCGCCCTGCGCGATGTCGAGCTCAAGCGTGACGATCGCCATGTGCCCGACGAGTCTGTCGAACCGATTCTCTCGGTCCGTGACTTCTGCATTCAGTTTGAGCATCACGGCGATATCAACGTCGTCGACCATGTCAACTTTGACGTCCGTCCTGGTCAGACCATGGGCCTGGTGGGCGAGTCCGGTTGCGGTAAGTCCATCACCACGCTGGCCATCATGGGCCTGACCGACGATGACGAGCACCTTTCCGGCGAGGTCCTTTGGGAGGGCCGCGACCTGCTCAAGATGAGCAAGAAGGAGTGGTTCGGCCTGCGCGGTACCGATATCGCTATGGTCTATCAGGACGCCCTGTCCTCGCTCAATCCCTCCATGCTCATCTCTGCCCAGATGAAGCAGCTCACCAAGCGTGGCGGCACCCGTAGCGCCGAGGAGCTCCTGGAGCTCGTGGGCCTCGACCCCAAGCGTACGCTCGAGAGCTATCCGCACGAGCTTTCCGGTGGTCAGCGTCAGCGCGTTCTGATTGCTATGGCCCTTACCCGCGACCCCAAGCTGGTCATCTGCGACGAGCCCACGACCGCCCTGGACGTTACCGTCCAGAAGCAGGTCATCAAGCTGCTCAACGACCTTCAGGCCAAGCTCGGCTTTGCCATGATCTTCGTCTCGCATGACCTGGCGCTGGTCGCCGAGGTCGCCCATAACATCACGGTGATGTACGCCGGTCAGGTTATCGAGCAGGCACCCACCAAGGAGCTGCTCACCAACCCGATTCACGAGTACACCCGCGGTCTTCTGGGTTCCGTCCTGTCCATCGAGAGCGGTTCGGGCCGCCTGCACCAGGTGCCCGGCGCCGTTCCGAGCCCGCGCGATTTCCCCAAGGGCGATCGCTTTGCGCCCCGCTCGAGCCATCCGCGTATTGGCCTGGACACCCGTCCGGTCTTCAAGCGCGTGCCCGGCACCGAGCACTTCTATTCCGAGCTCCCCGACGAGGTGCTCAAGGCAAATGGTTTGACCCCTCACGCGGAGGTGATGTAGATGAGCGAGACCGCAGTCAACGGCGTCGAGCCGATCATCTTCCTTGATGACGTCCACGTCACCTTTAGGACCCGTACCGGCTCGATTCTGCACCCTAACCTGGTTCACGCCGTCCAGGGTGTAACGATTAGGCTCATGCCCGGTCAGACGATCGGCATCGTCGGCGAGTCCGGTTGCGGTAAGTCCACCACCGCCAACGTCATGTGCGGCCTGCAGGCCCCCACGAGCGGCAAGGTCTACTTTAAGGGCAAGGACGTTACCAAACGTACCGCCGAGGACCGTCGCCACATGGGTCGCGTCATCTCGGTCGTGTTCCAGAACCCGGCCACGGCACTCAACCCCCGCATGGTCGTTCGCGAGCAACTGCTCGACCCCATGCGCGTCCACAACCTGGGTACCGAGGCCGAGCAGGAGAAGCGCGTCAAGGAGCTCTTGGAGCTCACCGGTCTGCCCAGCTCCGCGGCCGAGGTTCTTCCCGGCCAGCTTTCGGGCGGCCAGCGCCAGCGCGTCGCAATTGCCCGTGCCCTGTCGCTGAACCCCGATGCCATCATCGCCGACGAGCCCACCTCGGCTCTGGACGTTTCGGTCCGCGCGCAGATTCTGAACCTGCTGACCGACCTTAAGAAGGAGCTCGGCCTGGCCATGGTGTTCATCAGCCATGACATCCAGACGGTCCGCTATATCTCTGACGACATCATCGTTATGAATGGCGGCAAGATCGTCGAGCAGGGCGAGGCCAAGCAGGTCTTCCAGCACCCCCAGGACCCCTATACCAAGATGCTGCTCGGCGCTGCGCCGTCGCTGCTGCATCCCAAGCTCGGCGAGTAGCCTCGCTTTCCCTCCCGTGCGCCCGGTTCCCTTGCCGGGCGCACCTCCGTTGCGATTTCGAAAGGTTGGGTTCACGAGCCATGCCAAGTGCTCAGGAGCTACAACATCAATTTGGTGAATATCGAGGCGCCATGCCCCGTCCATCAGATTTCGATCTCTTTTGGAAGGATCGCATGGCCGAGGCCGACGCGGTCGGGCTTGACTATGCGATCGAGACGGCATCGGTCACAGATGCCGTGACCTGCCAGCTTTTCGACCTCTGGTATACCGGCATGTGTGGCGCTCGCCTGCATGCCAAGTACCTTAAACCCGTCTCGGACGAGCCCGTGCCATTGGTACTTCAGTTCCATGGATATCCGGGTGCAAGCCGCAGCTGGTTTGAGCAGGCGTCGTTTGCGGGCATGGGCATGGCACTCATCGCCCTCGACTGCCCCGGTCAAGGAGGTCCCTCCGAGGACATTGGTGGATTTGAGGGCACAACGGTCGCGGGCCATATCGTCGCCGGTATCGACGGCGACCCGGCCAACCTCTACTATGTCCGCTTGCACCAAGATATTCGCATCCTGTGTCGCATCGTTCGCGAGCTCGAGGGCATCAATCTTGCCCGTGTGTTTGTGAACGGCGCGTCGCAGGGCGGCGGTTTGGGCATTGCGACCTGTGCACTTAACAGCGAGCTTATCAATCGCGCCGCCATCCTCTATCCCTTCCTGTCGGATTTCCGCCTGGTCTGGGATTTAGATGCCGACGACATTGCCTACGAGGGCCTGCGCTATTGGTCTCGCTGGTTTGACGAGGACTCGACTCGTATCGACGAAGCCTATGCCAAGCTGGCGTACTTCGATTCCAAGAACTTTGCCCCTATGGTCAAATGCCCCGTGCTGTTTGGCACCGGCACAGCCGATACCGTCTGTCCGCCAGCGACGCAGTTTGCGGTCTATAACAACCTGACCTGTGAAAAGCGTCATGAGTTCTTTGAAGGCTTTGGCCACGAGGAGATTCAGGATTTTGACGATCTGATCATTCCGTTTTTCTGCAAGGGAGGGGAGGCTCATGTCTAAGTGCGAGAGCAATGTCAATGAGCTGATTGTCTCCGACCTTGTGGGGATTCCCGGAACGGTCTCGTCAAGGCTCGCTGATTTCCGGGATTGGCGCGGTGATGCTTCTGCGGATGTTTCCGAATTAGAGATAGCCGCTTCGGACCTTGAGGTTTGCGGGCCGAGTATTACGGCGATCGATTTCGCCAATCCGTATGCCCGCTACTCCGAGGTTTCCTTTGAGCTTAGTGGCGATGTGGTCCACGCGCGTTTGATCGAGCCTGCCGGTCGCGCCCGAGCATCCGAGCTTGTGCCGCTATGTCTGATGTTTCACGACATCGACCGACCCGTGCGGGGATGGCATCACATGACGAGGTTTGCGGCCATGGGATATGCCGTGCTTGCGCTGGACGATGAGGCGATTGGATCCAGCGAGCTGCAGCAGGGGATTGCCTCTCCTGCTTTTGTCAAGCGCGTCCGTTGGGGTTGCGCGATGGCGGAGGTGGCGCGCAATCTTGATGGCGTGGACCCCGACCGCATCTTTGCATGGGGCGAGGGCCTTGGCGGCGGAGTCGCGCTGGCGGTTTCTGCTCTGGACGAGCGGGGCCTCGCCTGCACGGCGGTTGCCAATCCAATTCCCGGTGGCCTCGAGGCGTTGTCGTCTCGGGTGCGTGGATCGGTGCTCATGGGCACATCGCTCATGGATGTCGTGAGCGATCCCAAGGGCCAGTTTGCCGTATTCAACGGTCTTGAGTGTGACCGGAGGCATGTCATCTATGCCAAATACGCTCATGAGCGCATCAATGCGTTCGAAAACGAAGTCATCGACTTTTTTAACCAAACGTTCTACCCGTGTTCTTTGGCCTAGACGGCCTGGACACTGCCAACAAGAGTGGGTGGCATAGGGCCGCCCGCCAGACAACTAAGGAGATTCTTGTGGCAACTCAGAAATTCACCGGCGTTATCCCTCCCGTCGTTGTTCCCGATACCGAAGATCACCAGCTCGATGTTGTCTCCTTTGAGCGCAGCATCAACCGCATGATCGATGCCGGCGTCGATGGCCTGTTCTTCCTGGGATCCTCGGGCGAGGTCGTCTTCTCCACCGACGAGCGCCGTCGCCAGATTATCGCCGAGGCCGTGCGCATCGTCGATCACCGCGTGCCTGTTCTGGTCGGCATCATCGATACCGAGACCGAGCGCATGATCGAGCACGGTAAGGTCGCTCAGGAGCTGGGCGCCGATGCGCTTGTCGCCACCTGCCCGTTCTATGCCCTGCAGGGCATGACCGAGGTCGAGGAGCACTTCCGCATCCTGCACGAGGAGCTTGACCTGCCCATCTTTGCCTATGACATTCCCGTGTGCGTTCACACCAAGCTCCCCTGGAAGCTCCTTGCCAAGCTCGGCGCCGAGGGCGTCCTTGCTGGCGTCAAGGATTCCTCGGGTGATGACATCTCGTTCCGCTACCTCGTTCAGGAGAACGAGAAGAATGGCCATCCGATGAGCATCCTCACCGGTCACGAGGTCGTTGTCGACGGCGCTTACCTCGGTGGCGCCGACGGCTCTGTCCCGGGCCTTGCCAACGTTGAGCCCGAGGGCTACGTGCGCCAGTGGAAGGCCGCTCAGGCCGGCGACTGGGCTACCGTCAAGGCCGAGCAGGATCGCCTCAATGAGATTTCGCACATCTGGGACGTCACCTCGGGCGTCCAGGGCTATGCCGGTGGCGTCGGCGCCTTCAAGACCGCTATGAACCTCATGGGTATCTTCGACAGCCCGACCATGCCGCGCCCGGTGAAGGCCATGACCGGCGAGAACGTCGAGGCGATTAGGAAGGTCCTTCAGGACAACGGTCTCCTGTAAAGCTTCCCAGGCACCCGACCTCGCACCTCAACCGTGTGGCCATGACTATTAGGTCAATGGCCACACGGTTTCTCGGCGATCTTGGGCACCAGGAAAACCTTTACTGCGCTGTGACGGCTAGCCTGACGGCGCATTTCCTGTAGTTGTTTTTATCTCCGAAGGAGAGCGACATGGAGAACAAGTACGTCTGCTCTGTCGATATCGGCGGAACTAAAATTGCGACTGCCATCATGGAGTACCCGGCTGACGGTAGTGTGCCCCATCCCGTTTTTGAGGCCGAGGTTCCCACCGAGGCCCAAGAGGGCGGCGAGGCCGTCTTCCAGCGTATCGAGGCGTCCATCAAGGCTGCTCTCGAGGCAAATCCCGATGTCGAGGTCCTTGGCGTCGGTATCGGTGCCGCCGGCGTCGTCGATCCCAAGACGGGCGCCATCGCGTATGCCAATGAGATCATGCCCGGCTGGTCCGGCGTTCAGTTGGGGCCGCGTCTGCGCGAGGATCTCGGTCTTCCCGTTGCCGTTGTAGGCGACGTGCAGGCTCATGCTCTGGGCGAGGCCCACTGGGGCGTCGGCAAGGGCAAGTTCTCCGTCTTGTGTCTTGGCATCGGTACGGGCATCGGCGGCGCATATGTCGAGAACGGCCGCGTGATGCAGGGCTTCCATGGTGCTGCTGGCCATATGGGCCACATCGAGTGCTCGGCTGCCGCCGGCATTCCCTGCGCCTGCGGGCGTTCCGGCCATCTGGAGTCGGTTGCTTCGGGCACTTCCATTGGTCGTATGTACGATGAGCGCTTTGGCCGTGTCGACCCCAGCCGTCCTTCGGTCGGTCGCGATGTGAACGACCTGTGCCGTGCAGGCGACGCAAAGGCGACCGAGGTCATCCATGATGCCGGCTTTGCGTTGGGTGCCAGCTTGGGCTCGCTCGCTAACATCCTGGACCCTGAGGTCATCGTGCTTTCGGGTGGCGTGATTCACCAAGGTCCCGATTGGCGTTCGCAGACGTGGAAGGATTCGGTGCACGAGGGCTATGCCAGCCAGGCGCTCGATCCGCTTCAGGACACGCCGATCCTCATCGGTTCTCTGGAGGGCGATGCTCCGCTCATCGGTGCCGCCGAACACCTTCTTGCGTCGTTGAAGTAAACATAACTACCAAGTGCGCCTTCTGAGGTGCCGCAGATTGACGTGAAAGAGGAGCGAAGCGTACTTCGGTACGCGAGCGACGGTTTGAACGTCAAGGTGCGGCGTCTCAGAAGGCTGTTTTGAGAAAGGTTGAGTCGCACATGACCGTTGATCCTTTGATTCAATCCCTGAAGGGCAAGCTCGTCGTGAGCGTTCAGGCGTATATGGGCGAGCCGCTTCGTACGCCCGAGACCATGGCTCAAATGTCTCGCGCTTGCGAGCTTGGCGGCGCCGCCGCCATTCGCTGTCAGGGCCTTGCCGACATTGCCGCCATTAAGGGTCGCTGTGAGGTTCCTGTTATCGGCCTGTGGAAGGATGGGCACGAGGGCGTTTACATCACGCCGACGCTGCGTCACGCTCGCGCCTGCGTTGCCGCGGGTGCCGATATCGTGGCGATCGATGCCACCGATCGTCCGCGTCCCGATGGCAAGACCGTCGAGGACACCTTCCGTCCGCTGCGCGAGGAGGGTGTGCTCCTGATGGCGGATTGTGCCACCATCGAGGACATTCGCCGTGCGGTTGATATGGGCTTCGACCTTGTATCCACCACGCTTTCTCATGGTGTCGCCGCCATCGACTGCACCATGGCCGATGGCCCCGATCTTCCGCTTCTGCGTCAGGCGACCGAGGAATTCCCCGGTCTTCCCATCATCTGCGAGGGCCGTGTGCACACGCCCGAGGAGGCTCGCGCCGCGATCGATGCTGGCGCTTGGGCCGTTGTCGTCGGCACTGCCATCACGCATCCCACGAGTATTACGAGTTGGTTCAAGGCTGCGCTTGAGGCGTAAGACAGGCCTCGTATCCGCTCGGGGCGGTATACTCAATATAGGCAATTGACCGCGCGGGATCCGGGTTGCTGGGTCCCGCGCTTGTTTTCGGGAGGCAACACATGCAAAAGGGAGATGCCATGGATGCGGCGGAGCGCTCGGAGCGCATCCCCGATATCGTCATCATCACCGGAATGTCCGGATCGGGCCGCACGCAGGCCATGCACGTGTTCGAGGACATGGGCTATTTTTGCATCGATAACCTGCCTCCGCGTCTGATCGCCCAGCTTGCCGAGCTCGTCGGCATCAATACGGGCGTGGGCAGGCATCTCGCCGTCACCTGCGATTTGCGTAGCCAGGGACTGTTTGACGAGTTGCTCGATGCGGTCGCCGCGCTCGAAGAACGCGAGATGAGCTGCGACATCGTGTTCCTAGAGGCTTCTGACGAGGTGCTGATCCGTCGTTATAGCGAAAACCGCCGCCGTCATCCCATTGCCAAACCGGGGGAGACTACGGCCGATGCCATTCAGCGCGAGCGCCTTCAGCTGCAGGGCGTGCGCGATCGAGCCGATATGATTATCGACACGAGCCGTCTGCGCACCTCTGCGCTGCGCAACAAGCTACGTATGGCATTTTCCGAACTGTCCGACCAACAGCTCATGGACGTCCATGTGTTCTCGTTTGGCTTTAAGCACGGCATGCCCGTCGAGGCGGACATTATGATCGACGTCCGCTTCCTGCCCAATCCATTCTACGATCCCGAGATGCGCACGATGACCGGTCTCGATAAAAAGGTCTCGGATTTTGTTCTGGACCATCCCAAGACGCAGGAGTTTTGGAAGGCTTGGACACAGCTACTCGATACGGTGATGCCGGGCTATATCGCGGAGGGTAAACCGCAGCTTTCTATCGCCATCGGCTGCACGGGCGGACAGCACCGTAGCGTCGCCATTGCCGAGGCCACGGCCCGTTACCTGGAAGGCGCCCAGTATCACGTGAGCATCTCCCACCGCGATCTGTCGCGCGCCAACACGAAGGCATAGGCCTGCATGTCGTTTACCGCTGAGGTGCGCGACGAGCTTGCGCGCTGCGAACCCGAATGTGAATACTGCGACTTGTCGACACTTGCCGCCCTCACGCGCGTGAGTGGTACGCTCTCGCTTACCGGCTCTGGGCGGTATCGTTTGACGGTTGCGACTGAGACGGGAGCCGTCGCGCGCACGATGATCACGCTGACACATCGCATCCTTAAGCTCAAAACGGAATTCACCGTTCGTAAATCGGTCTTGCATAAGGTCCGTAATTATCTCATTACCCTGCCCGATCAACCCGACCTGGACAAGGCTCTGGTGCTGCTGGGCATTCTAGACCGCAGGGGAGGGCTCGTCGCCGGTGTTCCCCGGCACATCGTTGCCCGTCCCTGCTGTAGACTTGCCTACATCCGCGGCGCGCTCATCGCCGGCGGTTTCGTGGCCGATCCCCGCGGCGACTTTCATTTGGAGATCGCGGTGCAGGGCGAGCAATATGCCAAGGGGCTCTGCGATCTGCTGGAGCAGATTGGGGTCCATGCGCGCGTCAACGCACGGCGCGGGTCCTATGCCGTGTACATTAAGAGCGCCGAGGAGATCGAGCAGCTCCTAAAGCTGGTCGGAGCCAAGCGCAGCGTTGCCGAGATTGAGGAAGCGCGCGCGGTCAAATTGGTTAAGAACGACGTAAACCGTCGCGTGAATGCCGAGCTGGCCAATCAGACCAGAAGTGCGGGCGCTGCCCAACATCAGCTTGCGTTGATCGATGAGCTCGAGCAGCGTGGCCTTCGCGATGCGCTTCCGGATGCCTTGGCGGTCTTTTGCGACCTGCGCGAGCGCTATCCCGATCTGTCGCTGCGTGATTTGGGGGAGATGGCTGACCCTCCCTTGTCAAAGTCGGCCCTCTACCATCGAGTTTTGAGGCTTGAAAAGCTCATTGAAGCAAACAGGTAGTTTAAAGTATCGGCGTATATACGGATTTAACTGCTGTTTTATTCTTTAAAACGTTTTAACGTAAATTTGATTTTCAATTTCGAGCATTCTCGTGAAATTCAAGTCCAAAAAAAGGTATATTAGGCGAGTGGTTAGTTTGTGGGCCTCAACGGCAGGCGCTGTAGCTTGCGGGGGCCTTACGAAAGGAGACACAATGGCAGTAAAGGTTGCTATTAACGGCTTCGGTCGCATCGGTCGTCTGGCTTTCCGTCAGATGTTCGGTCATGAGGGCTCCGAGATCGTCGCTATCAACGACCTCACCTCTCCCGATATGCTCGCTTACCTGCTGAAGTACGACTCCACGCAGGGCAACTACGCTCGCGATCACGAGGTCGTTGCTGGCGAGGATTCCATCACCGTTGACGGCAAGGAGATCAAGATCTACAAGGAGGCCGACGCCAACAACCTGCCTTGGGGCGACCTCGACGTCGACGTCGTTCTCGAGTGCACCGGCTTCTACACCAGCAAGGCTAAGGCTCAGGCCCACATCAACGCTGGCGCCAAGAAGGTCGTCATCTCCGCTCCGGCCGGCAGCGATCTGCCCACCATCGTGTACAACGTCAACCACGAGACGCTGACCGCTGAGGACAACATCATCTCCGCCGCTTCCTGCACCACCAACTGCCTCGCCCCGATGGCCAAGGGTCTGAACGACTTCGCTCCCATCGTGTCCGGCATCATGACCACCATTCACGCCTGGACTGGCGACCAGATGCCGCTCGACGGCCCGCAGCGCAAGGGCAACAAGCGTCGTAGCCGCGCCTGCGCCGTCAACATCGTCCCCAACACCACCGGTGCTGCCAAGGCTATCGGCCTGGTTCTCCCCGAGCTCAACGGTAAGCTCATCGGTGCCGCCCAGCGCGTCCCGACGCCGACCGGCTCCATCACCAACCTCTACGCTGTCGTTGACAAGAAGGTCACCGTCGACGAGGTCAACGCCGCTATGAAGGCCTACGCTGCCACCATCTCCGAGACCTTCGGTTACAACGAGGACGACATCGTCTCCACCGACATCATCGGCGAGACCCACGGCTCCATCTTCGACGCCACTCAGACCATGTGCTCTGATCTCGGCAACGGCCAGACCCTCGTTCAGGTCACCTCTTGGTACGACAACGAGAACTCTTACACCTCTCAGATGGTCCGCACCATCAAGTACTTCGAGAAGTTCGTTGCTTAATTTAGCTTTTAGCGAATAGCTCGTTGAGCGTCTAAAGAAGGGCGCGGCCTTATAGGGCTTACACCCTAGGGTCGCGCCCTTTTTATAGGAAATCGTCTGCCGTAATGGGAGGCAGACACGTACGAAAGGTAGAAGCAAACATGGCCTTTACCAAGAAGACCGTCCGCGACATCGATGTCGACGGCAAGCGCGTTCTCGTCCGCGTTGACTTCAACGTGCCTATCAAGGATGGCGTCGTTGGCGACACCACCCGCATCAAGGCTGCCCTGCCCACCATCAACTACCTCGTTGAGCACAACGCTCGCGTCATCCTCATGAGCCACCTCGGCCGTCCCGATGGCACCGGCTTCCAGCCCGAGCTCTCCCTCGAGCCCGTCGCCAAGAAGCTCGCTGAGCTTTCTGGTCTGGACGTTGCCTTTGTTGCCGACACCTATGGCGAGAAAGCCGCCGAGGCCGTCGCCGCCGTCGAGCCGGGCAAGGTCCTCGTTCTTGAGAACGTCCGTTTTGACAAGCGTGAGAAGAAGAACGATCCCGAGATCGCCAAGAAGCTCGCTTCCTATGGTGACGTCTTCGTTCTCGATGCCTTCGGCACCGCTCACCGCGCCCAGGGTTCCGTCGTGGGCCCCGCCGCTTACCTGCCTGCCGTCGCCGGCTTCCTGCTCGAGAAGGAGGTCGACACGCTGACCGGCATCTTCGCCGAGCCCGAGCGTCCCTTCGTCGCTATCGTCGGCGGTTCCAAGGTTTCCTCCAAGATCGGCGTTCTCGATCACCTCATCGACTCCGCTGACACCCTGATCATCGGTGGCGGCATGGCCTACACCTTCTTCCTGGCTCAGGGCTTGACCGTCGGTCAGTCCCTCAAGGAAGAGGACTGGGTCGAGCGCGCTGGCGAGATGCTCAAGAAGGCCGAGGAGAAGGGCGTTAAGATCCTGCTCCCCATCGACAACCGCGTTGCCGATCACTTTGGCGAGGACGCTGTCCCCGAGGTTGTCGCTTCCGACGCTATCCCCGACGATCGTGAGGGCATGGACATCGGCCCCAAGACCGAGGAGCTCTACGCCGAGGCCGTCAAGGGCGCCAAGACCGTGTTCTGGAACGGCCCCATGGGCGTCTTCGAGTTCGACAACTTCGCTCACGGCACCCAGGCTATCGCCGAGGCCGTCGCCGAGGCCGACTGCACCTCGATCATCGGCGGTGGTGACTCTGTCGCGGCTGTCAACAAGTTCAACCTGGCCGACAAGATGAGCTGGATCTCCACCGGTGGTGGCGCTTCCATGGAGCTCGTCGAGGGTAAGGCCCTGCCCGGAGTGGAGGCGCTTCTCGATGCCTAATCGCACCCTTCTTATCGCTGGTAACTGGAAGATGAACAACGACGTCGCCGAGGCCGCCAAGCTCGCCGACGAGCTGGCTCAGGCTCTGCCCGAGGTTCCGGCTGGCGTCGAGGTGCTCGTCTGCCCTCCGACCATTGACATCACCACGGTTCATGACCGTATTCAGGCTGCCCCCATCGCCCTCGGTGCTCAGAACGTGTACTGGGAGGCCAAGGGTGCCTTCACCGGTGAGTCCTCCTGCGACATGCTCAAGTCCGCTGGCTGCACCTACTGCATCATCGGTCACTCCGAGCGTCGCGACTACTTCCACGAGACCGACGAGGATCAGAACAAGAAGGCCAAGGCCCTCGTTGCCGCCGGTCTTGTTCCCGTCTTCTGCTGCGGCGAGTCCCTCGAGGTCCGCGAGGCTGGCACCTATGTCGAGCACGTCGTGAACCAGGTCAAGGCTGGCCTTGCTGGTCTTGAGATCACCTGCCCCAAGCAGGTCGTCGTCGCCTACGAGCCCATCTGGGCTATCGGCACCGGCAAGACCGCTACCGCCGAGGACGCTCAGGAGGTCTGCGGCGCTATCCGTGAGACCCTCAAGGAGATGTTCGGCGAGGAGCTCGCCGACGGTATCCGCGTCCTGTACGGTGGTTCCGCTAAGCCCGGCAACATTGCCGAGCTCGTCGCCAAGCCTGACGTTGACGGCGCCCTCGTGGGCGGCGCTTCGCTCAAGGCTGCCGACTTCGCCTCTATGGTCGTCAAGGCAGGCGAGTAGGACATATGGCACAGCGTCATCTTCCTGCACTCCTGATCATCATGGATGGCTGCGGCCTTGCTCCGGCTGATGGCGAGAACGCCGTCGCCGCTGCCAAGACGCCCTTCCTTGATAGCCTGTACGAGAAGTATCCTCACACCACGCTCGGTGCTTCGGGCGAGGACGTGGGCCTTCCCGACGGCCAGATGGGCAACTCCGAGGTGGGTCACCTCAACATCGGTGCCGGCCGCATCGTGTTCCAGGAGCTTTCGCGCATCAACAACGCCATCAAGGACGGCTCCATCGCCAAGAACGAGGTTTTCGTCAAGGCTATGGACGACGTCAAGGCCGAAGGCAAGACCCTGCACCTCATGGGCCTTATGAGCCCTGGCGGTGTTCATTCTCACATGAACCACGTCGAGGCTCTGGTCAAGATGGCTGCCCAGCATGGCGTCAAGACCGTTCGCGTCCACGCCTTCATGGATGGCCGCGACGTCGACCCGCAGTCCGGTGCCGGCTACATGAGCGAGTTCTGCGCTTTCCTGGCCAAGATTTCCGAGGAGACCGGTTGCGACGCTCGCGTTGCCACCGTTTCGGGCCGCTATTGGGCCATGGACCGCGACAACCGCTGGGAGCGCATCCAGCGTGCCTACGACGTCATGGTCAACGCGTCCGATGCCGATACCGACCCCGTTGCCGGTATCAAGGCCTACTACGAGAAGGATCCGCGCGGCGACGAGTTCGTCGAGCCCTTCGCTGCCCACAACGAGGGCATTCACGAGGGCGACGCGGCCATCTTCTTCAACTTCCGTCCCGACCGCGCTCGTCAGATGACTCGCGTGTTCACGGACAAGGAGTTCGACGGCTTTGAGCGCGAGCAGATTAAGCTTTCGCACTTTGTGACGATGACCGAGTACGATCCGACGTTTGACGTCGAGGTCGCCTTCCCCAAGACATTCCCCGAGAACGTTCTGGCCGACGTTATCGCCGCCAATGGCCTGAAGCAGCTGCACACCGCCGAGACCGAGAAGTACGCCCATGTGACGTTCTTCCTCAACGGCGGCATCGAGGAGCCCAAGGAGGGCGAGGAGCGCGTGCTCGTCGCTTCCCCCAAGGTTGCTACCTACGATCTGCAGCCCGAGATGAGCGCTCCCGAGGTTACCGAGAAGCTCGTCGCCGCTATTAACGAGGATCGCGCTGATTTCTACATCGTGAACTTCGCGAACTGCGACATGGTTGGTCACACCGGCGTGTTCGACGCCGCCGTTAAGGCCGTCGAGGCTGTTGACGATGCTCTGTCCAAGGTTGTCCCGGCGATTCTCGCCAAGGGCGGCTTTGCGCTGATTACCGCCGACCATGGCAACGCCGATCACATGTTTGACGTTGCTTCCGACGGTTCCAAGCATCCGTTTACGGCTCACACCACCAACCGCGTGCCGTTCATCATCGTTGATGATAAGGCCAAGCTCACCGGTATCGAGGACGGCCGTCTTTCCGATATCGCTCCGACCATGCTCACCATGGCTGGTATTGAGCCTTCCGCCGAGATGACGGGTCGCGTGCTCGCCACCGAGGCCTAATAGAAAACAAATACCGTTTTCTAGTAAGGGGGTTGTCCACAACCGGACGACCCCCTTTTTGGTATTTCTGCCATTTCTACCCCGTCCCTAAATGGCAGGTGGGGGAGTGTTGGAGGTTGTGGTACAGTACTAGAGTTTGAATTGTTCTATTAAGGAGCTTATCTATGGGTCCGTTTCAGATTCTTCTGTTTGTCGTTTGGGCTGTTTCTGCCGTGGCGCTGACGATTCTCGTTCTGATGCATTCCGGTAAGGGCACCGGCGTTTCGGATATGATCGCTAGCTCGCTGTATAACTCCAGCTCTGCCACGGGCGTCATGGAGCAGAACCTCGATCGCCTGACGGTAATTATGGCCGTCGTTTTTGCCGTGTGTGTCGTTCTGTGCATGTTTTTCTTCCCGCAGGGCATCGTCGGCTACTAAGCATCGGCGTATATACGTTTGTAAGGGGTCCCGCATGTGCGGGGCCCTTTTTGTTTACAGACTTGTAACAGAGCCAAAATATCCCCACATACTTCGCCCAACTAAAGAAATTCTCGACCGTTAACCGGAATCAGCGCCAAATTGTGCATAAAATGCGCTACTGTATTGCAAAACGTTGGCCCGCATTGCATAACCAGCCATAACAGCGGACCGCGTTTGAATGGTTCGATTGGGCTGTCTCGACGTTGCCCGGCCGAATTCACTTTGTCCTATCTCATAAGGAGGATGGCATGGCTGATTCTATGTTCCACCAGCCCGTTATGGGTCGTCGCGCCTTTGTTGGCGGCACCCTCGCTGCGAGCTCCATGGCTTTTCTTGCCGCATGCGGCAAGAAGGGCGGCGACGCTTCCGGTTCTGAGTCCGGTTCGACGCTGAACTTCTACATCAACAACCCGGTCTGCATCGACCCCTACAACGTCCAGGAGGATCAGGGCACTCAGGTCGAGTACCAGCTCTTCGACGCTCTGACGGAGTACGACCCCGAGAAGGGCGAGATCGTTCCGCTGGCTTGCGAGTCCTTTGAGGCTAACGACGACGCCACCGAGTTCACCTTCAAGATCAAGAAGGCTAAGTTCCACAACGGTGACGACGTTACCTCCAAGTCCTTCAAGCTCGGTTGGGAGCGCCTGGTCAACACCAAGTCGGCCATCGCCACCGAGTATGGTCCTTCCGAGGTCTCCTATCACCTTTCCATGGTTGAGGGCTATGACGATCTGCTTGCCGGCAACGCTACCGAGCTCAGCGGTGTTACTTGCCCCGACGATGAGACCCTCGTCGTCAAGCTGACTTCTGCCTACGCCGACTTCCCCTTCGTCGCCTCTCACCCGGCTCTGTCCCCGGTTCCCGAGTGCGCCGAGTCCGATGTCAAGAGCTTCTACCTTGCCCCGGTCGGTAACGGCCCGTTCATGATGGACGGTAAGTGGGAGGATGGCCAGGAGATCAACCTCAAGAAGTTCGATGATTACTATGGCGACAAGGCCAAGATCGACGCCATCCACTTCCAGGTCATCAAGGACATGGAGACCGCTTACAAGGAGTTCCAGGCCGGTAACCTCGATGTCTGCGACGTTCCCGTTGCTCAGATCGACGCCGCAAAGAAGGACCGTGGCGAGTCCAAGGACGGCTACACCATGGGTGACGGCGAGCATATGCTGCTCGGTGCCGAGCCTTCCACCTACTATCTGACCTGCAACAACACGGCCGAGCCGTTCAATAACGCCGACCTGCGCAAGGGCATCTCCCTGGCCATCAACCGTGAGGCCATCTGCAAGACCATCTTCAAGGGTACCCGTACCCCCGCCGACGGTATTGTTCCTCCGGGAATCGCTGGCTACAAGGAGGGCGCATGGGAGTTTGCCGCCTATGACGTCGACAAGGCTAACGAGTACCTCGACAAGGTCGCTCCCGCTGGCGCTAACGGCGATCGTGGCATCAATGTGACCCTGTCCTACAACCAGGACGGTGGCCACAAGGAGATCATGGAGTCCATCATCGGCGACCTCGCCAAGGTGGGCGTCACCGCCGTCTCTGATACTCCCGAGTGGTCTGCCCTGCTCGAGCAGTATCAGAACTTCAACTATCAGTTCGGCCGTCTGGGCTGGATCGCCGATTACCCGATCATGGACAACTTCCTGTACCCGCTGTTCCACTCCGACTCCCTCGGTGGCGACAACCGTTCCGGTTACAGCAACCCCGAGTTCGATGCCAAGGTCGACGAGGCCCGCACCACGGTTGACGACGACGAGCGCATCGCCAAGATGCGGGAGGCCGACGCTATGGTCGCTGCCGACTGCCCGGTTATCCCGGTGATGTTCTACACGCACACCATCGCTGGCTCCGACCGTGTCAAGCACCTCTATGTCGATCCGCAGAAGCACGCCGATCTGAGTACCGCTGAGCTCGCTTAAGAGTTTGCAGCTTCCGTGAGGGTCAAGTATTTACGTAGACCTCATGGGAAACATACAGTTCCCCCTAACCTGGGGTAAACTGGCTGATGGTAATTTTGGGATGCCGGTCTGGCGATCGGCATCCCATTTAGGTTAATCCCTAGATAGGGGAGTGGTATGGGTAAGTACATCGTTAAACGTGTGCTTCAGTTCATCCCGGTATTTTTGGGCGTTACGCTGATTCTGTTCGCCCTCCAGAATATTGTGCCGGGAGATCCGATCAAGCTGATCGGTGGAGACAAGGCTCTGTCCCCCGAGGTGGAGCTTCAGCTTCGCGTGCGCTATCACCTGGTCCAGTCGGACGAGGACGGCAACGCGATCCTTGACGAGAACGGCGATCCCGTTCAAACGTCGCTCGTGGACCGTTATTTGTATTACATGAACGGTCTGCTTCATGGCGATTTGGGCAATTCGTACCAGCGCAAGCTGCCGGTTACGGAAATCTTTGCCCAGAAGTATCCGTATACGGTCAAACTTGCCGCGTGCGCTATCGTGCTCGAGGCAATCATGGGTATCGGTGCGGGTATTATTTCGGCGGTAAAGCGTTATTCCTTCTGGGATATTTTGGTAACGCTGACCACGTCGATCCTCGTTGCCGTCCCTGCTTTCTGGCTCGGTATGCTGCTGCAGCTGTTCTTCGGCGTCATCCTTAAGGATCTCACCGGCGGCGCATTCTCTATGCCGATCTCGGGTGCCGGCGGTGCCAGCTCCCAGTATCAGGATTGGATGCACTATGTGCTTCCGACCATCACGCTGGCTTCGGTTTCGACCGCCTATGCTGCCCGCATCATGCGCTCGCAGCTACTCGACGTCATGAACCAGGATTACATCCGCACGGCAAAGGCCAAGGGTCTCTCCAATCGCGCGATCATCATCAAGCATGCGCTTAAGAATGCACTCATCCCCGTCGTTACCTATATTGGTGTCGACTTCGGCGGCATGCTTTCGGGCGCCATCCTGACCGAGACGGTCTTTAACTGGCCCGGCATTGGCTTCGAGGTCTACCGCGCCATTAGCATGCGCGACTGGCCCATCGTTATGGGCGGCGTTACGCTCATCGTTGTCGTCGTTATGGTGATTAACCTGCTCGTCGACATTAGCTATGCATTCCTCGACCCGCGCATCCGCCTTGGCGGTCCGTCGGATAAGGCCTAAGGGAGGTACGTCTCATGCAGGAAACTGATTCTCAGTCTCAGGAGCAGGCTACCGCCACCAAGGCCGCATCTGCTCCCGCCAAGTCCCGCACGCTGTGGGGCGACGCTTTTAAGCGTCTTCGCAAGAACAAGCTCGCCGTTATCGGTGTCTGCTGGATCATCGTCGTCGTTTTGGTTGCCCTGACCGCCGACCTGTGGGCTAAGCCCTGGCTCGGCTCTCCTACGGCTTCCGACTCGACCACCATGGCCGAGACGTCGCTGCTGGCTCCGTGTGCCGAGCACCCGTTTGGCACCGACGCCCTTGGCCGCGACATTCTCGTTCGTGTTATCTACGGTGCACGTGTTTCGCTTTCCGTCGGTATTATGGCCACCGCCATCTCCACGGTGATCGGTCTGGTCATGGGCGCCCTTGCCGGTTTCTATGGCGGCATCTGGGATACGATTATCATGCGCTGCGCGGACATCTTCCTGGCGTTCCCGTACGTGCTGTTCGTCGTCGCCATGATCGCCGTTATCGGCCGTGGCCTTCAGAACGTCTTTATCGCCATCGGTATTCTCGGCTGGCCTTCGATTGCGCGCGTCTTTAGATCCGCGATCCTCACGGTCAAAGAGAACGACTATGTTGACGCCGCCCGTGCCATGGGTGCATCCGATGCCCGTATCGTTATGCGCCATATCTTCCCGAACTCCGTTGCTTCCATCGTGGTCTACGCGACCATGAACATCGGCGGCGCTATTCTGACCGAGTCCGCTCTGTCCTTCCTCGGCATGGGCGTTATTCCGCCTACGCCTTCGTGGGGCTCCATGATTCAGGACGGTCAGCAGTATCTTCTGACTGCTCCCTGGATGATGATCATGCCCGGTCTGGCAATTCTCTCGACGGTGCTCGCCTTCACCCTGCTGGGTGACGGTTTGCGCGACGCCCTCGACGTCAAGATGAAGGACGCATAAGGATGAAGAAGAACAAGAACTATGTGGACCTGAAGGACCAGCCGGTTCCCGAGGGCCAGCATCTGCTCGAGGTCGATGACCTTAAGATGTATTTCCACACCGAAGATGGCGTTGTTCGCGCTGTCGACGGTGTCTCCTACACGCTCGATCGTGGCGAGACCCTCGGTGTCGTCGGTGAGTCCGGCTCCGGTAAGTCCGTGACCGCCATGACCATCATGGGTCTTATCTCGATGCCTCCGGGAAAGATTGAGGGCGGCGACGTTCGCTATCGCGGTCGTTCTATCCTCGAGATGACCGAGGAAGAGATGCAGCACATTCGCGGTAACGATATCGCGATGATCTTCCAGGATCCTATGACCTCCTTGAACCCGGTCTATAAGATCGGCAAGCAGGTGGGCGAGGGCCTTCGTCTGCACCGTGGCTACTCCAAGCAGGAGGCGCTCAAGCGCGCCACCGAGCTTTTGGACCTCGTGGGTATCCCCGAGCCCGAGAAGCGCGTCAATGAGTATCCGCACCAGTTCTCCGGCGGTATGCGTCAGCGCGTTATGATTGCCATGGCTCTTGCCTGCGATCCCGATATTCTGATTGCCGACGAACCTACGACTGCTCTGGACGTTACCATCCAGGCTCAGATTATTGAGCTCATGCAGGAAATGCAGGAGAAGAACGGCAACGCTATCATCATGATTACCCACGACCTGGGCGTTGTCGCCGACATGGCCGACAAGATCATGGTTATGTATGCCGGCCGTCCCGTCGAGTTCGGTACTGCTGATGAGATCTTCTATGAGAGCCGTCACCCCTATACCTGGGGCCTTATTCGCTCTATTCCGGAGCAGGCTATCGATGAGAAGAAACCGCTTACGCCGATTCACGGCAACCCGCCCTCGCTCATGAACCTGCCCGAGGGTTGTGTGTTCTCGCCTCGTTGCCCCTATGCGACGGACAAGTGCCGCAAGCAGCGCCCCGAGCGCGTTGTTACCGAGTCTGGTCATTACTCTGCGTGCCACTACTCCGGTGACCCCGAGTTCCTCAAGAACGCTCCTGAGACGTCCCGTACGCGCAAGGATTCCAAGAAGGGAGGCGAGGCGTAATGGCAGATACCAACGAGCGTACTCCGCTGTTGAAGGTCGAACACCTCTCTAAGGAGTTTCCCGCTGAGTCCGGCATGTTCGCCAAGCGCTTCTCCAAGCGTGTCGTCTCTGCTGTGAATGATATTTCATTCGAGATTTATCCGGGCGAGACCTTTGGCCTGGTCGGCGAGTCTGGTTGCGGTAAGTCCACCACGGGCCGCACCATCATGCGCCTGACCAAGCCGACGGCAGGCAAAGTGTTCTTCCAGGGCAAAGACGTTGCCGAGATGAGCAAGCATGAGATCAAGGACATGCGTCGTGAGATGCAGTTCATCTTCCAGGACCCCTATGCTTCGCTCAATCCTCGTATGACCATCGGCGAGATCGTCTCCGAGCCCATGACCATTCATGGCGTGGGTACCAAGGAGGAGCGCATTGAGCGCGTCCGTGAGCTGCTGGACGTCGTCGGCCTGAACCCCGAGCACATCAACCGCTATCCGCACGAGTTCTCGGGCGGTCAGCGTCAGCGTGTCGGCATCGCCCGCGCGTTCGCTCTGAAGCCCAAGCTGATCATCTGCGACGAGCCCGTCTCCGCTCTGGATGTTTCCATTCAGGCCCAGGTTCTGAACCTGCTCAAGGAGCTTCAGGACAAGTTCGGTACGGCTTATCTCTTCATTGCTCACGACCTCTCTGTCGTGCAGCACATTTCTGATCGCGTTGCCGTTATGTATCTGGGCAAGATGGTCGAGGTTTCGGATTGGAAGACGCTCTATAGCGAGCCTCACCATCCGTACACGCAGTCGCTGCTGTCTGCCGTGCCGGTGCCCGATCCGGATATCCAGAAGACCCGCAAGCGCATCATCCTCGCTGGCGATCCGCCGTCGCCGCTGGATCCGCCGACCGGCTGCCGTTTCCACACGCGTTGCCCGATCGCGCAGGGCATCTGCTCAGAGAAGCTTCCTGAGTTTAAGGAAGTTGCACCGGGCCACTGCTGCGCGTGCCACTTCGCCGAGCCGTTCCCGATCAAGGAATCGCACATCGACCTGTAGTCGGTTGTTTTCGTCCGGGCCCGCCCTGGTGTTACTTTTCAGAACGTCCTCGGACATGCAAGTAACCCCCGCTGCGCACTTCGTGCGGCGGGGGTTACTTGCGTCCTGCGGAATGTTCTGAAAAGTAACACCAGGGCGGGCCCTGCGGTAACTCGGCGGGGGGAGTGCGATTCCTTGATCGCTCACTTAATCTAACAGGAAATTGAGCGAGACCGGAGCTTTAGCTCCAGCCTCCCCATATAAGGGCTCGGCAAAGCCGAGCCACTAAATTCTTATCAGCCCCAGAATATGTTTAGGAACTTTGCCTGGAGCATGTTAACGCAGGGTCGGAATGGGGGCAGCTTCCCAGCGCATTCCGCAGGGGGCGGTACATTTTGTAGCGCGAAGCGCGGATAAAAATGTACCGCATGCCCGAGGACGCGCTGGGAAGCTGCCCCCATTCCGACCCGGACATACAGATCTACCAGCGCATTTATAAATTCGTAAACTTTTTTGAAAAAAGTGCTTGCACAGTTCTCGAATCATAGGTTATTATCTTCCTCGTTGAAAGCGCGGGTCTAACAAAGCGAACCGCGAATTAACAACATAGCATGTCGGAGTGGCGGAATTGGCAGACGCGCTAGCTTGAGGTGCTAGTGACCGCTTTTTGGTCATGCGGGTTCAAGTCCCGCCTCCGACACCATCGCATTTGAGAAGCCTCTTCGGAGGCTTTTTTGTTACCGATAGACGGTGGGGTCCACGATGGAAACGCTTGAACGCAACGAGTGGGCAGACGTTGCCCAACTAGTCGAGATCACGAGCGATGCTGTCATCATCTGCGAGCTCGACGGAACCATTCTGCATGTGAATAATCGTTTGCTCGATCTGATGTGCGAGGAGCGCGCTGACGTCATCAACGGTGATGTCAAGGACGTTCTGTACTCGTCTGCCTTTGAGCGCGCGACCGAACATCGTCTGCCGTTTGAGACCGATGGCTGCGAGAGTGAGCTGATGCTCAAGCTGAGCGACGGGTCCTTTATTCCCGTCTTGGTTCGCGCAGGTTCCGTTACGCCTCCGCGTATCTTTGGACGCCGCGCGCCGCGCGTCCTGGTGGCGCTTCACAGCATCGAAGAGCAGTATTCCCACGATCGTCAGCTCAAACGTGCACTATCGGAGCTTAGGGTGGCGAATAAACGCCTTTCGGGTACCCTTTCGGTCATTATGAGTACCGTGGGCTCCGATGAGCTCCCCAGCTTGCTCGATACCGTTTTGAATCAGCTCGTCGGAACGCTCGATGCCTCTGGAGCTGCGATTTATTTTTCTGAGAGCGGCGGTTTTAAGCTCCGCGGTGTTTCCAAGGAGCTGCATGATAGCTACCTTCCCGAATTTATGCCGTATGGCGCTGGCATTCCGACGTATGTTCTTCGTGAGTCGCGTGCCTGTCGCTTGTCGATTCAACAGGACCTTGAGGGCGATAGAGCCGCATCCGGTATGTTCATGGACCTGGATAATCGTTCTAAGCATCTGTTGCGCATGCAGGATATGCCTCCGTACCGCAGTGAAATCTGTCTTCCCGTTTTTTACGGTACGCAGATCCTTGGCGTGCTGGAAGTTGGTTGGAAACGCCCCCAGGCACCGCTTGCCTATGACGTTAATGTGCTCGAGGTCATTTGCGATTACCTGTCTATCCAGCTGGTCGGCATGGCATCGAGCCTTCGCTCCCGTCGCACGGCCGAGCTTGGCCGCTCGCTCAATGTCTTGCGGGATGAGTTGTTTACCTTTCTAGACGATTCCGCCGCGGCTACCCAGGCGGTATCGTCCGAGATCTGCAATATGCTCAACTGCCATTTTTGCCCTATTGAGTATGACGCCAGTCTGGACTCCTACGCCATAGATTTTGAAGGCGGCAGTCGCGTTGCTTTGCCGGACGATCCCGAGAAGCTTTTCTTTTCTACGACGACGCCGGCGGCACGTCTGGGAGCTGGCCCTGATGGCTTTGAGACATCTGTTTTGGGCGGCACGAGTGCCGAGGACCTTAAACACGTCCGTATAACTCGCGTTGACGAATCGATGCCTATGGGAGGCTGGCTTAGGGCGCATGGTCTGCCTTGCCAGGGTCTCTACGTCGACTTTGGCATCGAGGCGGGGCGCCCGCGCTCTGAGGGTGATGGCAAGCACAGCAACGACGCGATTGTTCCTGCTTCTGTTGCGAAGGGCCCGACGACGCGCGCGCTGCTGCTTCGTGATGGCAGCCAAGAGCCGATTGATGACCTTGAATATGACTACTTGGTGCACTTGGCGCATGACTTTGAGCTGATCTACGAAGGCGAATCTCAAAAGCGCGAGGAGCGCCATATCGCTCAGACCCTCCAGATCGGCATGAGAAATTCCTTGGGGGATGTTCCGGGTATCGCCGCCGATTCGGTGTACCTGTCGGCCACGAACTCGGCGTTGGTCGGCGGCGATTTCTATACGCTCATCCGACTTCCCGACGACTGCGCCGTCATGATTCTTGGTGATGTGTCTGGCAAAGGCATTGAGGCCGCATCGATGTCCGCGCTCGTCAAGACGGCCCTGACGGCCTATGCCTGGGAGGGTGCGGGGCCCGCCCGCATGGCTCGTTCGCTCAATAGCATGCTCATGGGCTTTTCGAGGGTCGAGACGTTCGTGACGGCCTTTATCGCCAAGATTGACCTTAAAGCCGGACGCGCAACGTATTGTTCGGCGGGCCATCCTCCGACCATGGTCATCAGGCCAGAGTCGATGCCGCTGGGTGGCGGCGAGGCCCGTGGGGGGGAGGTCGAGCTGCTTGGATGCCAATCGGGGGTAATCGGTGCCTTTGAGAGCATGGTATACGAGACAGGCGTGTTTACGTTCGCTCCTGGTGACATGCTATTTATGTACACCGACGGAACAATCGAAGCGCGTGACCGCTCGGGTGCTTTCTTTGGCGAGCAGCGCCTTCGCGACCTTCTGCTCTCTGTCTCGGGTGAGGGCGTGTCGGGCATTTGCAGCAAGGTCTTGGGCGAGCTTGACCGATTTACCGAATCGGCGCTGGACGATGACATTGCATTGGTGTCCCTTGAGTTTTTACGGGGTCGTTCATAGACGACGCTGGGCGGGCTGAATCCGTACGGTTGGGGAAACGAATGCATCGAGTGGGCTTTTTTGGGGAACCATGGTCGTATGAATGAGTGGAATGACATAGCGGTTTTGACGCCACCGGGTGATGTCGACATCGCCTCGGTGCCCGTGCTGCGCCGACGGTTGGATAATTTGATCGACCGGGGCGTGCGTCGCGTTGTCATCAATTGCCAGGCCGTGGGCTTTATCGACTCGACGGGTTTGGCGTTTTTGCTTACACGTGCTAGAGAGCTTATGAGGCGAGAGGGCCTGCTTTCGCTTGTTAACGCCTCCGAGGAGGTTATTCGCTTTTTGGAGATTGCCCGACTTGTCGACATCCTGCATGTTGCGGGTCCGGCACGGGAGTCTATTCCCGCCATTCCGGTTGGGGAGCTGCCTCGCTGGAGTAAGAGCGTCGAGGTCCGTCAGGGTATCGAGAATCTTCCATACTATCGACATCGCATTGCCGAACTCCTTGAATCGCTTCCGTTGCGTCGCGACGAGCGCTACGATGTCGCATTGGCGTCGGGGGAGGCGCTGGGTAATGCCTATGACCATGCGGGCGGTATCGGGTGCGTCCTGACGGTTCAGGCCTATGGCGATCGCGTTGTGGTCGAGGTACTTGATCGAGGTGCCGGCTATTCTATCGATGAAACGAGCGAACCGGTCGCATCTGAGGAGCGCGGCCGTGGTATCAAGCTTATGCGTATGCTCGTCGATAACGTGGAGGTTGCTCGTCGTGCGGACGGCGCCGGCACGCGCGTGCAGATGGTGAAGCTGTTTAGCGGAGCGCTGGAATCGTGTGCCTAGCCAATCGCTTTAGCGCGTTTAGCTACTAAGAACATGCGGCAGACAAGTTTTTTGAAAAAAGTACTTGCGTCTTTTGGACAACTCGCGTAAATTAATAACCCGCAAGCGGACATGGCTCAGTTGGTAGAGCACAACCTTGCCAAGGTTGGGGTCGCGGGTTCGAGCCCCGTTGTCCGCTCCATTGCATTTCTGGACCGTTTAGGCGGTCCTTTTTCGGCGAAGTGGCCAAGTGGTAAGGCAGAGGCCTGCAAAGCCTTTACCCCCGGTTCGAATCCGGGCTTCGCCTCCAGGCAACATCCGGGCGCTCCGGCGCCCGTTTTGTTTTACATATGCGGACATGGCTCAGTTGGTAGAGCACAACCTTGCCAAGGTTGGGGTCGCGGGTTCGAGCCCCGTTGTCCGCTCCAAACGCAGCAGCCCGACTACTACGGTAGCCGGGCTTTTTCGTACCCGTCGCTTGGGCTCGAACCCGAGGGGGAGCGAGCGTTTTGGGGCGTGTCTGTGGCGTTGTTTGCCGCGAATGTCCGCTTTGGGCGTATCATCGTGGGCATCTCGCAAAACCTCGTTGCAAGGGAGGCGCACCCCATGGCTACAGAAAAGTCCTCTTCGCGCTCATGGATGTCCGATGCCGCGATTTATCAAATCTACCCGCGCTCGTTTAAGGATTCGACTGGTTCGGGTCTGGGCGATATCGCGGGCATTACCCAGCAGATGGACTATCTTGAGCGGCTGGGTATCGAGGCCATCTGGCTGAGCCCGTTTTACCCATCGCCTCTTGTCGATGGCGGCTATGATGTGGCGGACTACTGCGATGTCGACCCACGTCTCGGCTCGCTTGACGACTTCGATGACATGATCGCTGCGGCTCATACGCACGGCATCAAGGTCATCGTCGACATCGTGCCCAACCATTCATCCAACCAGCACCCTTGGTTCAAAGCCGCTCTTGCCGCCGGCCCCGGATCGCCCGAGCGCGCCCGTTATATCTTCCGCGATGGCCGCGGCGAGCATGGCGAGCTGCCTCCCACCAATTGGAATGCCAACTTTGGCGGCCCCGCCTGGACGCGTGTTGCGGACGGTCAGTGGTATCTGCACATGTTTACGCCCGAGCAACCGGACTTTGACTGGTCATGCCCCGAGGTTCACGCGTTCTTTTGCGACGTCCTGGCGTTTTGGAGCGATCGAGGCGTCGATGGCTTTCGCATTGATGTGGCGCACGGTCTCGCCAAGGATCTCGACCGCGATGACCTCGACCGGTGGCATCTCGCCGAGGGCGATGACATGGTTGGCGACGGCACCCATCCGCTGTGGGACCGCAACGAGGTCCATGAGATCTATCGCGAGTGGCGCCGCGTGTTCGACCGCTATAATCCGCCGCGCAGCGCCGTTGCCGAGGCATGGGTGCTGCCCGAGCGCCAGTATCTCTACGCGCGTCCCAGCGAGCTTGGCCAGACATTCAACTTTGAGTTTGCCAAGGCCACTTGGACCTATGATGACATGCACGCTGCAATCGAGGAGGGCTTGAAGGCGGCTATCGAATCCAATTCTGCCTCGACCTGGGTACTCTCCAACCACGACGTGCCGCGCGTGGCGACGCGCTATGCCCTGCCGCAAATCAAGGCGACGCGCTACCACCAGATTGCGCTCGACTGGCTCTTACGCGACGGGTCGTCTTATGACGAGGACCGTGAACTCGGTGAGCGCCGCGCGCGGGCGGCCCTTTTGCTTGAGCTGGCGCTTCCGGGCTCGGCATACGTGTATCAGGGTGAGGAGCTCGGCCTTTTTGAGGTGGCCGATATCCCGTGGGCCGCACTCGAAGATCCTACTGCGACCAATACGCACGGACCGAAGCGCGAGAAGGGGCGCGACGGCTGCCGTGTGCCCCTGCCGTGGGTGGCAGCGGACGATCCCGTGCAGGGCGGATCGTTTGGGTTTTCACCGGCGGACGCCGATGCGGCGCCCCATCTGCCGCAGCCTGCATGGTTTTCCGATTACGCTGCCGATAGGGAAGAAGCGGACCCGACATCGATGCTTGCGCTCTATCGTGACGCCCTCTGGCTGCGGCGCAAGCTGCGCGGGCGCGCCAACGATCTTAAGTGGCTCGATCTTGACGGGCGCACCGGCCTTGCGGATGGTGCCGAGGGCGCTGAGGGCGGCGTCATCGCCTATCGCCGCGACAACGGCTGGGCGTGTGTGACGAACTTCGGTGCAGCACCCGTGGAGCTGCCGGCGGGCAGGGTCCTGCTCACCTCATCACCGCTTGCAGACGGCAAGCTCGCGCAGGACAGTTCTGCCTGGATCATGCTCGCTGAGTTGTAGGGGCCTCTTGCGGCGAGTTTGCGTTTGCCTGCGCTTTCCGTGGTGGCTGATGTCTTCGCGAGGTTCGAGAGGGCGTCGCAAAACTTTTCAAAAAAAGTTCTTGCATAGGATGCGGGTATCACGTAAAATTAATCCTCGTAAGCGGACATGGCTCAGTTGGTAGAGCACAACCTTGCCAAGGTTGGGGTCGCGGGTTCGAGCCCCGTTGTCCGCTCCATTTGGGCGTTTAGCTCAGGGGGAGAGCGCTTCCCTGACACGGAAGAGGTCAGAAGTTCAAATCTTCTAACGCCCACCAAATGTTCGCAGCCCAGAGGCTATGTCCTCTGGGCTGTTTTGTTTTGGTCGCCAAATGGGTCGCCAAATCGTCGGCAAAAGGTGCCTCGATTCATGAAAGAGCGGTTCTGAGCGTCAGTTTAGCCTTGTCATCTCAATCGAGTGGGGTTGACCATTTTGAACATAACCGTGCACCTCGTTGACGTTTCTGCGATCGATCCCGGCGAGACCGTTGATATGGCATCAATCGCGGGACGTTATGCCTCGCGTGCCTCCAATGGAGATCTCCCCATTGCGTCTCGGAGGGAAGCTGCGGGCGTGGGTCTGCCGCTCCGCGACGCCCTGGGTGTCTTCGACGACACCCAGCTTGCGCGTTCTGCTTTCGGCAAGATCGAGCTTGCGGATGGGGAGGCCCCCTCTATTTCCATTTCACATGGCGGAAGCGTGGCCGTCCTCGCTGTTTCCGATGTTGCTCGGTCGGTCGGAGGACCTATTGGCGTGGATATCGAGGCGGTCGATGAGATTGTACCTATTGCGGTTGAGCGTATGGCGAGCTCAAGGGAACGGGCGTGGATTGACGCTGCGGCAGATTCGCAGGAACGCGCCTTTCGGCTGTGTCGGGTTTGGACGCGTATCGAAGCCGTCCTGAAGGCGGAGGGGTCCGGCTTTTCAATCGATCCCCGCAAAGACGGGTTGCCGAGCGGATGGTTTACTTCCTCGGTGGTGTTTGGCCAGTGTGTCATCTCTTGTGCAGCGCGTTCTATGCCCCATATCGCCATTGAGGAGCATGCCTTTCGGGTAGCATAGTAGCCAATCGCCAACAGGGGAGGCCTTCTATGTCACTGAACGCTAAAAACGATATTGCTTCGCGGATCGAAGGCGCCGTCTTTGAACTTATGGCGACAACGCCTGTGCAATCGATTAAGGTCACCGACGTACTCCGTCTTGCCCATACATCAAAATCAACCTTCTATCGTTGCTACCGCTCTGTCGATGATGTGGTCAAGCGCTTTGAAGATGAGCTGCTCCAGAACATGCAAGACATTAACGACGTTGCCCTTGAGGCTCGTTTTGGTGATGCGCAGCTTGATCCCACGCCCACGATGATCAAGCGCATGGAAATCCTCAAGGCCAATCGCTCGAAAGTCCTGGCGCTTAACAGCGATAACGGTGATCCCGTGTTTGCACACAAGGCAACGATCTTCATGCATGACTATTTTCGCGATCGTTTGCGGTCGACGTTTTCGGATGAGACGGACCTCGATCTGTATCTTGCTTTTGCGCTTGCGGGCCACCATAACCTCATCCAGTATTGGCTCGAAGTCCGGCCTGACCTTGAGGCACGAACCGTTGCCGCCGCGCTCAATCGCATGTTCTACGCACCGCTCTTTGTCGACGATGCATCGCGCCATTGGCATCCGCGGATCCCTGATTTCGATAATACGCTCGGATGAACGGTCGCTATTTACGGGTAAATGGTTAGATCAATGGCGGTGTCATAATGATTTGCCGAATCCTTGCATTATTGATAAGACCATTTACCTGCTATTTGGAACGTTTTTGCCCTATGGGTCTCAAATGATGGGACACATAGGGCCTTTTTGTCCCATACGTCCTGTCTTGCCCCTCGTAAACTAAAGTCACGTTCAAGAGAACCACTGCAGTAGTTCAACGTGTGACGGCACAGAAAAGCCGCGAGCGCTCTCTCACCTTCGCTCGCGGCCGGACTGCGCCATCACTCCGTACACCTTCACATGATTAGGATGTGATATTCAGTGGTTACGCTCGGAAAGAACATGCGCAGCGTCTCGATTGTAGGCGTGGGCTGCACCCCGTTCAAGGATTTTGAGGAACATCCCGAGACCCAGGGTATTGGCGAGGGCGAGGCGTTTGGCTATGCGGCCCTCGAGGCAATTGCCGATGCCGGTCTTGAGCCCCGCGATATCGACTTTTTCTATCACGGCAGCGCCAATCCCTATCTCGTTGGCGATTGCATTACCCCCAACATGCAGGTTGCCGATTGGTTTGGCGTTCGCGCCAAGGGTTCCGTCCATCATTCCGAGGCTTGCTGCACGGGCTACGTCGCCCTTGAGCAGGCCGTGATGGCAGTCGCCTCCGGTGCCTACGATGTCGTCCTTACGGGTGCCTGCGATTTGGCTTCGACCCTTCCCGTTGAGCACATGCCCTCGCATATTCGCCAGGACTTTACGCTCGACGTCATGATTCCCTCGCTCGATAAGATCTATGACCGCGCGTATGGTCGCCCGCTCGATGGTGCCTTTGGCGTGTCGTTCGACAACTGGATCAACGAGTATTCGATGCAGTACGACCTTACTGCCGATCAGATCGATGACGCCCTGAACGGCCTTACCAAGAGCCTTCGCCGCGGTGCCGTCCTGAATCCCCTTGCCTGGTACGAGACCACGGTCGAGGAGGATGCGAAGGCGGCTGGGTTCGATACCGCCGACGAGTATCTCAAGAGCATGTACAACCCGCGCGTTACGCAGTACCTGCGCGTTACCGGCTTTGAGAAGAAATGCGACGGTGCCGCCGCTGTTGTCGTGATGCCCACGGAGAAGGCCAAGGCCATGGGTGTCCCGTATGCACCTATCGAGGTTCTGGGCACGGGCGCCTCTGCCGTCGAAGCCGGCCTGCTTCACAACGAGCACTGGGCTACCGAGCTTGCTGCCAAGCAGGTCTACGACCTTACCGGCGTGAGCCCCGATGAGATCGACCTGTTTATGTGCAATGACTTCTTCCTGGCTTCCGAGATCGTCTCGGCCGAGGAGTGCGGCTATATTCCGCGCGGCGAGGCTTGGAGGTATGCGATCGATGGCCGCACCGCTTTTGACGGCGATAAGCCCATCAACCCGCACGGTGGCCGTTGCAACTTCGGCCACGCTCATGGCGCATCCGGTATCGCCGATATCGTCGAGGCCGTCAAGCAGATGCGCGGCGTCGCCGGTGCAACCCAGATGAAGAAGATTCCTGAGACGGCCTTCCTGCGCGGTTTTGGCGGTTCTCAGAATGTGCGCTGCCAGATTCTTCGTACCGTCGCCTAAGCGACCGCGGTTTTCGATTTCCCATAAGGAGTATTCTCATGCAACTCAAAGATATGGAGCCCGTGGTCAAGAAGTTCTACACGGGTCTTGAAGAGGGCATCTATTGGGCACGTCAGTGCCCCGAGTGCGGAGCCGTCGAGTTTCCGCCTCACCTTGCCTGCAATGCCTGCGGCTACCACAAGACCGATTGGGTCCAGGTTTCCGGTCACGGCCATCTGATCGATTTTACCCTGCCTGGTCCGCAGAACGACAAGCCCTACCTCAAGGAGTATGGCAAGTACGCCTACGGCGCCGTCGATATTGACGAGGGTTCTCAGTACACCTACGTCATCTACGGCATTACCAAGAAGAAGGCCCCCGAGATCCGCGCCAAGCTCATGGCGGGCGAGACCGTTGGTGTCCATGCCAAGGTCATCGATCGACCGGGTTACAAAGAGCTCACGTTTGAGCTTGACGACTAGGTTTTCACCCTTTTAACAATTCGATTCCTCTCTTAGGCCACGGCGGGACCCATGTCTCCAGCCCGCCGTGGCCGCCCCTCTTTTTATCTTAGAAAGGCACCATCATGAACGAAGAACTCACTCAGCAGATCTGCGATTTTGCCAAGTCCGCTTACAACTACGATGGCGATGTGACCCCCGAGACGACGTTTGAGACCCTGGGCAAGGGCTCGATGAAGATGATCGCCCTGACCTCCATGATCGAGAACGAGCTCGATGCCGAGGTCCCCGTTCGCGAGGTCATGGTCATGAAGACCATCGGCGAGCTTATCGAGCGCACTGCCGAAGAGATGGAGTAGCTGCCATGGACCTGATGCAGACCCTGCGCGAGCAGGCTGCCGCCAAGCCTATGCGCGTTGCTTTTCCCGAGGGCGAAAACGAGACCATGATGCAGGCGGTCGCAAAGATCGCCGCCGAGCATCTTGCCGAATGTGTGCTGGTCGGCGACGGCGGTAAGCTCAAGGAGCTTGCCGATGAGCGCGGCATCTTCCTTGACGGCATCGAGATTGTCGATGTGACCGACGAGGAGGCGAACGCCGCCTGCTGCGAGCGCTACCTTTCGCATCCGGATTGCAAGTTTAAGCCCAAGGGCGCCGCGCGCCGTATGACGCGTCCGCTTGAGCGCGCCCTGATTTTGCAGGTGCTCGGCGATGTCGACGTAATGTTCGCCGGCATTGATAACGCCACGGGCGATATTATCCTGGCGGGTCAGACCATCGTCGGCCTTGCCGACGGGGTGGACACCGTGAGCTCGTGCGGTATCGCCGACATTCCCAACTGGAACGGCGGCGAAGGTGGCCTTTTGGCTTTTGGCGATTCCGCCGTTTGCGTCGACCCTACGAGCGAGGAACTTGCCTCGATCGCGATTTCGTCGAGCGAAACGGTGCGCTCGCTGACCGGATGGGATATCCGTTGCGCGCTGCTTTCGCATTCGACTGACGGCTCGATGGATAATGAACTTGTCGACAAAGTGCGCCGTGCTCGTGAGATTGCCAACGATCGCCGTCCCGACCTTGCCATCGACGGTGAGTTCCAGTTTGATTCGGCGATTAACCCCAAGGTTGCGGCCAAGAAGGTACATCGTGAGTCCGCTGTTGCGGGCCAAGCCAACGTGGTCATCTGGCCCGATATCAACGTGGGCAATATCGGCGTCAAGATCATCCAGAATCTGACCGGTGCCAATGCCTACGGCCCCATGCTTCAGGGCTTCAAAAGGATCGTGTGCGATTGCTCGCGCTCTGCGCCCGTCGACGAGATCGTCGGCAACGTGGTGATGAGCTGCGTGCGCGCCCAGGCGCTTAAGGAGGCTTAGGGTATGTCCGATAAAAAGACTCCCTGGCGCGTCCTGGTAATCAACCCAGGTTCCACTTCCACAAAGGTGGGCGTTTTTGAGGGTGACGAGTGCAAGCTCAGCAAGAACGTTGCGCACGATGCGAAGGACCTCGCCCAGTTCGATGGGGTTTCGGCTCAGATGCCGTATCGCTGCGATCTGATTCTTGGAGCACTGGGGGAGGCGGGCCTGAAGCTCGAGGACTTTGATGCATTTGTCGGTCGCGGCGGCGGCTTGCTTTCGTTGCCCGGCGGCACGTATGCCATCAATGAGGTCATGCTCGAGCATGCCCGCATCGGTGCGAACGGCATTCAGCACCCGGCGCAGCTTGGCCCCCAGATTGCCCATGAGTTCGCTTCAAAGACGGGCAAGCCCTCTTTTGTGGTGAATCCTCCCGATACCGATGAGCTGTGCGACCTCGCACGTATGACGGGCATTAAGGGCGTGTATCGAAACGTGCACCTGCACGCCCTTAATCTTAAAGAGACCGCCATTCGTCACGCGGCAAAGCTCGGTCGCGCATATGACGAGTGTAACTTTATTGTTTGTCATATCGGCGGTGGCATTTCGATTTCCGCTCACCTTAAGGGCAAGATGGTCGACGGCAACGACATCGTCGGCGGCGAGGGCCCCATGGCGCCGACGCGCTGTGGCTCGGTCCCCGCAATCGAGGTCGCGAAGTATACGGCGGAACATGGCCTCGACGTTGCCCGCGCCCATTGCATGAAGACCGGTGGCTTCGTTGACCTTTTGGGTACGTCCGATGCCATCGAGGTGTGTGAACGTGCCGCTGCGGGCGATAAGGCTGCAGCACGCGCTTGGGATGCAATGGTTTACCAAATCTGCAAGTGGATTGGCGAGATGGCCTGCGTGCTGAAGGGCGACGTCGACGGCATCTTGCTCGGAGGCGGCATGGTCCACAGCAAGGAGCTCGTTGCTTCGATTGAGGAATGCTGCTCTTGGATCGCTCCCGTATCGGCTTATCCCGGCGAGTTTGAGCTCGAGGCGATGGCGTCTGGCGCCTGCCGCGTGCTCGATGGTGTCGAGGAAGCGCTCGTGTACAGCGGAGAACCCGTGTTCACCGGATTCAACGACTAATAGTGCTGTGTTTGGGGCGGCCGCTGGTGATGTCTGGCCGCTCCGACCCTTTTCTTTAAGTGTAAGGATGGATCATGGATAAAACCAAGATCAAGTACCTGGTGGGCATTTACGCAGCCGCCATGTGCATCATGGGCATGCTCGTGCCCGTTCCCATCGTGGCCTCTGTTGCGGCCGCGTTTCCCAACGAGAACATCGCTGCCGTTCAGATGATTATCGGCATCATTCCGTTGATGATGGCGTTGTCCGCCATGCTCGTCTCTTCACAGCTTGCCTCTCGCGTGTCCAAGAAGAAGACGACGCTCGTCGGTCACATTATCGTGATGCTGGCAGGCGCCTCGGTGCTGGTGTTCCACGACTCGCTCGGCCAAGTCTTAGCGGCTTCTGCTGTCATGGGCCTTGGTCTCGGTGCCGTGCAGAATTCAACGGACGCTCTTATCGCGGATTACTTTGGCGGAAAGCAGCGCTCGTTTGTCATGGGCATCTACTCCACTTTTGTTGCACTGGGCGGCATTATCTGGACGATGGTTTCCGGCATCTTGGGTTCTGCCGAGTGGTTCCACAGCTATGCGGCGTACTTCATCATGATCATTTTCATCGTAATCGAGGCTGTTTGCCTTCCTGAGGGTCATCTTGAGCCCAAGCGCGAGGTCAACGTGTTTGCCAATATGCCTAAAGAGGTCGCGATTATCACGCTCATGAGCTTTGTGTTCGTACTTACGTTCCAGCTCTTTAGCTCCAATGTCTCGCTGCTTGTCGTGGGCCGTGGCTTTGGCGGTACCGTGGAGGCCGGTCTTGCCTCTACCGTTATGACCGTTGCCGGTATTGCGGCTGGTCTTTTGGTCGGTCCGCTGTTTGCCAAGTTTAAGAACCTGGCTATGCCGATCGCGTGGGGCGTGACGCTCGTCGGCCTGGGCCTGACGCTGGTTGCGCCCGCCTTTATGGTGCTGTGCGTTGCGGGTTTTGTCGTTGCGCTGGGCAAGGAGACCTACGTGCCGCTGGAGGGCAATTTTGCCGCCGGCAACTCTGCCCCCGAGGGACGTGCGTTTAACCTCGCCATTGGCATGGCAGGTATCAACTTTGGCATGGCATTGTCTCCCATTGTGTTTGAGGCCGTGACGTCGCCGTTTGGTGCAACGATTGACCAGAAGTTCATCGCCGGCATGATCGTCTGTGCGGCTTGTGTCGTCTTTGGCGCCATTAAGTATCGCAAGCTCACCCCGGCCCAGCTTGCCGAGGCCGAGAAGATGGCGGCCGGCGGCGAGGCGGAGTAGCCGCTCGAGTAGTTGCTTTGCCGTACATCATGTTTTATCGGGGCCGCCGACATATGCCGGCGGCCCTCTTTCTATCAATGACTTTGAAAGGCTTACGGCTATGAAGTTACCTGTCAGGCGCGTTATCGGTATTCTCAACGGCTTCTTTAACCCGCTATTGCTCTGCGCGTTTCTCCCCATCATTGAAGGGGCGCCTGGCTTGGATCTGACGGGCCCCACGGGCTTTTGGGGACAACTCATCGTGGCCACGGTGATCGCCGAGGTTCTGAGCGCACTCCCGCTGTTTGGCAAAACGGTTGGTATGTGCCTGGACTTTTTTGGTTTTGAGCAGGGGAGTGCATCACACAAGATCGCCGGTACGGTCATCGGTGCCACGCTCCTTTTTATGGTGATCGGTTTTGGCGAGATTGCCTTCCAGGGAGGATTCGGAACGATTGAAGGCCGTACGTTCTTCGCGCGTTGGGCCGGCCTCGTCACAAAGGGATGGGCCTTTGTGGTTATCGCCGGCGTGCTGCTCGATCCCTTTACAGCGGCTCTCGGCCGCATGATGGTTCGCGAAGAGAGGTAATAGATCCTCGCCTATCGAATGCCGGCGGACGGGGCGCCGGGGCTGTAGTCTTCCGAGCGTTTACAGTCCTGTCGCTCCGTCCGCCGGCATTCGACCGCAACATGTTGGTCAAGCATAATCTTTTGGATTCTTTTGGCGTGAGCGGCTTGGTTTTGGTAGGATTTGTCAGCGGCGCGGTTGAGGGGGTTTCAAAACTGCCGTGCAGGTAGTCGAGCTGATAACGTTTTAGCACTCTGCCAAGAGCCCTTCATTTTTAATGCGTTTGCAAAATGACTAATTGCTTTGACCTGCTGAAACACTATATGTTGTGTTTGACCTAAAAAAAGAATACAGGATATAGATGCCTCTTTGTCGTATGATAGATGGCGGACAGAGAACGAAGACCTTAACTGCCTCTTTTGAACGTGTCCTTGAGCCGCTTGATCGGCTTCTGGGAATGTCCGCATGGAGGCTTATGGTTTATCGAGAACAAAGATTGCGCGACGGCGCCGCAAGACAGGGACAGGCCCTGCCGGGCATCGTTTGGCTCTGAAGCGCAATGAGGCTACGATGCGAAAGAGGCAAGAGGATGAAGATCATCAAGCGCAGCGGCACCGAGGTTGTCTTTGACATCGATAAGATCGTCAATGCCATCCGCGCCGCCAACTTGGAGGTCGAGGAGAGCTCTCGTCTAACCGACCGCCAGGTGGTTTACGCGGCACAAAACGTCGCCGAGGCATGCGAGAACGCGGGCCACACCGTTTCGGTCGAGGAGATCCAGGACCTGGTCGAGGACGAGATCATGCGTCTCGACTGCTACGAGGTTGCTCGCCACTACATCATCTATCGCTATGTTCAGAGCCTGAAGCGCCAGAAGAACACGACCGACGACAAGATTTTGTCGCTGATCGAGTGCAATAACGAAGAGGTCAAGCAGGAGAACTCTAACAAGAACCCGACCGTCAATTCCGTCCAGCGTGACTATATGGCCGGCGAGATTTCCAAGGACCTGACTCAGCGTGTGCTGCTGCCCCAGGAGATCGTGGATGCCCACAATGAGGGCCTGATCCACTTCCACGATTCCGACTACTTTGCCCAGCACATGCATAACTGCGACCTGGTGAACCTGGAGGACATGCTCCAGAACGGCACCGTTATCTCGGGCACGCTGATCGAGAAGCCGCACAGCTTCTCGACTGCCTGCAACATCGCGACGCAGATTATCGCCCAGGTTGCTTCCTCCCAGTACGGCGGCCAGTCTATTTCGCTGACCCATCTCGCCCCCTTTGTTGAGGTGAGCCGTCAAAAGATTCGCGGCGAGGTTGCCCGCGAGCTCGAGGAGCTCGGTGTTTCGGCATCTGCCGAAAAGGTCCGTGAGGTCGTTGAGGACCGTCTGCGTGACGAGATCCGTCGCGGCGTCCAGACGATTCAGTATCAGGTCGTGACCCTTATGACCACAAACGGCCAGGCGCCGTTTGTGACGGTCTTTATGTATCTCAACGAGGCTCGCTCAGCGCAGGAGAAGCACGACCTTGCCATGATCGTGGAGGAGACGCTTCGTCAGCGCTATGAGGGCGTTAAGAACGAAGCCGGTGTGTGGATTACCCCGGCATTCCCCAAGCTTATCTATGTACTCGAGGACGATAACGTTCACGAGAATTCCCCGTACTTCTACCTGACCCAGCTGGCTGCCAAGTGCACCGCCAAGCGCATGGTGCCCGACTACATCTCCGAGAAGAAGATGCGCGAGCTCAAGCTGTCTAAGGGCGAGACCGCCGGCAACGGCGATTGCTACACCTGCATGGGTTGTCGTAGTTTCCTGACGCCCGACCGTTCGGGCAACGGCTTTAACAATGTCGCCAACGCGCTGAACTATGACCCGACCAAGCCTAAGTACTATGGTCGCTTTAACCAGGGTGTTGTGACCATCAACCTGCCCGATGTCGCGCTGAGCTCGCATCAGGACATGGACAAGTTCTGGAAGATCTTCGATGAGCGCCTTGAGCTGTGCCATCGTGCCCTGCTGTGCCGTCATGAGCGCCTGATGGGCACGCTTTCGGATGCCGCGCCGATTCTTTGGCAGTACGGCGCCCTGGCGCGTCTGAAGAAGGGCGAGACGATCGATAAGCTGCTCGTGGGCGGCTATTCCACCATCAGCCTGGGGTATGCCGGCCTGTATGAGTGCGTCAAGTACATGACGGGCCACAGCCACACCGAGAAGGAGGGCACGCCCTTTGCCATGGCCGTCATGCAGCGCATGAACGACAAGTGCGCCGAGTGGAAGGCCGAAAGCGATATTGACTTCTCGCTGTACGGTACCCCGCTTGAGTCGACGACCTACAAGTTCGCCAAGTGCCTGCAGCGTCGTTTTGGCATCATCCCGGGCGTGACGGACAAGGGCTACATCACCAACAGCTACCACGTCCACGTGTCCGAGGAGATCGACGCATTCGACAAGCTCAAGTTCGAGGGCATGTTCCAGCAGCTTTCGCCGGGCGGTGCCATCTCCTACGTCGAGGTTCCCAACATGCAGGACAACCTCAAGGCTGTCATCCGCGTGATGCAGTACATCTACGACAACATCATGTACGCCGAGCTCAACACCAAGAGCGACTACTGCCAGGTGTGCGGCTACGATGGCGAGATCAAGATTGTCGAGGATGACGGCAAGCTGGTGTGGGAGTGCCCCAGCTGCGGCAACCGCGACCAGGAGAAGATGAATGTCGCCCGTCGCACGTGCGGCTACATCGGTACCCAGTTCTGGAACCAGGGTCGAACCGAGGAGATCCGCGACCGCGTGCTGCATCTCTAATACCGCTCCGGGGCTGAACCGAGAGGGCCGCTTGGGCATTTGCTCGCTATTTCGGACAGTCCTGCGCAAGACGAAGGCCACATTAAGTGGCCTTCTTTGCGTGCGGAACTCATATCGAGCAAAAGCCCAAGCGGCCCTCTCGGCTCAGCCAAGTTGACGTAGCTGAGATGCAGCGCGCGGTCTGCTCACTCCTCGAAGTTCTTAGCGGAAATAATTCGAGCTGCAGCTGCGATTTACTTGCGATAGCGGTTGAGCCGCAACCCAGTTTTTATTGGACCTCGAACCCTATGCTCGATGTTCGCTTCGTTCATTGAGTTACCCTTTGCATGAGGCCGGGACATATCGTCCCGCCCGCAGTTTCGCAGGCCGAAGGCCGAGAATGTTTGAGGACGGGATGATATGCCCCGGCCTCCCGGGAGAGTTACCTATGAACTACGCGAACATTAAGTATTTCGACATTGCTGATGGGGAAGGCGTTCGTACTTCTCTGTTTGTGAGCGGGTGCCGTCGTGGGTGCAAGAATTGCTTTAACTCTGTTGCGTGGGACTTTGCTGCGGGCGAGCCCTTTGATCGTGCCGTCGAGGACAAGATTATCGAGAGCCTCGATCATCCCTTTATTGACGGCCTGACGATTCTGGGTGGGGAGCCCATGGAACCCGAGAACCAGGCGGGGCTCGTTGAGTTTGTCGAGCGTGTTCGTGCCGCTTATCCTGCGGGGTCAGGAAAGACCATTTGGTGTTTTACCGGCGACGTGCTCGAGGAGCTTATGCCGGGTGGTCGTCACCATACTGAGGTGACGGACCGTATCCTTGCCTGCCTCGACATGTTGGTGGATGGCCCGTTTGTTCAGGATCTTTATGATATCTCGTTGCGCTTTAGGGGCTCGAGTAACCAGCGTGTGATCGATATGAACGCTACGCGCGACCGCGCTGTGCGTGAGGGCGTTGCGCTTTGCGACGCTGTGCAGCTTTGGCGGGACGATCCGGTCTATTCGACCCATACTATGTAGCTTGTGGTCGATGCCGGAGGGCGTGGTACCATAGCGCGAACGTGAAATCGGAAAAGTGAGGCCCAGATGGTCGATCAGGAAAAAGTCGAGGCCGCCATTAAGCTGTTGCTTGAGGGCATAGGGGAGGACCCAACTCGTGAGGGCCTGTTGGAGACCCCGGCGCGCGTTGCCCGTATGTATGGTGAGATCGCCGGCGGCATGGACCAGAGTGCCGAGGAGCACCTGTCCAAAACCTTTGCCGTCGCTTCGAACGATTTGGTTATCGAGCGCGACATCACGTTCTACTCGCTGTGCGAACATCATCTGCTGCCGTTTTATGGCAAGGCCGCCATTGGTTATATCCCTAACGGTCGGGTGGCTGGGCTTTCCAAGCTCGCCCGCACGGTTGAGGTTTATGCCCGTCGTCTTCAGCTGCAGGAGCAACTGTGTGCACAGGTTGCCGATGCCCTCATGGACTATCTCGCTCCCCAGGGAGCGATTGTGTTGATGGAGGCCGAGCATATGTGCATGACGATGCGTGGCGTGCAAAAGCCCGGCACCAAGACCGTGACGCTCGCTCGCCGCGGCGTCTTTGAGACCGATCCCGCGCTCGAGGAGCGTTTCTTTAGGATGCTGGGCCGCTAACCATGAGAGTCGTCAACGACTTTACATCGAAGACCGATGAGGGGACGTCGCGTCGCGGCTTTATGGCTTCGGGCCTGGCCCCCTTTGGTGCCATGCCTCGCATTGATTACATTTGTGCCAACGGGCTGTTCCGGCGGCACCTGGGCAACATTGCACGGTTGGAATCGGGGCGCATCTTCTGCCGCCACGGTATTGACCATCTTCTCGATGTCGCTCGCATTATGTGGATCAAGAATCTCGAGGAACAGCTCGAATTTGACCGCGAGGTCATCTACGCCACGGCACTTCTTCACGATATCGGCAAAGATGAACAGTATGAATCGGGTATATCCCATGATGTTGCAAGCGAACGCGTCGCTGATGCAATTCTCGGCGGCATGTCCGATGACGTGGCGTTTGAGCCGGCCGATGCCGCAGCCATTAAGACGGCCATTCTGGGCCATCGAAAGCTGCGCGTGAACAGCCAACCGCTTGAGCGTCTGCTCTATGCAGCCGATAAAGCGTCGCGTGCCTGCTTTGCATGCCCCGCGCGCAACGCTTGCAACTGGAGCGATGATAAAAAGAACCTGTCGATTCGCGTGTAGTTAGTTTGCGCGGTCGGGGTTCTAAACGAAGGAGACGATCGCATTGAGTAACAAGAAACTGCCCGAGAATGCAACCAAGACCGAAGGTGCTGAGCTCGCCCGCCGTGGAAGGGGCGAAATATCCACCGCAACGGCGGCGCCTCACGTGAGCTATGACGATCTGCGCCATGCCGATCGCATTGTCATTGACGGCCTTGAGGTTTTTGCCAACCATGGCGTGTATCCCGAGGAGAATGCGCTGGGTCAGAAGTTCATCGTTTCTCTGGTGCTCTATGCCGACCTGCGCGCGGCGGGGGAGCACGATAACCTGGACGCCTCGATTGACTACGGCTCGGTGTGCCACGATGTCGATGGCTATCTGCGCGAGCACACGTTTAAGCTCATCGAGGCGGCAGCCGAGGGGACAGCCCAGATGCTGCTGCGCCGTTATCCCTCGCTGCTTGGTGTGCGCATAAAGCTCGATAAGCCGTGGGCTCCTGTTGGCCTGCCCCTGGCAAGCTGCGGCGTCGAGATCGAGCGCGTGCGCTAGTCGACGCTAGAGCTTGTTGAGGGGTGGCTGCTTGAGCCGCTGCGACAGAGCTCTATTGTTAGGGCAGTACGTGTCGAGCAGGGCGTGAAACCGCTGATTGTGGCTTGGCTCGAGCAAGTGGACGAGCTCGTGGGCGACAACCATGTCGAGGCATTCGACAGGGTAGGCGGCGAGCTCGCGCGCGATGCGAATGGCGCCGGTTTTGGGTGTGCAGGAGCCCCAACGCGTTTTCATGCTGCGCACGGAGACGCGGGCCACGGCGACGCCCATTGCGATTTCGTACGCGTGCACGATGTCGCGTAGCGCTGCGGTGACCTCGGACGCGTAGAGCTGGTCGATGTGGGCTTGGAGCTCGTCGGACGTTAGGCCGTCGAGGATTGCGTGCCGCTTGGCCTGCGGGCCTTCGTCCGATTCATCGGTACCCATAAAACTTGCGAAGGTGGCCTGTTTGGGTCGCGGTGCGGGTAATGCAAAGTTGTGATCGAGTGCATCCTGTACCGTGATGGGCTTGCCCCAAAGTGCAATGATGGACGAGGGGCTGAGCGGCTCTCGTGCCGTCGCCTGACGCTGCTCGCGCTGGGCAAGTCGGCTGGTAATCCAGGCGCTGTTGCGCTTCACAAACGCTTCGATACGCTCGCGGGTGGCGCCGAGCGGTGCGCTGGCGTGGACCTCACCGCTCGAAGTGACGCGTAGGTTGAAGTTCTTGACGCACTTTTTGGTAACGACGACGGGGATGGGCGTCCCATCCGGTCGGGATGCGGAAATCGTAAACTGCTGCGTCAAAAGCGGTCCTTTGGATTGGGGACGGGCCGGCATGTCGACCGTTCGGCATGCCGGCCCGCTCAAGGGATGTGAAATTAATAGCGCTCAAAGAAGGCGAGCGCGTTGTCGCTGCAGAGCTTTTGCATCACGGTCTTGCCAAAATGCTTGGAAAGCATGTTCTGGAACTCGGGCATCTTGCTGGCATCGGAGAGGAAAGCGGGCACCGTGGCGCCGTCCCAGTCGCCGCCGAGCGCGATGACGTCCTCGCCGCCCAGGTCGAGCCAGTGCTCGATATGCGCCGCCAGCTGGTCGAAGGTGACGTCTGCGGCGGTCTTGTCGGTTGCGTCGTTGGAAAGGAACTCGCTGCAGTAGTTGAGGCCGACGATGCCACCCATGTCGCGAATGGTGCGGAACTGGTCGTCGGTAAGGTTGCGTTTGACGCCGCAAACCGCACGGGAGTTGGAGTGGCTGGCGACGAAGGGACGCGTGGCGCGGGCGGCGACCTCGTCAAGGCACTCATCGTTGAGGTGGGAGACGTCGAGCACCATGCCGGCGTGCTCCATCTGCGTAAGCGCCTCGATGCCGGCGGCGGTGAGGCCGGCGTGGGTGTCGTGGCCGCTCGCGAGCGGTCCCTGCGCGTTCCAGCTGAGTGACGACATAAGCACGCCCAGGCTCTTGAGCACCTCGATCAGCGCGGGGTCCTCGGCAAAGAACGTGGCGTTTTCGATGGTGTGGATGCAAGCGACCTTGCCGTCCTTGAGCGCGGGGCGAATGTCTGCGGCGCTGCGCACGTTGACCATACGGTCGTGGTTGAGCATTGCCTGGCCGCTCATATGCGCCATGATCTGCGCCTGGAAGCGCGCGGCGTGGGCGGTGGGAATCTCGTCGGGGACAAACGTGGCGAAGCACTGTGCCCACGGCGTGTTGCCGATCTTTACGAGCGAGATGGCACAGGCGTTACCCTCGATGAGGTCGAAATCTTGCGGATGCGTTTCGTCGCCGGGGAAATAACCGTCGGTGCCGGCGGTAAAGCGCAGGTCGAGATCGAGCGTGGCCCAGCCGATTCGGTCGGCAGTGTCGCAGTGTAGGTCAAATACGGGATATGCCATGGTTCCTCCGGTTGCAGCGTTTCTTTGCAAACTGTCTTTGAATTGTATGACTAGGGTATAGTTAGCGCCATATGTTCACGGCGGCCCGCGTTGTGCGCCGCCCTTATCACGGAGGTTACCATGTCCAACCAGGGCAAGAAGGTCAAGACCCATTATCGTGGCACGCTCGACGACGGCACGCAGTTCGATAGCTCTTACGATCGCGGCGAGCCGCTGGAGTTCACCTGCGGCGCCGGTCAGATGATCAAGGGCTTCGACGCCGCTGTTGTCGACATGCAGGTGGGCGAGAAGAAGACCGTGCACATTCCCGCTGCCGATGCCTACGGCGAGCACAACCCCGAGATGGTCCTGACCTTCCCGGCTGAGCAGGTCCCCAATATCGAGCAGATCGAGAAGGGCATGAAGCTCTTCCTGTCCACGCCGAGCGGCATGCCCGTCTCCGCCGTCGTCATCGACGTGACGCCCGAGGCCGTGACGCTCGACGCCAACCACGAGCTCGCCGGCAAGGATCTCAACTTTGATATCGAGCTCGTCGAGGTCGAGGACTAGAGTATGCCTGAACGCTTGGTTTCGACGACATGCTTGGGAAATCTCAACGATCCGTCCTATGAACTCCTGCTTCGCCGGAAGTTGGGCGGCGTCTTTGAAGTTGACGAGCTACTGCTCGATTGGGACCAGGCTGATGCATGCGCGTTTGTGGGCGTGACGGAACTGGGGCGCACGATCGATGTTCGGTTGGATACTGCCGACGGCGGTCGTCTTGCCGATGGCGACGTGCTCACCATTGACCGTTCGGGCATGGTGCCCGTGGTGGTTGTCGTGCGCCTGCGCAGCGCCGAGGTCTATTTGGTCGAAGTCGACCGCATGGATCCGATTGCGCTCGCGCATGCGTGCTGGGAGATCGGCAACATGCATGCGCCGCTCTTCCGGGGCGACTCGGACGAGCATACCGTGCGCATGTATACGCCGGTGCAGCCGGTTTTGGGCCGTATGCTTCGCGGCGTCGAGGGAGCTCGAATCTCGATCGTTTCGCGCGAGCTCGATGCGGGCCGACGCTTTGCGTCGAGCGCGGCCGATGTTGTCGTGAGCATGGCTCCGGACTTTACCATCGTTAAAAAGACGCGCGACTAAGCGCGCGTATGCGCAAGACGGGCTTTGAGGGGTGACCGATCAAGGTCCGTCTTGCTGTTGATAGGAGGCTTTGGGGGAAGCATATGGGTCTTGAGGGAATCAAGCTGATTGCATGCGATTTGGACGGCACGTTGCTGCACCCGGGGGAGCGCGAGCCGCGTTCCGAGGCCTTTGAGCTTATCGATGAGCTACATCGTCGCGGTATCGTGTTTATGCCGGCGAGTGGCCGTCAATATGCGAGCCTGCGCTACCTGTTTGCCCCGGTGGCCGATGAACTCGCCTATGTATGCGAAAACGGAGCCCTGGTCATGAGCGAGGGGCGTGCCGTGGTCAAGCGTTCTATGGAGCGTGGCCTGGCCATGGATATCGCGAATGCCGTGGTTGCGTACCCCCATGCCGACGTGACCCTTTCGTGTGAGGGACACCTCTACACCATGAGCAGCAACGATGCGTTTGTTGACCACCTGCGTTATGAGGTCCATTGTGATGTGGCGGTAGTCGACCGTCCCGAAGACATTGACGAGGATGTCATTAAGATTGCCTTCCAGACGCCCGAGGCGGAGCAGCCGGCGGCGCTGGAGTATTTTGTGCGTCGCTTTAGCGACCGGGTCGATGTGATGACGTCGGGAACCGAATGGACCGACTTTATCGGCTTTGATTCGGGCAAGGGGTCCGCGCTTGCCGATTATGGTTGTGCGCTGGGGATCTCACCTAACGAAATGATGGCGTTTGGCGATAACGAAAACGATCGCGACATGCTCAACGTGGTGGGCCATCCCTATCTGATGGAGAGCTGCAATCCCAGCATGCGCGGTGTCAATGACCGTGTCCGCTACGTGCGCACGGTCGAAGAGGAGCTGCGTCGTCTACTTGCTGAGTAGGCATGTCCCAAACATCTACCGGCAGTCGGGGCAGAGACCCTCGAAGATGGTGTAGTGCGACGTGACGTGCCAGCCGATTTGCTCGGACGCCTTGGCGTCGAGCTGGGCATCGAAGGGGAGCGGTACGTCGATGACGCGGCTGCATGAGGTGCAGATGATATGCGCATGCGGCTCGATCGTGCGATCGAAGCGGCTGCCGCCCGGCGTCTTGATGGAGAGGATCTCGCCGGCGTCGGCCAAGAGATTGAGATTGCGGTAGACCGTACCGCGGCTGATTTTGTCATCCTGCGCGCGCACGACGTTGTAGATTTCGTCGGCGGTGGGATGGTTATAACTTTGGCGCACGGCGTCAAGAACCAGCTTTCGCTGCCTGGTATTCCTTCTTTGCACCGCCATGCGCCTCGCCTCTTTTCTATCAACGGTCGTAGGTAAATGATACCGTATTTAGCACACAATACTAATAACGAGGAATGAAACTGTCTTCATTGGCAAGTGGGGCTTGGGCCTGGGCTTCTACGAGGCGAAAACGCGTTCCCATGCGCTCGTAGGAGGCATGAAGCGCCTCGAGATGAGATAGGATGTTTGCCGGAGCTCCCTGTATCTCCATCTCGACCGAGCCGTCTTCCATGTTGCGCACCCAGCCGGTGAGTGCGCGTGCCTGCGCGAGGTTGGTGTTGGTAAAGCGAAAACCAACGCCCTGGACTTGCCCCGCCCAGCGCAGGAAATAGCGCAGGGGAGTGTCTTGAGTGGCCTCGTCGCTTGCGAGCACAGTAAGCCTGCGGCGCAACTCGAGCTCGATGTTTGATGGTTTTTGAGGCTCTCGACTGCCGCCGGTGACGCTGGAGAAGAACGCATCGAAGAAGCCCATCGCTAGGCCTGCTTACCTGCGTCGGACGGGAAGGTAATGCCGGCCTGCTGGCGCACGGCATCCATGATGCGCAATGAGACGAGCGTGACATCGCGGTAGTGGCCAAGTTCGTGACGTCCCGCCGGGGTCTCCCAAATCTCTTCCTTAACGTTATCGATGCCGCCGATGGCGGTGATAAAGTCTGTGAGTTCGTATTCCATAGTGTTGCTCGATTTGGGCAGGTCGAGCACGCGGCCGTTGTCGCCCTGTTCGCTCGGTGCCTCGGTCGCCGAGCCGCGTACGACATCGCCGCGATAGTCGATGCGGACATTGCGGGGCGTGGACAGATGGTCGATCTGGATAGTGCCACGCTCGCCTTCGATCTGCGAGGGTAGCAGGTCATTCGTTATTTTGGAGTGCGCGAGCTCGACGGAGATACGGCCACCGCCGTAGCTGGCGAGGATGGAACCGCAGCCGTCGATGGGGCCGTGCGTGAGCTGTCGCGTGGCGGGGTCGAGCAGAGTAGCCATGCTCGTAAGGCCGGAGGGCATGCCGAAAATCTCGACCATGGGCTCGACGGTGTAGACGCCAATGTCCATGAGGGAACCCGATGCCATATTGCAGTCGAAGATATTGGTGGCGCGTCCCGCGAGAATCTCGTTGTAGCGCGAGGAATATTTGCCAAAGCGCAATGAGGCGCGGCGGATGGGGGCGATCTCGCCCAGGGCGTCCTCGATGGCGTGGAAGGCGGGGTCGTGGAGGGGACGCATGGCCTCGAGGGCCACGACACCTGCTGCCTCGGCAGCGCGGAAGACTTCCAGCGCCTGCGCTTCGGTGGCGCAGAAGGGCTTCTCGACGATGACGTGCTTGCCACCGGCGATGCAGGCAAGGGCCTGCTCGTAGTGAAGTGCGTTAGGGCTGCCGATATAGACGGCGTCGACGTCGGCGGCTGCCGCGAGCTCATCGAGTGAAGTAAAGTTTCGCTCGCCACCGCGCTCGGCGGTAAAGGCGGCACCGCGATTGGCATCGCGTGAAAGCGTGCCCACAAACGCGGCTTGGTCGTTGGCGTTGACGACTTGGATAAAGTCGTCGGTGATCATGGATGTGCCGATGGTCGCGATGCGCAGCATATGTCCCCCTTGCGTTGTTTGGTCTACAGGATGAGTGTAGCGCGTGGGGATATAAAGCTGCGCGAAAACGCTATTACAGGTCGCTCTCGTTAAAGCCGGCGTCGATATCGAGGTTACTGCCGTCGGCCGCCGTGGTGGCGAGCTCATCGCAGCGCTCGTTGAGCTCGTGACCGGCGTGACCCTTAACCCAGATGAACTCAACCTTGTGTTTGCTTTTGGCGGTGAGTAGACGCTCCCACAGGTCGCGGTTCTTGACGGGTTGCTTGTTGGCGGTTTTCCATCCGCGCTTTTTCCAACCGTCGATCCAGTGCTTGTTAAAGGCGTTGACGACGTACTGTGAATCGGAATGGACTTCGACCTCGCAGGGGCGGTTGAGTGCCTCGAGCGCCACGATAACGGCCATGAGCTCCATGCGGTTGTTGGTGGTCTTGGCGTAGCCGCGCGAAAGCTCGGAGGTAAAGGTCTTGCCGGCGGGGTTGGTGTATTTGAGCACGGCGCCGTAGCCGCCGCGTCCCGGATTTGATCGGGCCGAGCCGTCGGTATAGATGATGACCTTCACGGGCTTCCTTTCGTTGGGTACGTTTCGTGTGAGTGACCATTGTAGCGCCATGCCCGCCGGGGGCCAGCAATCTACGATTTCTACCCCGTCTTCCGACTGTTAGTTGGCATGGATGATGCGGTTGAGCTCGTCGAGGTATTGCTGCAAGAGGAGAGAGGGCTTGCGCTCGTCGTGCATGATGTAGCCAACGTGCATCGTTGGGGCGTCTGCTAGCGGGATCGATGCCATGCCCCATTGCATTTCATTGGAGAGGACACCGGTCGACAGGGTGTAACCGTTCGACGTGATAAGTAAGTTGGTAAGTGTTCCGCGGTCCGAGATTCGTATGTTGCGGTCGCAAGGGATATAGCTAAAAGGTTCCTCGGCGTAATAGAAGGAATTTGAGGTTCCCTGCTCAAAGCTGTAGCGCGTATAGGGCGTGAGGTCGGCAAGGGACAGCTGCGGGCGGCGTGCGAGCGGGTGGCGCTCGCTAACGAAGACGTGGACCGTCGCGTCGAAGAGGGGATGGAAGCTTGCGCGGACATCGGCGAAGGCCTTCTGCAGAACGCGGGCGTTAAAGTCATCCAGATACAGAATGCCGATATCGCTGCGAAACGCACGGACGTCATCGATGATCTGCGATGTGGTGGTCTCGCGCATGATGAACTCGAACTTGCTGTCGCGGCAGCGCTCGACTACGTTGACAAAGGCCTCGACCGAAAAGGCGTAGTGCTGGGCGGAAATGGCGAGGCGGGCTTGCGGGGTGCCACCGTCCTCATAGCGTGCCTCGAGCATGTCGGCCTGCTCTACGACCTGGCGCGCATAGCCCAAAAGCTCGGTGCCGTCGTTGGTGAGCGTGACGCCGCGGCTGGAGCGCGTAAAGATCTCCAGATGGAGTTCTTGTTCTAGGCTTTTGACGGCGTTTGAGATGTTGGACTGAGCGGTATAGAGGCGCTGAGCTGCGGCGTTGATTGAGCCGGACTCTGCCACGGCGATAAGAAAACGAAGCTGCTGGAGGGTCATCGGTGCCCGTCCTTTCGATAGCTATCTAAAAAACCGATAACAGGTTAGCGCTTTTAAGTGATTGACCGAGCGAAACAATGCTCGTACTATTCAAAACACACAAAGGCGGTAGGTAATTAAGCCGACCACGGAACCGGGATGTCAAAAGGAGGACCGCATATGAACTGCTTACCAAGACGAATGCCGGGCTCCTGTTTGCGCCCGTCGGCGTGATCAGGAGACAGCGACTTACTTCTCTCTTATTTATTTACTTTCGTTCGATCAAGGAGATCATCATGAGCCAGTTCATCAACAACCCCGAGCACACCTTTGGTTTCGATACCCTGCAGCTTCATGTTGGCCAGGAGAGCGCCGACCCCGCATCCGACTCCCGCGCCGTGCCTATCTACCAGACCACGAGCTATGTGTTCCGCAACTCCCAGCACGCCGCCGATCGCTTTGGTCTTGCCGACACCGGTAACATCTACGGCCGTCTGACCAACTCCACCCAGGGCGTCTTTGAGGACCGTATCGCCGCGCTCGAGGGTGGCGTGGCCGGTCTTGCCGTCGCCTCCGGTGCCGCCGCCATCACCTATACCCTGCAGGCTCTTGCCCAGGCTGGTGACCACGTGGTGGCTCAGAAGACCATCTACGGCGGTTCCTACAACCTGCTCGAGCATACGCTCTCCCAGTTTGGCGTCGAGACCACGTTTGTCGATGCTCATAACCTGGAAGAGGTTGAGGGTGCCATCAAGGACAACACCACGGTCATCTATCTCGAGACGCTCGGCAACCCCAACTCTGACATCCCCAACATCGACGCTATCTCCGAGATCGCCAAGAAGCACGGTCTGCCGGTTGTCGTCGATAACACCTTCGGCACCCCGTATCTGTTCCGTCCGCTGGAGCATGGCGCCAACATCGTTGTCCACTCCGCAACCAAGTTCATCGGCGGCCACGGCACCTCGCTGGGCGGCGTGATCGTCGACGGCGGTAACTTCGATTGGAAGGCGAGCGGAAAGTACGCCCAGATCGCTGAGCCCAACCCCTCCTACCATGGCGTCTCGTTTGCCGAGGCTGCCGGTCCCGCCGCCTTCGCAACCTATGTCCGCGCCATCCTGCTGCGTGACGAGGGTGCCTGCATCAGCCCGTTCAACGCCTGGGTCCTGCTCCAGGGCACCGAGACCCTGTCGCTGCGCGTTGACCGTCATGTTGAGAACACCAAGAAGGTCGTTGAGTTCCTGGCTGGTGACAGCCACGTCGCCAAGGTGAACCACCCGAGCCTGCCTGAGCACCCCGATCACGAGCTCTATCAGAAGTACTTCCCCCGTGGCGGTGCCTCAATCTTTACCTTTGAGATTAAGGGTGGCCAGGAGGCGGCCTGGAAGTTCATCGATCATCTGCAGGTGTTCTCGCTGCTTGCCAACGTGGCCGACGTCAAGTCGCTCGTCGTGCACCCGGCTACCACCACGCACTCCCAGCTCTCTGCCGAGGAGCTCGCCGAGCAGAACATCACACCCTCCACGATCCGTCTTTCCATCGGTACCGAGAACGCCGAGGATATCATTTGGGATCTGAAGCAGGCCTTCGCCGCGCTGGACGAGTAAGACGACTTATGCAAGGACCCCTTGCGACCTGATAGGTATAACTGCATAAAATGCCTGCTCAAGGCGCCTGTGTGAACAATGGTTGCACAGGCGCCTTTTTTGCATAGAGCGGGTGCAAAAACAGGGTTTTTGACACGCTTTATGCATTCGAGTTGTGGAAAACTCCTGTTGAGAGGATGTGAGTTTTACGCAATTGACGTGCGCCTTTTGAGTAAAGCCGCAGGTCGCGATTTGCTCGGGGTACTATGCAGCGCGATTGAATCATACGCAGCAAAAACGCACTACGGAGGTTTCCAGCTACATGAGGATCGATTCACGAAAACCGAAAGCCGCCGCCCTTTCCGCCGCTCTGACCGTGGCACTTTTGGCGGGCGCCGGCGCAACTGATGCCCACGCCGCAACACTGTCCGATACGGTTGGATCTACACCGTCCGAGACGACGCTGGTACAGCCCGTTGACTATCGCGGCGATGGTTATGGTTCCATGCAGGAGTGGAACGCCTCGATGGAGGCCAAGCGCGATTCCCTTGAGATGCGCGCTCAGATCATTATGAATATGTATGGCGACTATGCTACCGATGACGAGCGCGCTGTGCTGCAGGGTTGTATCGACGGTGCGGGTAGTCTGTTGACGATGGGGGAGGTCGACACGAAGTCGACCGAGCTCGATGAGCTGCGCACTGCGCTTGAGAATGCCAAGCGCGAAGCGCTCGAGGCCGCCGCAGCCGAGGCCGTTCAGGCTTCGTATTACAACGCCGGCTCCGGCTTGTCTTACACGTCTGCTGCGTATTACGCGAACGGCTCGGGTCTGACGCGCTCGAGCGGCGTCAATAACTATAACGGCCGCCGCGAGACTTATTACAGCAGCAACGTGTTGTATCACCACCGCACGGGCGAATGGACGCAGGATTCCGAGGGCTTTTGGCGCGATTCCGATGGCTACTACGTCGTTGCCGCGGGCGATAAGGCCCAAGGCTCCACGTTTACCGGTTCCAAGGGCGAGTGCAAGGTCTATGACTCCGGCTGTGCTGCCGGAACCACCGACTACTATACCGGTTGGTAATCTGCCATCAGAGCAAAATAGGCACATGATGGGCGGGCGTCTTTACTGAGCTTTTAGGCAACGTAAAGCCGCCCTTTCTTTATGTGCGTTTGAGTTAACAGAGCCCTTACCGTGGCGGTACGCTGGGCGTATGCATGCGGGGCACACTGGTTCATGAGAAATAAGGTCTTTCTCGTGGAGGAAGTGGTCTCATGAACGCTCGAGATATCGCTATCGCCGCCGTCGCATTGGTACTTGGCTGTCTTGGCCCTACAGCTGCGTTTGTCGCAGGCATGCAGGGCTCGTGCGGGGCTGCTCCTATTGTGGTCGGCGCGCTCATCGCAGCAGCGCTGCTGGGAAGTGCGGGCGTGACCCTTTGCCGCGATGACGAGGACGAGACGCCGCAGGTGCGGCGCTAACCGTTGTGAAGCTGGTTTTGCCCATAGATGAAGAAGGAAGCCGCCGCAAGGGGAGTGCCCTTTGCGGCGGTTTTTGCTATTGAGACTGTTGGATGCGGTGCGGCGGCGTTACCAGCTGGCCTCGATTTCGCGGATGCGCGAATAGAGCCATTCGTTTTGCGGCACCTGGATACCGTGCTTGGCCGCGAGGCGGCAGATGGTACCCGCAAATTCCTCGACCTCGGTTCTGCGTTGAGCGATGCGGTCTTGCGCCATCGAGGGCATGCCGGCGGGATCGAGCCCTTTTATGAGACGCACCATCTGCGTTAGGTCTGCCTCGGTGAGCTCGATACCCTCGGCATTGGCGACTGCAAGCGTCTCGCGCATGGCGGAGACAAAACTGCGGAGCTGCTCGGAGCCCTGCTCCGTAGCGCTTCCGTAGGTGCCGCCGTAGGCCATACAGGTCTGGTTGATGCCGTCGTTGAGCATGAGTTTGGCCCACATGCGATGTGCGATGTCGTGCTCGACGGTATGGGCGATGCCGCAACGCGTGTAGAGCTCGTCGATGGCGATAACGGTTGCGGGGTCGGTGCCCGCTGCCGCACCAAAGCGGATCTCGCCGGCATTGGTATAGGTGAGCTCCCCGTTGAGGAATACGGCGTCCATGCCCTGGCAGATACCAAGGACGGTGTGCTCCCAGCCAAAGCGCTCGGCAATCTTCTGCTCGCTCGTGATGCCGTTGCACAGCGATGCGATCAGCGTGTCGGGTCCCACGACGCTTTCCAGGGTTTTGAGCGCCACATCGAGCCCGGTTGTCTTGACCGTGAGGATGACCAGGTCGACGGGCGTCGCCTCGCTCGCGCGGACGGACTTGAGCGCGCAGGGCTTGCCGTTGACGGTGAGCGCATCGTTCGCATGGCGCTCAAAGCGCGCGTCGTCCATAACGTATTCGACGGCGTCGTTGCCGAGCGCTTGGGCGATCATGCTGCCGTAGAGCAGGCCCACGCCGCCCTTGCCGATGAAGGCGACCTTGTTGATCTGCATGTGAATCATCTCCCCATAAAAAGGCGCCCGCGTATGGGGCGCCTGATGGATTGTATGCCGCCGGGCCATGTCGCGTGCACCGGATGGCCGTATTTAGAAGAACAAACGCATGGGAACTTATGACGCGGGGCAGACCGCAAAGACACGTGCGGGATATCCGACGCCATCACGCACCTTGGGGAAGGTGCAGAAGATGACGGCGCCCGTGGCGGGAAGCTCGTCTAGATGGTCCATGACCTCGATCTGATAGCGGTCGACCGAGAGGATGTACTGTTCGCCGGGGTCGGGGTAGGCGTCCTCACGCGTGGTCACGCTCGCCGGGTCGGTGTCAGCCGGCTCGTGGCCGATGGCGCCGATGTCGCGCTCTTCAACGAGCCACTTGATGGCGCCGAGGTCCCAGCCGGGGTAGTGGGGCTGGCCGTCCTCGTCCTTGTTCTCGAGGTCGGCGAGCTTGGACCAGTCGGAGCGGAAGGCGACGAAAGCGTCCTCGGGAATGCGACCGTGCTCATCCTCCCAGGCTTTGAGGTCCTCGATGGTCAGGATAAAGTCGGGATTCGCGGCGCACTCCTCATGCTTGTCGATCACGCAGAGCGGATGCATAAACTCGATGGGTTCAATCTCTCCAAGGGAACGACCCTCGACATGGAAGTGGCGCGGCGCGTCGACGTGGGTGCCGTACTGCGAGGCGACCGAATACTGGAAGCAACGCATGGGCGCGAGCATGTCCTCGGGCGTGCCGGGCAGGTAGTCGAAGAGCTTGGTGGACTCAAATGGCTTAAAGCCAAACCAGTGCGGGGTGTCGCATGAGAGCGTGTGGGTGAGGTCGACCCAGCGATAATCGTTGCTTTTGAGCTGGGAGGCGAGGTTCCAAAGGTCGAGCGCGGGCATGGGCGGCTCCTTTCATCGGGCTTTTTGCTGATGTTAAAGCGGTGCCGTGACAGCTCGATTTCTGCTGCGTTACGATACGTTCTCGATTGCGATTCCACGATGTTTCGGCCGCGTGACCATTGTGTTTCGTCTTGCCGGGGTGCTGATGGCGAAAGGAGGGGCCGTGCAATACCGCGTTGACCCCAAAAGTGGTAACCGAATATCCGCTCTGGGTCTGGGCTGCATGAGATTTCCCGGTGCGCCGGGACACCCCGATGCGAAGACAACCGATGCCATCATTTCCCGTGCGGTGGAGCAGGGGATTAATTATCTGGATACCGCGTATCTCTATCCCGGTAACGAGGTGTGCGTGGGCGCCTCACTTGAGCGCTTGGGGCTGCGCGACCGGGTGTTGCTGGCGACTAAGTTGCCGCACGCTTCGTGCAAATGTGCGGAGGATTTCGACCGCTTTTTTGACGAGCAGCTGCACCGTTTGCGGACCGACCATATTGACTACTACCTTATGCACAACATCACCTCGCCCGCCCAGTGGGAGCGCGTGGTGGCGTTGGGCATCGAGGACTGGATTGCGCACCAAAAGGCTGCGGGGCGTATTCGCCAGATAGGTTTTTCGTACCACGGCAGTGCGGCGGACTTCCTCACGATGCTTGACGCGTATGACTGGGATTTTTGCCAGATCCAGTACAACTACGCTGGAGAGCGCTACCAAGCGGGAACGGCGGGACTCATGGCGGCTGCGGAGCGCGGGCTCGCGGTGTTTGTGATGGAGCCGCTTTTGGGTGGACGCCTGGCGGGCAAGCTGCCTCCGCGGGCCCGCGCCGTGCTCGATGGCGCCCGTGACCCGCATTTGCGCACTCCTGCCGCCTGGGGACTTTCGTGGGTGTGGAACCATCCTCAGGTCACGATGCTGCTTTCGGGCATGACCGATACCGCACAGGTGGACGAGAACGCGGCATTGGCGGATCGCGCACTGCCGAATTCGATGACGACAGAGCAGCTCGATACCATCGCACGTGTGCTGGCGGAGTTTGAAAAATCGAATCGCGTGCCCTGCACGGGATGCGGCTACTGCATGCCATGTCCCAAGGGTATTAACATTCCCGGCTGCTTTGCCGCTTACAACGCGAGCTATGCGCACAGCTGGTTTACGGGGCTGTCGCAATACTTTACGGCGAGCGCGGTGCGCACGAGCGAGCCCAAGCTCGTGAGCAATTGCGTCAAGTGCGGCAAATGTGCGCGTCACTGCCCGCAACACATCGATATCCCCGAGCGTCTCGACGACGCGCGCCGACGTTTCCAGCCTGGCCCCGTAACGGCCGCGCTTAAAGTCTTCAGCAAAACTCGCTCCTCATGACCCTTTTATATCTTGTGATGGAATAGTTCCTGTTTGCGGCAGAATAGGGCGATAGCAGGAACTATTTCGTCGCAACTGAAGGGAGCTGTCGTGGGCCATCGGGATTCATGTGATGATTTGCGTGAGGTTCGTTGGGGCGTTTTGGGCGCTGGGCACATTTCGCATCGATTTGCATCGTCGCTCAAGAAGGTCGACAGGGCACGGCTTGTGGCTGCCGCCGGTCGCACTCCTTCGCATGTTGAGGAGTTTTGCAGGGCGTTTTCGATCGATGCTGCGCACAGTTATGTCACGGCTGACGATGGCGGCGATGCGGCTTATGATGCGCTGATTGCCGACCCCGATGTCGACGCAATCTACTTGGCTCTTCCGCATGGTATGCATACGCGTTGGGCCTGTCGCGCGCTGCGCGCCGGAAAGGCCGTGCTGTGCGAAAAGCCGGCCGTTTTGAGTGAGGAAGAGGCTCTCTCGATTGCCTCCGCCTCTCGCGAGTGCGGCGTGCTGTTTATGGAGGCGATGAAGAATCGGTTTTGCCCGATGCGCACTCGCGTGGAGGACTTGCTTGCGTCGGGCGAGCTCGGCTGTATCGTCTCGATCGAAAGCGTGCAAAAACTCGATTATGGTGAGTCCCCTTCGAGTTATCTGCTCGATCCGTTGCAGGGCGGCTGTCTATATGACATGGGCTGCTATGCGGTCGGGTGGTTTGAGGATTTGCTTGCGGGTGCGTGCGATGTTTCGTCTCGTGAAGTTCGCTGGCGTGACGTATCGGGCGGCCGCGTGGATTGGGCCGATGAGATTCATATGAGTGTCGGCGGTATACCCATTCATATGGTGTGCGACGGCAAAGCAGCATATGAAAGCCGCTTAACGATTGCCTGCGAACGGGGTTCGCTGGAAATCGAGCGCCTCCATCGCCCCGAGCTCGCCCATGTGAAGTACTCCGACGGTCGAGTGCTCGAAATCGACGCCCCATTTGAGGTCGATGATTTTTACGGCGAAGCTTCGCATGCGACTCAGCTCATCCGGGCGGGGAAACTCGAGAGTCCCGTCATGCCCCTTGCCGCCACACAGCGCTGCGCGCAGATCATCGATGCGATTCGCTTGACGCTCTAGGCTGCGGTGCTGCTGCTCAAGGGGGCTCGGCGGACCGTGCCCCTGATGCCCCTTTTATATCTTGCGGTGGAATACGGTCTGTTTGCGCCAAAATAAGGCACCAATAGACCGTATTTCACCGCAACTGATGAGGGGGAGCTGGAGATGCTAACGATCGGGTGTCATCTTTCGACGACGAAGGGCTATCGGGCAATGGGGGAGACGGCGTTGTCCATTGGTGCCAATACCTTTGCGTTCTTTACGCGCAACCCGCGCGGTGGCAAGGCAAAAGACCTTGACATGGATGACGTGGCGGCTCTGCGCGAGCTTATGGCGCAAAACGACTTTGGACCGCTGGTGGCGCATGCCCCGTATACCTATAACCCCTGCTCCGCTAAGGAGCGAGCGCGCGAGTTTGCCTTGGAGGCTATGGCGGAAGATTTGCAGCGTCTGGAAGCACTGCCCGGCAACTACTACAACTTCCATCCCGGTGCGCATGTGGGACAGGGGGCAGACGCCGGCATTCAGATGATTGTCGACACGCTGTGCCAGGTGATGTTTGAGGGACAGCAGACGACGGTATTGCTCGAGACCATGGCGGGTAAGGGCACCGAGGTGGGCCGTAGCTTTGAAGAGCTGGCGTGCATTATCGAGGGCGTTGCCGCCAAGTGTCCAGAGCTGTCCGATAAGCTGGGCGTTTGTTTGGACACCTGCCATGTGAGCGATGCCGGCTACGACATCATCCATGATCTGGACGGCGTACTCGACGAGTTCGACCGCGTGGTGGGTATCGACCGTTTGCGTGCCGTGCACATCAACGATTCGAAGAACCCCTGTGGCGCCCATAAAGATCGTCACGAGTGCATCGGCAAGGGATATCTTGGCAGCGAGGAGTTTGGCGGCGGTATGCAGGTTATACAGAATATTGTATCGAATAGCCGCTTGCGCGCATTGCCATTCATTTTGGAGACACCGAACGAACTTGCAGGTTATGCGGCTGAAATCAAACTGTTATGGTCGTTGCAGCAGTAATGACTGTCATAAAGTGGAGTGCTCCATTCACGTTATGGGTTTGTTTCAATCAGTTTTCTAATTGCGGATCCTTCCAAGCGGGTGCATAATAACCCTCAGTTTTTGCAGACCTCTGAATCACGTGGGGTCATTGGAAGGAGACTGATTATGAAGCTCAAGAAGCTTGGCGCATTTGCAGCCACGGGCGCCATGGCGCTCGCTCTTGCACTGACGGGCTGCGGCTCGTCCAACGCCACCTCTGGTTCTGATGCCAGTTCCAGCAGCTCTGACGACGCTAAGGTCGAGAAGGTCGACGGCTCCAAGGAGTACGCGCTCGTCAAGGACGGTACGCTGACCGTCGGCACCTCTGCCGAGTACGCCCCGTTTGAGTACAAGGATGACAACGGCGACTATCAGGGCTTTGACCTTGAACTCATCAAGGCTATCGGCGACAAGCTGGGCCTGGATGTCGAGTATGTCAACAATGACTTTGACACGCTGGTTCCGGGCGTCGCTTCGGGCGCTAAGTATGACGTCTCCATCGCGGCTATCACCGACACGCCCGAGCGTGAGAAGGAAGTCACTTTCTCCGATTCCTACTACATGGACGATCAGGCTATCGTGACCAAGGTCGATAACACCGACATCACGGCCGACAACTTCAGCGAGAAGCTCAACAACGCCGACGCTACCATCATCGTCCAGTCTGGCTCGACCGCCGAGGCCTTTGCCCAGGAAAACTTCCCCAAGGCCAAGATCGTTCCCTACAAGGACGCTACCGAGTGCTTCAGCGCCCTGCAGTCCGATAAGGGCGACGCCGTAGTCACCAACCGCTCCGTTGCCAGCCAGCTGACCGCCGAGCAGTTCAACACCTGCCAGACTATCAAGCAGATCAGCACCGGCGAGGAGTACGCCATCGCCATCAACCAGGGCAACACCAAGCTCAAGGACGACATCAACCAGGCCATCAAGGACCTGACCGACGACGGTACCGTTGACGCCCTCATGGCTAAGTACAACATCAAGTAAATAGATGCTTGATTGCGCGTAGGCCCTTTCCGTTTTGCGGAGAGGGCCTTTGCGCTTCTCTCGACGGAGAGTGTTTCCGTCTCGTTTTGCCGGCAACTTCTACGATAGGAGCCACCTTGTCTCGATTGAACGAAGGGGCCATGGGTCGGCGTTTCCCGCTGCCCTCGATGCTCCAAAAACTAGCCTGCGCCCTAGCTGTGGCGCTCGCTTTGTTGTGCGCGGGGACAGCCGCGCCTTCGACTGCCCAGGCGCTTGAGACCGCAAAGATTACCGCTCGACCCAACACCGGTTCGGGCAGCGCTGTGGTCGGCGGCACCGAGACACGCATTACCTGGGAAGTTCAGGCCGATGCCGACGAGGAGCTGAGCGGTCTTTCGCTGACGTTTGTCGACGGCACGACGTTTGGTACCGATGACACGCGATTGACGATGCTCTCGGGCGAGGACCTCATGGATCGTACGCCTATGAAGCCCACGTGCAAGGCTGACGGCCAGACGCTCAAGATCGACTTTGGCGAGACGGCGCCTGCCGGCGGCTTTTTCCGTGTCGAGGTTTACGGCGTGACGTTTCCCGTCGAGGGCGGCGATGAGGCCTTTAGCGGCACCTATACGCTCGCCGACGGTTCGACCAAGAAGATTTCCAAGATTCCTTCCGTCGAGATCAAGGGAGTGACGGCCTTCGATAACTTCCTGACCGATCTTAAGGAGCAGCCGTGGGTCGAGGCATGGAATTCCAACATGTTCCTTCGCCTGTTCCTGAACCCGGTCATTTTGGTCCAGAGCCTGCCGATCGTCTTCAAAGGCTTCCTCATGTCGCTCTCGATCGTGCTCGTGGCGTTTCCGCTGGCAATTCCCTTCGGTTTCGCCCTGTCGCTCATGCGCATCTCCAAGTCGCGCATCCTGCGTTGCCTTGCCGGTATCTATGTGAATATCATCCGCGGTACGCCGGCGTTCCTGCAGATCTATATCGCGTTCTTTGGCCTGCCGCTTGCCGGCGTCAAGGTGGACGACTATGTGCTGGGCGTCATTGTCATGGCCATGAACTCGTCTGCGTATCTGTGCGAGATCTTCCGTGCCGGTATTCAATCGATCCCCAAGGGTCAAAACGAGGCTGCTCGCTCTCTGGGCATGAATGCCTTCCAGACGCTGCTCTACGTTATGATTCCGCAGACGTTCCGTAATGTCCTGCCTACGCTGACCAGCGAGTTTATCCTGCTTTACAAGGATACGTCGCTGCTTGCCGCTGTGGGCGTGGTCGAGATCGTCATGAACGCCCGCACCATCGTGGCCACGACGGGCTCCATTACGCCGTATGTGGTTGCCGCCCTGTTCTATCTGGTCATTACCCTGCCGCTTGCGCGCTTGGTGAGCGGTCTTGAGGCGAGGCTGCTGGGTACGGCCGAAACCAAAAAGAAGCGTCCCACCAAGAGCGCCGGACAGGTCGTCGCGACGCCCGCCGACCATATCGCTGGTCTGTAAGGAGGTTCTATTATGAGCGAAACCAATAACTCGAACGAGGTCGTCGTCAGCATCAAGAATCTCCAGAAGGCCTTTGGCGATAACGTGGTCCTGCGCGACATCGATCTGGATGTGCATAAGGGCGAGGTCGTTGTCGTTCTGGGGCCCTCGGGCTCGGGTAAATCGACGATGCTTCGCTGCATTAACCGTCTTGAGGAGCCCACGAGCGGCTCGATTGTCGTCGAGGGTGTGGACGTGTGCGCCAAGGGTGTCGACCTCAACAAAGTGCGCACGCACCTGGGCATGGTCTTTCAGCAGTTCAATTTGTTCCCGCACCTGTCGGTCAAAAAGAACGTCATGCTTGCGCAGCAAAAGGTGCTCAAGCGCAGCAAGGAAGAGGCCGAGAAGATCGCCGTCGAGGAGCTGACCAAGGTCGGTCTTGCCGAGCGCATCGATTTTATGCCGAGTCAGCTCTCGGGCGGTCAGCAGCAGCGCGTGGCCATTGCCCGCGCCCTGTCGATGAACCCGCACGTCATGCTCTTTGACGAGGCCACCTCGGCGCTCGACCCCGAGCTCGTGCGCGACGTCCTGGGTGTCATGCGCGACCTGGCACGCGACGGCATGACCATGATCGTCGTGACGCACGAGATGGGCTTTGCCCGCGATGTCGCCGACCGCGTCGTCTTTATGGACGGCGGCGTCATTGTGGAAGAGGGTACGCCGAGCGAGGTCTTCGACCACCCCAAGAGCGAGCGCACCAAGGCGTTCTTGGGAAATATCTCGTAGCCGGTTGATGTAACTGCCGTTACAAAAGAGCGGGGGCTGGACTTGAATCCAGCCCCCGCTCTTTTGTAGGGATGGGGATGCGCTGTGATACAGGCTCTTTTGGAGGCCTGGTTTCGTTACGCGAGCTCGGCTCCGAGGGCCTTGCAGGCCGCCTCGCCCTCATCGTCGGGCGCATCGTAGCAAATGACGGAGTCCACGACGTTGACGCCGGCCTCGTCGGCGTCGGCCTTCCAGTTGTCCATCCACTCGCCCTCGGCCCACGAATAGGAGCCAAAGAGGACGACCTTCTTGTCGCCGAGGGTCTCCTTGACCTCGTCCCACATAGGCTGAAACTCGTCATACTCAAGCTCCTCGGAGCCCATGGCGGGGCAGCCGAAGGCGAAGGCATCATATTCGGCGGCCTTGTCGGCAGAGAAGTCGGCGCAGGGGATGACCTCAGTCTCGGCCCCCGCGGACGTGGCGCTTTCGGCGACGAGGTTTGCCATGGCCTCGGTATTGCCCGTGCCGCTCCAGTAGACGACGGCGATCTTGCTCATGTTTTGTCCTTTCGGTCGTGCGGCGCTTGCCGCGGCTTGTACGTTCTATCGGGTTGCCTGGGCAAGTTGCGCCAGGCTGCAGCCCTGCTGATAGATAAAAGTGAAGTATTGGGTGCAGGCACGGTAGGCATCAAACGTCGCAAGCGCCTGCTCGACATTTGCGTAGACCTTCCAGGCCCCAAAGACCTTGTAGTTCTCGCCGCGCTGGACGATAAATTCGTGCACGTCGTCGTAGGGATATCCAAGGAAGTAGCCTATTTCGTGCGGAAACTCGCAGGTGCAGTCTTTGCTGCAGCTAGCTTGCTGGGGTAGTGCGCATCGAGTCTGGCTGCAGGCGCATTCCGCGACGTTATTGCTCGCGAGAGTGATGCGTGATGCCAAATGCACAAGGCATGCCGAAAGGTCTCTCGTGTCGTAGCCTTCCGAGGCGAGCGCTGTTTGGGCGCGAGGGTCTGCGAAATAGGTGGCGAGGCTTTTGGCTCGGTACACGTACACGAGTGCTCCGCAGGGCCGCCAGACCAAAACACTCAGGTGGATGCCGAGCGGGTCAAGCTCGCGATTGCACTGGGCGATAACGTTGAGCAGGCGTGCTCGGCGTTCTGCAATGGTTTCGGTTGTGGTCGAGCCGCCCCCGTGGGCGTAGGTGCCTGGATAGGTAAAGAGCGATGCCGGCTTGATGCCCGCGAGCGTGGGAGAGCAGTTGCGCACGACTGCCGCCTGAAACGTTGGGATGTCTATGGTTCGAGTCACGGCGCTCCTTACGGATCTAAACTGTTAGCCTAGGAAAACTTATACACAAAAGTAAGCCATGGTCAACAAAAAAGTTTGAAGAGGGAAACTAATTGACCGAACAGACATGATTTTGGGTTAAGATGGGGGCACCCCATGGGGGTATCTAGATAGTGCTACTTGAAAGGGGAGCGCATGAGTGACTTGCTCAACCCTGCGAATCTCATCGTGCTGGCCGTCATTGCCGTCGGCATGTTTTTTGGACTGCGTCGCATTGCCGCTTCGACACACGGGAAGAGTTGCTGCAGCGATGGTACGAGCGGCAAGAAGGCCAAAAAGGTTGTTGTGGTGGATACCGATGCGTCACACTATCCCTATAGCGATGAGCTGCTCATCGGCGGCATGAGCTGTGACGGCTGCGCTCAGAACGTAGCCAATGCCCTCAATGCGCTGGATGGCGTGTGGGCAACGGTGACGTATGCGGACCACACGGCACGCGTGCGCTCTAAGCAGCCGGTTGATCGTGGTGTCCTCGAGACGGCCGTGAAAGACGCGGGCTACTACGTCATGACGCTGTAAGCGCCGCCCTGGATGCGCTTCCTTGGCTAGGCTCGTCCGCGCAGTTCGATGTCTTGGATGTCATCGAAGTCGATGGCGATGTCTCGGAGCTTGAGGAGCTTGAAGGCGGGGAGCGCCTCGTCGAGGATGCCGGTGCGGCTGCGATAGCCGTATGTATCGTAATAGGTGACACGAACCAAGTCGCCACGTTTGAGACCCTCGAGCTTTTTAGAAAGTACGAGGGCTTTTTCTTCCGTGAGCTCACGTTTTGACTCGACGGTGATTTCCTGCTTGCGCACGAGTTCGTAGTATCCCGTGAGGGCGGCAAAGGGCATAAACTGTGCGGCGCGGTTGGCGCGCACGGCACCGTTGGCAGTGAGGTTGGGGTCGGCGGCGCGGCGTCTGCCCTCGGGGTCCGCCAGGCGCTCGAAGGCGGTCGGCGGGCGCACGGGCTGCTGCTTGGGTTTAGGCACGATGTCCTCCAACTTGGCCGTTGCGTTCGCGCGCGGTGGCGCCGGCGGTAAAGCTTAATCCCTTGACGAGCGCGTTCTTGCCGTACTTGCCTTTCACGGCCAGGATGGCGCGCGCCAGGTCGCGCTCGCGCTCATCGGCCTCGATATCGCTGAACAGATCGATGGTGGCAAATTCCTCGGGCACAAGATTGCCAAATCCCAGGTTGATGCGCTTGACCGGTCGTTTGGGATCGACCGTTTGTGCCCAAAGGCCATCGAAATACCCCATGATTTTCTTAAACGAATTAGTGCGCTCGGGCAGCTTTCGCGAGGCGTTGGAGTGCGCAAAGAGTGCGGCATAGCCACCACGCGGTTTGCCGCCATGCTCTCCCACAAAGATGCCATCGATTGCCTGCGCTTCGCGCACCAGGCGACGCCTTTCGTCATCGCGCTGGACGGGCTTGGGAGCACGGGGCGCGAGCTCGGGGCCGTCGGTCGCTGCGGGCTCGATGCCCGAGGTGCTCGAGCGCAAGTGTCCGCAGCCGTCTATATACTGCGCCGTGCCGCTGGCGTTGAGCCGGCGTATGTCGGCGCGCTCGCTCGCGTAGCCCACAAAGAGCGAGATGCTGTCGCAGACCACGTGCTTATCGACTAGATCCAACACGGCGTTGTCGACCATTTCGCGCAAGACGGTGTAGGCCTGCTCGTAGGCATAGCCCTTCGAGAGCACCTGTCCTGTGGTGGTCGAGGTCGCTTGCGGGCGATAGGCTTGGATATCGGCGATGGTTGTCGGCTCGCGCCCGAAGGCGTGGTCGATGAGATATTCGGCGTTGACGCCGAGTTCGTCGTAGAGCAGGTTCTCGTCGAGTGCGGCGACGCCCATCAGGTCGTAGACGCCGTATTTCTCGAGACGGGCCGCCACGCCGGGGCCGATGCCCCAGATGTCGGTGATGGGGCGATGGGGCCAGATCTCCTTGCGAAAGATCTCGTCGTCGAGTACGCCAATGCGGCTGGCTACGTGCTTGGCGGTGATGTCGAGCGCCACCTTGGCCTGGAATAGGTTGGGGCCGATACCGACCGTCGCCGTGATGCCGGTGCGCCCCAAGACCTCGTCGCGCAACATGCAGGCGAACCCTTCGGCATCGGTGTGATAAAGGTCCAGATAGGGCGTCACGTCGATAAAGCACTCATCGATGGAGTAGACGTGCACGTCCTGGGGGCTGACGTATTCCAGATAGACGCCGTAGATTTGCGCCGACACCTCCATGTAGTGTTGCATGCGCGGCACTGCTTTGATGTAGTCGATGCCGTCGGGAATCTCGAATAGACGGCAGCGGTTGTGTATCCCGAGGTCCTTCATGGTCTGCGTGATAGCGAGACAGATGGTCGTGCGTCCGCGCGATTCGTCGGCAACGACCAGGTTGGTGGTGAGCGGATCGAGCCCACGATCGACGCACTCGACGCTGGCATAAAACGTCTTGAGGTCGATGCAGATGTAGGTGTGCTGCTCGTGCTCCATCCGAGCCTCCCATCAAACACATGTTCTTATCGAATACCTGTTCGATAATACCTGCTCGACCGGACACCGTCAAAACCTGCCCCTTTTTGGCAGGTATGGTCGTGCGGCTGCATCGGGTTTTTAACGCAGCCCTAAAGAGTGCGTAACAGCTCGGAAAAGCTCGCTTCGTAGCATGAGGCTAACGATTGATACCACCATAAAGCACGGAAGGGTTGTGGGGATAATGGTCAACTATGGGTTTGGTATGCCGACGCGCTTGGTTGCGGATGGGGATGTGGCTCGCTGGTGCGGGCGATTGGTTGCCCACTATGGCGGCACCAAGGCACTGGTCGTGCTGGGAGGCGACAAGCACACGCGTGATGAGCTCGTTTCGGCGGCGCTGGGCTCGGTTGATCGCGCCCTGCTCGAGCGCGTGCTTTTCCGCTGCGGATCGGTTGAAGGCGACGGAGGAGACGAGCTGATCGACGAAGCCGTGGCCCTGGCGACCGACGAAGGCGTGGACTTTGTCTTGGCGATTGGCGATGCCGATACTGCCGGCTTTGCGCGCGAGCTCGCCCGTCGCATGGCGGCGCTCGATGTCGGCGAAGACGGTTTTGTCCCTTATGGATGTATCGTCTCGGAGGGCAAGGTGCCTGCCGTCGTGGGGGCCGGCGAGGTTCCCGTTTTTGCCATCATCGCGCCCGAACTGCTGGAGGGCATCGGGTCTCCTCTGCGTGAGTTGCTCGGTAGCGTCTGCGCTGCGGCCTAATATTTGGCATAAAGGGATAGGTTATTTTTGATTGGTAAAGCGTTTGACCTGCCAAATTAAACCTGTCCCTTTTTGGTCGGTTGCCGTTTGGGGGCCGATTGGCAACGCTCGCTGATTATAGTCTTGACCTGCGCTAGAATAGTGGCATCTGAATGTCCGGGCGCATGGAGGCGTGCGCCCGTATGCTGAGGAGGACTCTATGGCAACTGTTGCCGCACCTATCGATGCTACGTCGACTGCCGCTTGGAAGGCGCTCGAGGCCCATCAGGAGAAGCTCGAGGCCGAGGGTATCGACCTCAAGGCCTGGTTCGCCGCCGATGCCGAGCGCGTGAACAAGCTGAGCTTTGACGCCGGTGACCTGCACTTCGACCTGTCCAAGAACCTGGTGACTGATGAGACCGTCAAGCTGCTGTGCGATCTTGCCCGCGAGGTGAAGCTCGAGGAGCGCCGCGACGCCATGTTCTCCGGCGAGCACATCAACACCACCGAGGACCGCGCCGTCCTGCACACCGCGCTGCGCCGCCCGGCAAGCGAGAAGGGCCAGCTCATCGTCGACGGCCAGGACGTCGTCGCCGACGTGCACGAGGTTCTCGACCGCATGTATGCCTTCGCCGAGCGCGTGCGCTCCGGTGAGTGGAAGGGTGTTACCGGCAAAAAGATCGAGCACCTGGTGTCCATCGGCATCGGCGGCTCCGATCTGGGCCCGGTCATGGCCTACGAGGCCCTGCGTCCCTACGCCGACGCCGGTATTGACTGCCGCTACATCTCCAACATCGACCCCAACGATCAGGCAGAGAAGCTCAAGGGCCTCGATCCCGAGACCACGCTCGTGATTATCGTCTCCAAGACTTTCACCACGCTCGAGACCCTCACCAACGCTCGTGAGGTCAAGACCTGGATGCTCGAGCAGCTCAAGGCTCAGGGTGCCATCGACGGCTCCGATGAGCAGAACGCCGAGGCCGTGGCCAAGCACTTTGTCGCCGTTTCCACCGCACTCGAGAAGGTCGAGGCCTTCGGCATCGACCCCGCCAACGCTTTTGGTTTCTGGAACTGGGTCGGCGGCCGCTACTCTGTCGACTCCGCCGTGGGCCTGTCGCTGATCGTCGTGCTCGGCCCCGAGCGCTTCCAGCAGTTCCTTGAGGGCTTCCACGCCATCGACGAGTACTTCTGCAACACCCCGCTCGAGAACAACGCCGTCGCGCTGATGGGCCTGCTCAACGTCTGGTACGTCAACTTCTTCGGTTCCAAGAGCCACGCCGTGCTGCCGTACTGCCAGTACCTGCACCGTTTCCCGGCCTACCTGCAACAGCTCACCATGGAGTCCAACGGCAAGCACGTCCGCTGGGACGGCAGCGCTGTGACCTCCGATACCGGTGAGATCTTCTGGGGCGAGCCCGGTACCAACGGTCAGCACGCCTTCTACCAGCTGCTGCACCAGGGCACCGTGGTGGTCCCGGCCGACTTTATCGCTTTCGCCAACACTGCCAACCCCGCAACCGACAGCGGCCAGGACGTCCACGAGCTGTTCCTGGGCAACTTCCTGGCCCAGACCAAGGCGCTCGCCTTTGGTAAGACGGCCGACGAGGTTCGTGCCGAGGGCACGCCCGAGCAGATCGTCCCGGCCCGCTGCTTTGAGGGCAACCGTCCGACGACCTCGATCTTCGGCGACACGCTGACCCCGTTCGCACTCGGCGAGCTCATCGCCCTGTACGAGCACATCACGTTTGTCGAGGGCACGGTCTGGGGCATCGACTCCTACGACCAGTGGGGCGTCGAGCTGGGCAAGCAGCTTGCCAAGCAGATCACCCCGGCCTTCCACGACGACGCCGCCAAGGCCGAGCAGGACGCTTCGACCCAGGCGCTCATCGAGTTCTATCGCGCGCACCGTAAGTAGGATTAGCTGCGAAAACTAACGCATAGCCGACAAGGGCCCGTATCCGTTGGGATGCGGGCCCTTTGCTATCTGGATAGAATGGAATGTATCGGGAGGCGCCTCGACGGGCATCGCAATCGTCGAAGGCACGCCGTTCATGTTTGGGACAATATGACATTTTTCCCGTTGCAAACAGCGCCGCCGTGGGTGTTCTGTATGATGGCTCAGACAAGGTTGCTCAATGACAGGGAGGCATATATGGCAATCAAAGCCATCGCAATGGATATCGACGGTACGCTCACCAACGACCAAAAGGTCATCAGCCCGCGTACGCGCGAGAAACTGCTCGCGGCGCAGGAGTCGGGCATTAAGCTCATCTTGGCTTCGGGCCGTCCCGCATGGGGGCTGCACGCCTTGGCGCAGGAGCTCGACCTTCAAAACCATGACGGTCTGCTAGTTGCCTTTAATGGCGCGCATGTGGTCGATGCCCAGACCGACGAGGTGCTGTTCGATCAGGCTATGCCTGCCGACGAATTGCATCGCCTGATTGATCACCTGCGTAATTTTGACGTGATCCCTATGATTTCGCTTGGTCGCGATTTGCACGTCGAGGACTCGTACCATTGCATGATCACGCTGCCTGACGGCTCGCAGAAGAATATCGTCAAGTATGAGCGCGACGCGTGCGATCTTAAGATTCGCGAGGTGGAGAGCCTGCATGAGGTCGCTGATGCTTATCCCGTGGACAAGCTGCTGACGGCGGGCGATCCGACCTACCTGCAGGCGCATCACGAGGAGATGTACGCACCCTTTACCCAGACGCTGTCGGGTATGTTTACGGCTGACTGGTACTTTGAGTACACGGCGCCCGGTATCGACAAGGCCCGCGCGCTCGAGGGTGCCCTGCCCAAGCTCGGCATCGATGCCAGCGAGGTCGTCTCGTTTGGCGACGGCCAGAACGACAAGTCCATGATCGAGTGGGCTGGTACCGGCGTCGCCATGGGTAACGCTGTCGATGAAGTCAAGGCCGTGGCCCAGATGGTGACCGCCAACAACAACGAAGACGGTATCGCGGTAGCACTTGACCAACTGCTGGGTTAGAATCGCCGATAGTGCATGGTTCGGGCGTCCGCTTGCGGGCGCCCTTTTGCTAGGGAGGGTGCCGTGTCCGCATTTCCGTTCGACGCCGTTATCTTTGACATGGACGGCGTCATTGTCGATACCGAGTATTACTACCTGGGCGAGACTGCCGCGTTTGCCAAGGAGCTTGGGTTGAATCTGACCCAAGAGGAGTTGAACGGGCAGGTTGGTACCTCACATCAGTTCTTCCTGCATATGCTGGTCGATTGGTTTGAGCGCGCCGGTAAAGGGCACTTCACTGGCGAGGAAGCATTGGCCCGTTGGGACGAGTGGGCGCATAAGCGTCCGCGTGACTACCAGGCTTTGATTAACCCGGGCGCTGTGGATACGATTCGCGAGCTGCCGCGCCGCGGCGTTCGCGTGGCGCTTGCCAGCTCGTCTCCCATGGATAGCATCGAGGAAGTGCTCAATGCATGCGGGCTGTCGGATGCCTTTGAGTATGTGGTGAGCGGCGAGCAGTTTAAGGAGAGCAAGCCCGAGCCCGACATCTACCTGCATGCGCTGGACCTGTTGGGGCTGCCTGCGGTTCGTTGCTGCTGCGTTGAGGATTCGGTGCCTGGCATCACTGCCGGCAAGCGTGCCGGCCTGACGGTCATTGCCAAGCGCGAGGAGCGCTTTGGCTTTAGCCAGGATGCCGCGGACAAGATCATCGACCAGCTGCCGGAGCTGCTCACGCTTTCTTAGGAGCGCGGTAGTTGCGCGTTTTTCGGGTCTGATGAGTAAATAGCCAACATTTTGGTGCGACACCTAGCATACTTTAAGCTAATGCGGGCTTAAGGGCTTGTTGAATGCCCTTAAGCCCGTTTTAGAATTAATTGTGCTGGGAGAGGGTATATGCCACCGACTGAAGGGCCGACTGACGGTAAAGCAGCGATACCGCTGTACCAACAGGTCATTGATATCATTAAAAACGAAATCAACTCCGGCGCCTACAAGGCAGGCGCGCGGATACCCAACGAATTCGAATTGGCTGAGAGCTATAAAGTTGGCCGCGTTACCGTGCGACGCGCTATTGAGGAGCTCGTCCAGCAGGGCTATCTAACGAAGCGACAGGGGAAAGGCACGTTTGTCAATGCCCCCAAGCTCAAGCGCAAGATTCGCCAGAAGGATGACGTTCAGAGTTTTTCGGACGCATGCCGCGTTAACGGAATGGAACCGGGGGCGTGTGTCATTTCGAGAAAGATACTGCCGGCGGATTCCACCGAAGCACAGTTCTTTGGTGTTCCCGTTGGAACTGACTTGATTTGCGTTGAGCGCGTGCGCACTGCCGATGGCGTCCCTGTCATGCTCGAGAACAACATATATGTTTACGAGGACAACGCCTATCTATCAACGGCACCTCTATCTAACCAATCCATTTTTGAGTTCGTGCGCAACCGGACGGGCCGCACGCCCGCGTTTACCGACCCGTGCACGCTCGAGATCGCCTGCGCGTCGCCCGAGGTCGCTCGACTGTTGGCAGTTCCCGTTGGCGAACCCTTGTTTTATATGGAAGCCTTCTTTTTCGATGAGCAGCGGCGGCCGTTTATCATCGGTCGTCAGCGAATCGTTGGGTCTCGCTACGTTTTTGACATCTAGGACATTGCGAATGGAAGCGCCCGGTGGATCATCTCACCGGGCGTTTCCATACCGTTCACGGCGCAAACGCAACCGTTCAACCGCGTTGCGGCAATCAGTTTGAAATTATCTTGATGAAGGAAAAAGCTGCTGGTAATCTATAGAACGTCATAGAACGTTTGCATTGTGCAAACGTTGAAGCGAGATGCGATGCAGTCTCGAGTTCTTTGGAGGTATCTATGTCAGATACGAAGGCGAAGAAGACAAACAGACGTTTTAAGTTCAAATTACCGCATGTCTATACGATCATGTTCTTGCTGATCGTTGTCTTTGCGGTCCTGACTTGGATCGTTCCCTCTGGTCAGTATCAGCGCAAGACGATTTCGACAGCGGCGGGCGAGCGTGAAGTCGCCGTTGCTGGAACCTATGAACAGGTCGATAAGAACTACACCGATTCCGAGACCGGTGAGACCATCAATCTGGGCCAGGATATCTTCGCGGTCCTGCAAGCGCCCACCAAGGGTATCCAAGAGGCTGCCGACGTCGTTGCGTTCGTCTTATTGATTGGCGGATCGTTCGCAATCATCACCAAGACCAACGCTTTGAATGCCGTCATGAGCCGTGTGATTAAAAAGCTTAAGAACAAGGACATCCTCATCATTCCCATCACGATGACGTTGCTGTCCATTTGCGGCACTACGTTTGGTATGTCTGAGGAAGCCCTGCCGTTCTATGCCATCTTCATTCCCATCATGATGGGTATCGGTTATGACTCGATGACGGCATTCATCATCTGCTTCCTTGGCCCTAACCTGGGATATTGTGCCTCGACCATCGACCCGTTTAATGTTTTGATCGCCCAAGGCATCATTGGCATCGAGGGCAATCCGCAACTGTGGCTGCGCGCCGTTTCTTGGGTCATCTTCACTGCCGTCGGTATCGCATGGGCCATGCGCTACGCCATGCGCGTCAAGAAAAACCCCGAGTCGTCCATTACGTATGAGGACGATAAGCTCAAGCGTATCGAGTTTTCCGTGACCGATGCCTCCATTGAGGAAGAGTTCACTATCCGTCAGAAGCTCGTGCTTATCGATTTTGCTTGCGGTATGGGCATTATCGTCTGGGGTCTTGTTACCCAGGGCTGGTACATGAATGAGATTTCCGCCGTGTTCCTTGGCATGGGCTTGCTTGCCGGTATCCTGGGCGGTCTTGACCAGCAGACGATCGCTGAGGAGTTCGTTAAGGGTCTCGCCGACTTTGCGTACGCTGCCATCGTTATTGGTATCGCTCGCGGTATTCTGGTCATCGCCGAGGGCGGCATGATCATCGACACCATCCTCCAGGCGCTCGCTACTGCGCTCGCCGGTGCACCCGCCGCCGTCTACACCACGTTTATGTATATCGTCCTTGGCCTGCTCTCTTTGCTGGTTCCCTCGAGTTCTGGCCTGGCGGCGCTCACCATGCCTGTTATGGGCCCCCTGACCGAGCTTATGGGCCTCAATCCCGAGGCAGCCGTTACCGCGCTCCAGTTTGCTAATCAGACCATCAACACCATCAGTCCCGTGGCGGGCATGACGGTCGCCGGCCTTGCCGTGGCTAAGATTTCGTTTGGCCAATGGTGGAAGACCATTTGGAAGTTCTTCATTTTCATGGTCGTCTTTGGCCTGATCGTAACGGCAATCTCTGGCATGCTTCCGATGTAGGTGGTTGTGATGTCTGATCGTTTGACGGTCCTGACGTCTAAGAGCGTCTTTACCGGTACGGGGGACCTGCCGTTTGAAGGTTTCGTAGCGGTCCGTGGCAATCGAATTGAGGCTGTTGGCACCAAGTGTGAGGTAGCTTCGTATTTGACCCAAGCGGACGAGGTGGTTGACCTGGGCGACCGCACCGTCATGCCTGGCCTGATCGATGTGCATACCTTCTATACGGGCTGGGCGCTGCGGACGTTGGGGTCTGATCTATCCGGCGTCGCCGATGCCAAAGAGGCCGTGTCGCTCTTGCGTGCATGGAAAGATGATCATCCGGATTGTGCGGCGGCTTTTGGCCACAACATGCCCGAAACGTTGGCATCGGATGCCGAGAACGCAAATACGGCAGCTGTGTTTGACGATTGTTTTGGCGATATCCCTGTCGTCTGCTTTACACCGGGTGCGGAGACCTGCGTTCTCAATGCTGCCGCCAGTGCGCGATACGGCTTTACACCCCTGGCGTGCTATGCCGAGAAGATCTGGCGCATGATGAGCGATTTCCTCGCGCTACCCGAGGTGCGCGCCGGGTATTCGGACTACATGAGCATGCTTAACGAGCGCGGCGTTACCGCCATCAAGGAAATGGCGTTTGATGACTACTACGGCTTTGCCGACGAAATGGCTCGCCGTGAGGAATCTGGTGAGCTGACGGTTCGCGTCTCTATGATGTCGCAGCCGGTGGGTGCCGGTGCAAATCTGGCATATGCCCGCGAGGCGCGAGAGCGCTTCCGGGGACCGTTCGTTCGTTTTTCTGGCTTCAACCGTATGACCGATCGCGGCGTATGGGCGGGGCTTGCCGAGATGATTGGCCCCTATGAGGACACGGCCGATGCGGGAGCTGCCGGCAAGACGGTTGTCGAAGAGCCCGAGTGGGATCTGATTGAGAACGAGCTGCGTGCAATTGATGCTGACGGCTTCCGATATTCCTTGCATTGCCAGGGCGATGGCGCCGTTCGCCGCACCGTGGCGCTCTATGCCTCGCTGCCTCGAGACGAGCATGGACGGATGCTTCGCCGCCATGCGATTACCGATCTCGAGAACTCTGACCCGACCGATCTTGTCGAGTTTGGCAAGTTAGGTGGAATTTGCGAGGTCTATCCGCAGATTTTGACGCTGGACAGGCGCGAGGACTGCCTGTCGATGATGCGTCGACAAATTGGCGAGACGCGACTTTTGCATAGCTGGAATCGCCGCAGCATGGAAGATTCCGGATGCACAGTGTGCTGTGGCACGGATTTACCGCTGTTGATTCCGAGCTTGGGCGAGTCAATCTACAGTGCGTGCGGCGGATACTTCGACGACGGACTGCCCGTGAATGAGGTCAACGCGCTGACGCTTGTCGAGCTCTTGCGCGCTTGGACTGCCGGGGGCGCGTACGACCTGATGCGCGAAGACGAGCTGGGTACGCTCGAGGTCGGCAAGCTTGCCGATATTTGCGTGCTCGATCGGGATGTGTTTGACCTCGATTATCGCGACGCACGCGATCTTGCGGTTGATATGACGATGTCGGACGGACAAATCGTGTTCGATCGAAATAAGGAGGCATAAGATGTCTGAATCCAAGCCGACGCTGCGCCGCGAGCAGATTGCGGGCATGAATATCCACTACATCATGTGGCCGCTCGATTACTTCCTTGATGTGCAGCAGCGTTTGGGCTTTGAGTCCATTGAGCTGTGGTGTGCGGAGCCGCATGTGACGCTCGACCACACGGGCTACTTTGAGGCTGAGGTCCTGGCGAAAAAGGCTGCAGACCGTGGGCTTAGGTATCGTACTCTGTGCCCCGAGAATGTTGTCTATCCTTGGCAATACTGCGCACGCAAGCCGCTGCATGAACAGCGCAGCCTGGCGTACTTTAAGCACGGCATTGAGCTTGCCGAGGTACTTGGGTGCGACCGTATGTCCGTCAACTCGGGCTGGGGCGACTGGGACGAGGATCGCGAGGAAGCCTGGAAGCGCAGCCGCGAGCACTTGTCCATTCTGGCGGAGTATGCCGGCGAGCACGGTCTGGTGCTTACGATGGAAAGCCTGCGTCCCGAGGAGAGTAACCTTGTGACGACGGTTTCCGATGCGAAGCGCATGATTGACGAGGTCGCGAGCCCGTACTTACAGCCCATGGTTGATACAACCGCGATGGGCGTTGCAGGCGAGACGCTCGAGGACTGGTTTGCCGCCTTTGGTGATGGGGCAATTCACGAGATGCACTTTATCGACGGTGACCCGTATGGACATCTGGTGTGGGGCGATGGCAAGCACGATATGGACGCCTTCGTCGCCACGCTCAACGCCCATGGTTTTGACGGCATGCTGGGCCAGGAAATCACGGACGGTCGTTACTACGATGACCCGGCGGCGGCAGATGCCAAGAACATGGCCGCATTCGAGAAATATCTGATTGACTAAAACAACTATCGGCCACGCAGCCAATCTCATTGATTGCGGACCAAACAAGAAAGGAACTGGATATGAACGCACACGATCTGATCAAAGAGGCAATTGCCGAGAAGGGCAAGTTCGACAGCGTCTACTGGATTGCTTGCGGTGGCTCCATGATCGATTTGATCCCGGCTCATGAGCTTCTGCAGCGCGAGGCAACCACCTTCACTTCGTATATCTATACCGCGCGTGAATTCGACATTATGCGTCCGCGTCGTCTGGGCGAGAAGTCCCTGGTCATCGCTTGTAGCCACAGTGGCAACACCCCCGAGGTCATCGAGGGCTGCGAGATTGCCCTTGCTGCCGGCGCTACGGTGATCGCCCAGACCGACAACGCTGGATCTAAGATCGACTCCGGCAAGTGGACCACGTGGGTCTACCCGTGGGGCGAGGGTGTGCCGCAGGCCGAGGTCCCCGCTGGTATTTCGCTGTCGCTTGCGGCAGAGCTGCTCGATCAGCAGGAGGGCTACGCCGATCTTGCCGATATGTATGCCGGTATCGCCGAGATGGATAAGATTCTTCCCCCGGCACGCGAGAAGGTAAATGCCGAGCTGGGCGATCGCTTTGCCAAGCTTTGCCAGGAGCACGAGTTCTTCTATATTCTGGGCAGCGGTCCCAACTTTAGCCAGACCTACGGTTTCGCTATCTGCTCTCTTATGGAGATGCAGTGGCAGCACTGCAGCTACATCCACTCTGCCGAGTACTTCCATGGCCCCTTCGAGGCTACTCAGGATGGCGTTTTTTACTTCCTGCAGATGGGCTCCAGCGAGTGCCGTGCTATGGACGAGCGCGCCCTGGCGTTCCTTAAGACGCATACCGATACGCTGATGGTGCTCGATGCCAAGGAGTACGGTATGGAAGCCGTGCCGGCGAGCGTCCGTGCCTATCTGGACCCGGTGCTGTTCTATGCCATGAACTGCGAGCTGCGTGCTGCACGCGGCAAGGTGTTTGATCACGATCCCGATTTCCGTCGCTATATGGGTGTTGTCGAGTACTAGAAGGGACAAAGGCCATGGCATTTAACGTTAACGCGCTCGGATTTGGCGACAACGTCGTCGATCGCTACGAGCATATCCATACCATGTATCCTGGCGGCAATGCGGTGAACTTCGCCGTTTATGCCAAGAAATGCGGTGCCGCACGCTCCGCATACATGGGCATTTTTGGCAATGACGCCGCTGCCGAGCATGTCATTGCAAGCCTCGAGGATGAGGGTATCGAGCTTGACAAGTGCGAGCAGATGATTGGCGAGAACGGAGCGGCTCGCGTCACCGTCGTTGACGGTGACCGTGTCTTCCTTGGCTCCAACGAGGGCGGTATCCGTGGCGATGCGCGCTATGTCCTCGATCGCTTTGACCTTTCGTACATGAAGCAGTTCGATGTGGTTCATTCGGGCAACTATTGCTTTACCGAGCGCGAGCTGCCCAAGCTGAAGGCTGCGGGCGTCACGGTCTCTTTTGACTTTTCGGACGACTCCACCGACGAGTACTACGAGCAGATTGCGCCCTACGTCGATTTCGCTTTCTTTAGTGCGGCGGATGCCGCGAGTGAGGACGAGATTCGCGAGCGTCTGGCATGGGTGAAGGGCTTGGGTCCGCGTTTTGTGTCGGCTACGGCGGGCGCCGAGGGCTGCATTGCTTACGACGGCGAGCGTTATTACCGCCAGCTGGCTAAACCGGTAACGGACATGAAGGACACCATGGGGGCGGGCGACTCGTTCCTCACCTCGTTTTTGATGTGCTATCTCGATTCCGCCAAGCGTGGTGAAGATGGCGCCGAGGCCATCGAGCGTGCGCTCGACTTTGCTGCCGGGTTTGCCTCGACCGTGTGCGGCATGGAAGGTTCTTGGGGCCACGGAGCACCAATCGTCGAATAGCTTAAGAAAGCGTACGGCGGTCTGGCTATGAGGCTTTGGACGGCCGATGCAAAACAATAAGCGAAACGCGAAAAGGGGGCTCGCCATGTGGTGGGTCCCCTTTTGAACATTGGAGAAGACCATGAGTATTAAAGCGTGCGCGGCTGGTTTTTGCTGTGCGGACGTCTATCAAAACATCGGCGTGTTCTATCCGACTGGTAATGGCATTGACTGGGGTATCCATCTTGCACGAATGGGAGTTTCGGTATCCGCCGTGTCGGTTGTCGGCAAGGACGAGTACGGAGACAAGATGAGAGAGGCGCTGGCCGCTGAGGGGTTCGATATCTCACATCTGCGGGTGGAGGATGGCGACACCTCGGTGATGCTCATGGCATTGAAAGACGGCGTCGATCGCGTGCATCTCGAGGCAATCGATGGCGTAATGGAGACATATCGACCGAATGAAGATGACCGGGCGTTTATCCTAGAGCATGACATCATTCATACCGACCTGTTTGGCAATTGTTTGGACCTCCTGCCCGAATGGCATGATGCGGGCAAGACGGTGGTTATGGACTTCTCGGTGTTCAGCCAGGATCCCGAATATGCCTGCGAGGCTCATTTTCCTTACGTAGACTATGCGTTTATGTCGTTTGAAGAGGACACTCCGGAGCTGCGTGATTGGGTACGTCACGTACAGAAGTTGGGGCCGCGGGTGGCAGTTGCCACGCTTGGCGAGAAGGGAAGCATTGCCTTTGACGGCGAACGCTTCTATGAGTGCGGGATCGTACCGGCGGAGAAGGTCGTTAACACCGTGGGCGCCGGTGACTCGTATATCGCCGGGTTTACCAAGGGCGTGATTGATGGCCTTGATATTCCGGCGTGTATGAAGGCGGGCGCCGAGCTTTCGTCCCGCGTCATCGGCTCTTTTGAGCCGTACTAGGGTCAAATGCTTGGAAAGGAGTGCGAAATGGTTATCGACATGTTGGTCCAGCCCATGCTCTACGGCGAGATCTATACGCCGGGTGATGAGCCTGATGGATTCGGTTTTTGGTCACGAGAATTTGGTATGGGGCATATGGGCCCCATGGATTGGGATGAGCTTCAAGTCGAGATGGACGTCTGCGATGTGCAGAAGAGCGTGCTCATGCCGCTCGATGTAACCACGGCATGCGGAGGGCATTTTGGCACCAATGACCAGATTGCCATGCTGGTTGCCGCGCATCCCGATCGTCTGTGGGGATTTGCGAGCGTAGATCCGCAGGTGAGCGGTGCCGCAGACGAATTGGGGCGCGCCTTTACCGAGTTGGGGGCAAAGGGGCTTTGCCTGCATCCGGCAAAGCAGGGTTTTGCTCCCGATGATGCCGTGGCCGAGCCGCTTTACGAGCTGTGCGAGCGCTATAACAAGCCGGTAGTTTTCCATGCCGGTATGTCTTGGGAGCCGGGCGCAGAGCTCTCGCGCAGTAATCCGCTTGTATTTGAGCACACAATCGCAACGCATCCAAATGTGCGTTTTAGTTTGACCCACTTTGGCTGGCCCTGGGTGCGCGAGACCGTGGCGATGCTGCTCAAGTATCCCAACTGCTACACGGACACCTCTATCACTTACATCGATTCGCCCGAGGAGATGATGCAGCGTCTTTTCACGGTCGATATGGGGCCGCTGTGGTATGAGCGCGCGCTATCGCATCAAGTGATGTTCGCCAGCAATACGCCGCGCTTCCGTGCGTTCAAACTCAAACGGGCGCTCGATACCGTGTCCATGCGCGATGATGCGCGAGAAAGGCTCTACTGGGGTAATGCCCTGCGTTTTCTTGAAGGGGATGAGTGAACATGGTGACGCTCGAGACATTGAGCTATCTATCGACTGCTCCGGACCAGTTCATCGATATTACCGAAGACGTGCACGCTGCCATTGAACGCAGCTCGGTGACGAATGGCTTGGCAGCGATTATTTTGTCGCATACGACCTGTGGAATCGTGGTAAACGAGGGGCTGCCCTGCGTGGAGACGGATCTTATGGAGACGCTTGATCGCATCGCCCCGCTAGATGCCCCCTATGCGCATGCACACTTCCTGCCGAGCTATGGAGCCACCGGCAACAACTCCTGTGGGCATATCAAGAGCATGATTTGTGGAAACAGCTGCTTCTTTCCCGTCCAAGATGGCCACATCGTGTGTGGAGGTGCCCAGAACATCTATCTTGCGGAGTTTGACGGTCCGCAGAAGCGAAAAGTGTACGTCGAGGTGCTGGGGGAGTAACGTCCCTGCAATAACCCTATGAAGGAGCACGCTATGTCGTTTCTAACCTCGATGTTCAAGACCGAAAAGCCGGTTATCGGAATGCTGCACCTGCGTCCTCTGCCGGGCGATCCACTGTATTACCCGGGCGGAAGCGTGTCGCAGGTCGTGGAAGCCGCCAAGCGCGATCTCGAAGCGTTGCAACGGGGCGGTGTCGATGGCATTTTGATTACCAATGAGCTCTCGATGCCCTATGAGCAGCACGTTTCTCCCTCAACCCTTGCATCGATGGGCTATGTAATCGGGGTTCTGTCCCATGATTTGTCGACCCCTTGGGGAGCTGAAGCTATTTACGATGGTGATGCCACAATCGAGCTGTGCGCTGCCGTCGATGCGCAGTTCACGCGCTGCAATTTTTGCGGTGCCTGGGCCGGTGATCTCGGGCTGATTAACCGAGATTTCGCTCACACCATGCGTCGCAAGACGGCGCTGCGCCTGGACGACCTCAAGCTTTTTCACTTCATCACGAGCGAGGGGGAGGTTTATCTCAACGACCGCACGACTGCGGACATTGCCGATTCACTTCTCTTTAATTGCCTACCGGATGCGATGGTCATCGGCGGTTCGGCTGCCGGTCGTGGTGCTTCGGGCGAGCTTGCCGATGAGGTCCGCGAGCGTGTTGGCGAAGTGCCTGTGGTATGTGGCACCGGTTGTCGCGAAAATACCGTGGCTGACGTATTTGCTCACTACGATGGCGCGTTTGTCGGCACCTGCTTAAAGCGCGACGGAAAGCTGGATGCCCCGGTTGATGTTGAGCGGGTAGTTCGTTTTATGGCTGCCGCTCGTACGGCGCGAGGGGAGTAGGCACCTATGGCGTTCTATCTGGGTATTGATATTGGGACAAGCGCCTCTAAAGGCGTTTTAATCGATGATCGATGCAATATCGTTTGCCAGGCCTCTTGTGGACACGAGACGGACAACCCGCGTGATGGATGGTACCAGCATGATGCGGAGGCAGTTTGGTGGGGAGATTTTTGCCGCTTGTCGCGCGAGCTGGTGGTGCGATCGGGGGTTAATGCGGCGCAGATTGGATGCGTGGGCCTTTCCGCATTGGGTTGCGACTGCGTACCGGTCGATACCGAGTGCAACGCGCTGGCACCCGCGATTTTATATGGAGTCGATGCACGTTCGAAGCCGCAGATTGACGAGCTTCTTTCCGAATATGGGCCAGATCGCGCACGCGAGCTTTTCGGGCACGATCCCTGTTCGTCAGATATTGCTCCAAAGATCTTGTGGTTTAAGGAGAATATGCCCGAGGTGCACGAACGTGCCGCGAAGTTCCTGACGGCGTCATCGTTTCTGTGCGCGAAGTTGACGGGGCGTTTTACGGTGGACCGTTATTTGGCGGAGGATTTTCTTCCCCTATACGATCGCTACACTTGGAAGGTTAATGCTCGGGAATGTGCTCGTTTCTGCCGGCCTGACCAGATGGCGGAGGTAATGTCGGCTACCGATATTGCCGGGGTGATTACGCAGCGTGCGGCTGAGGCGACGGGGCTCGTGGCAGGGACACCTGTCTTGGTGGGAACGGGCGACTCTGGTGCCGAGGCCATTTCGACGGGTGTATTCCGTCCCGGCGATATGATGGTTCAGTTGGGGAGCACGGCGTATTTCATCTACTTAGCTGATCATATGGTCGATGATGCTCGCCTGTGGCCAGGGACGTTTATCATTCCCGGAACTTACGGGATCTGCGCGGGGACCAATACAGCGGGTGCACTCACATCGTGGCTGCGCCAAGAGCTGTATCGCGACGCGGTAGAGGCCGAGGGCCACGGTGGCCCCGATGCATATTCGGTTATGGCGCATGATGCCGCCGATGTGGCGCCGGGTGCCGATGGGCTCCTGTGTCTGCCGTACTTTGCGGGGGAGCGTACTCCGCTCAACGATCCCGAGGCGCGTGGCGTCTTCTTTGGCCTGACCGGAAGGCATACGCGAGCCCATATGGTTCGCGCCGCCTTGGAAGGCGTCGCGTATACCGTTGCATCCCATGTCGACATTATCGAGCGAGAGCATGGACTGCCAATTGGGCGCATTATGCTTGTCGGAGGTGGAACCAAGAATCCAATTTGGATGCAAGCTATCGCCGACGTATGCGGGCGCGAGGTCTCGGTTGCCAAGGTTACGGTGGGCGCATGCTTCGGTGATGCTATTATGGCAGCTCTCGCAGGTGGCGCCTATACATCATGGGATGAACTCGCCCGAGTCCTTGGCGTTGCGCAAACAATCGTGCCCGATATGACTGCCCACGAGCTATATGCGTCGCGTCGTCATATCTTTGACGAATTGTATACACGCAACCGTGATCTCATGCACGAATTGGTGTAATGCCGCCGAACTGTACCGCCTTCCAATAAGGACTGCGTTGTGCGATTCGCATGTCCCTTGGCATTTTTGCCCACAGGGGTTAGCGAAGGTCAAAAACAGAGCGCGCATTTGCTAAAACTGCCGATTCGATGTGCTTTATGTCACATTTTTTGAGCGAGGCGATGCGTTCTGAGGTCCTTGTGAGCGATCTGATGAGCGATTGCGCGCTTGTTTCTGTGTTTGGCTCGGCCGGCGCATCGGTCTCGAGCAGTAGACGGTCGAGTGGAATCTGTCGTGTGTATTCGCGTCCTCGTTTAGATGCGAGCATGCGTTCGTTGACGGAAAAATAGCAGCCCGCATTACGCGCGCGGACGAGTTCGTCCGAAGTGCCGCTAAACCAGTGGAAGATGATAACGGGGGAGTCGGAGTTTGGGATGAGTAGTCCATGCGATTCGAGGACGTCCAGTACGGTTCCCGCCGAACGAACGGCGTGAATTGATATCACACGCCCGGCAAGAGGGCTCTGCACGAGCGCATCGCAGAGCCGGTCAAGTGCCTGTATTTGAAGCGGTTCGCTTCCGGCAAAACGCGCGGAAAAGTCGAGTCCCACCTCGCCGATGTAGCGCTCTTGGGCGGCAACTTCGCAAAGCAGATTGACTTCGGCAGGACCGCAGCGGCCGTCGGCGAGCCACCAGGGATGGAGGCCGATGCCGGCAAAGATATTTGACCGGCCGCAGGCGCGCTTCTTGGCGCGTGCAAAGTCGTGCGGATCGACGCCGCAGTCAAATAGGACCAGGCCCAGCGCCGTTGCCTCATCGGCAACGGCGTCCGGGCGAGCCATTAAATCAAGATGGCAATGCGCATCAAATAATTGCGGTGTCATCGCGGTGCGTCTCGTTAATTTAGGCGCTGGCCATCGGCGCGCACGCGTTCGTACCCGCGCCCGCTGATCTGGCGGATAACCTCGCCAGCGATCATCTGGCCCATGATGGGCGGCATAAAGCTCGCAGTTCCCAGCTCGGTGCGCTCGTGGATGTTGGAAGGGTCGCGGGGCTGTGTCTTAACCGATTCCTCGCAGCTAAACAGTACATGTAGGCTCTTGATTCCGCGCTTCTTACATTCTTTGCGCATAATGCGGCTCATGGGGTCACGTACCGTATCGAAGATGTCGGCAAAGCGGAGGCACTCGGGATGGAGCTTGTTGGCCCCGCCCATGGAACTAACCAAACGAATGCCGTGGTCCTGAGCATATTTGGCAATGGTGAGCTTGGCCGAGATGGTGTCGATGGCGTCGACGACGTAGTCGAGCTTGCCGCCCGTCTGCTCCAAAACGCTCGCGAAGAAATCATCGATGTTGTCGCTCAGCAGGTATTCGGTACGTTTGATAACGGTGGCGGCAGGATTGATATCGTGGATCATGGCTTCCATCACGTCAACCTTTCGCTTGCCGACGGTGCTATGAAAGGCGATGGCCTGGCGATTGATATTGCTGGGCGCGATGATGTCCTTGTCCAGAATGACGAAATGACCGATGCCGCCGCGGGCGAGTGCCTCGCAGCAGTTGGAGCCCACGCCTCCGCAGCCGAGCACCAACACCGTAGCATCGGCGAGCTTATCGAGTGCCTCGCGGCCCATGATGATCTCGAGCTTGGTGTCGCGTGTCTCGATGGCGGCTGCGGCAGTGGTTTCGGTCATAAATATCCTCCGATGGGGAAGCAGGTCGTGTTTTAGCTATCGCCATTATAGGTATTATTACGATTCCATTTGAACCCTTGGGGTTTGTTGAAATGGGATCGGGATTCGCATAAGATAAAGCAGATGGCACCCGTTGCAGCGGGTTGGCCAACTCCCAAACACGTTTGTAGCGTGAGAAGTGGCCGTCTTCGCATTACGCGGAGGCGGCTATTTTTTTGAGTACAAGATTAGACAGTTAGACAAACATCTAAATATCGAGTATAGTGTGCGCGTCATGAGAGATGATGAGAGGAGGTCTTATGCCGGGAGAGGGTTTTAAGGCGCTTGCCGATCCAACGCGACGGCGCATTTTGGAGTTGCTGCGCGAGGGCAATTGCACGGCGGGGGAGCTTGCCAAGCATTTCGATATCAGTAAGCCGTCGCTGAGCCATCACTTGGCGACGCTTAAAAACGCCGGGTTGGTGACCGACGAGCGCCATGGCCAAAACATCGTATACAGCTTAAACACCACCGTCATGCAGGATTTAATTGGCTGGTTTATGGGTTTTACAAACAATGAAGGTGATAAGGATGAATAACGAAAACAAGGGCATTCACCCCACAGGGGTATCGTCGCGCGTGTGGATTGCGCTGGTCGCTCTGTGCGTCGCCAATGTCGTAGCGCACCTCATGGTGATGCCGAGCTTGCCTGCGCAGATTCCCACGCACTGGGGCGCGAACGGCGCTGTCGACGGTTGGGGTCCTAGCTGGATGGCCTCCGCGCTCGGCGTGCTGCCTCTGGCGCTTCTCGCAATGTTCTGCGTGGTGCCGCGCATCGATCCCAAAGGTGAGGCATATCGAACCTCGGGTAAGTTCTATCAGGGCTTCGTAATTGCCTTCACCTTGTTCATGTGCGCCATAAGCTGGCTGGGAGAGCTTACGGTCTGGGGCGTGGTGCCGGCGGTCGGTTCGGTCAACGTGCTGATTTCCGGTGCTGTCGGTTTGCTGTTCATCGGCGTAGGCAACTACTTGCCGCGTGTGAAGCAGAACTATACGCTCGGTATCAAGACGCCCTGGGCGCTTGCCGATCCCGAGAACTGGCGCCGTACGCAGCGCTTTGGCGGTGCCTGCTTTATGGTGCTGGGTGTTGGCCTGATTGTGATGGGCGTGGCGGGCAGCGTGCTTTCGAGTGAAGTCGTCGCCGCGGTGATTGCGGCTCTGGCGTTTGGTTCGGCCGGAGCTGCCTACGCCTATTCGTATCTGCTGTGGCGTAAATCGCAGCGAGCCGTTCGCTAAGGTTGCGGAAAACTAGCGTACGCAGTTCATAGTATGTTCCGGGGGACTTTTCCCAGGTAGTATTAGGGGGTGTGGGCAACCATGCCCCTTTTTCGTTAAGTTTCAGAGCTGGTTTTCTCATTTCGTTTCCACTAAAGCGAATCAAGAATAGGGAAACAGCAGGTAGAAAGGATAGGACAGACATATGGCGGAGTTTATCTACCAGATGTATCAGGCTCGCAAGGCCCATGGCGACAAGGTAATCCTTGACGACGTGACCCTGAGCTTCTACCCCGGTGCCAAGATCGGCGTTGTGGGTCCCAACGGCATGGGCAAGTCGACCCTGCTCAAGATCATGGCCGGTATCGAGGAAGTCTCCAACGGCGATGCCAGGCTTACCCCCGGCTACACCGTGGGCATCCTGCAGCAGGAGCCGCCGCTCGATGACGACAAGACCGTTATCGAGAACGTGCGCATGGCGTTTGGCGATATGATTGCCAAGGTCGATCGCTTCAACAAGATCGGCGAGGAGATGTGCGACCCGGATTGCGATATGGACGCCCTCATGGCCGAGATGGGCAAGCTCCAGGACGAGATCGACGCCGCCGACGGCTGGGATATCGATTCCAAGCTCGGTCAGGCCATGGACGCCCTGCAGCTGCCCGATTCCGACATGCCGGTCAACGTGCTTTCCGGCGGCGAGCGCCGTCGCGTGGCCCTGTGCAAGCTGCTACTCGAGGCTCCCGACCTGCTGCTGCTCGACGAGCCCACGAACCACCTGGACGCTGAGTCGATCCTGTGGCTCGAGCACTTCCTGCATAACTACCAGGGCGCGGTGCTTGCCGTCACACACGATCGCTACTTCCTGGATAACGTTGCCGAGTGGATCTGCGAGGTCGACCGCGGTCACCTTTATCCCTACAAGGGCAATTACTCCACGTATCTGGAGACCAAGGCCGCGCGTATCGAGGCCCAGGGCAACCGTGACGCCAAGCTCGCCAAGCGCATGGAGGCCGAGCTCGAGTGGGTACGCAGCTCGCCCAAGGCTCGCCAGGCCAAGAACAAGGCCCGTCTGGCTCGCTACGAGGAGATGGAGGCCGAGGCCCGCGCAAGCCAGAAGCTCGACTGGACCGACATCCGCATCCCTGTGGGCCCGCGTCTGGGCAACAAGGTGCTCGAGGCCCATCACCTGCACAAGGAGTTCGATGGCCGCGTGCTCATCGATGACCTTTCGTTCACCCTGCCGCGCAACGGCATTGTGGGCGTTATCGGCCCCAACGGTGTCGGTAAGACCACGCTGTTCAAGACGATTGTGGGCCTGGAGCCGCTGACTTCGGGCGAGCTCGAGGTGGGCGAGACCGTCAAGATTTCTTACGTCGACCAGAACCGTTCCGGCATCGACCCCGACAAGAACCTGTGGGAGGTCGTCTCGGATGGCCTGGACCACATGATGGTCGGCGAGACCGAGGTTCCGAGCCGCGCTTATGTGGCGAGCTTTGGCTTTAAGGGCCAGGACCAGCAGAAGCGCGCTGGCGTACTCTCCGGTGGCGAGCGCAACCGTCTGAACTTGGCGCTTACGCTCAAGCAGGGCGGCAACCTGCTGCTCCTCGACGAGCCCACGAACGATCTTGACGTCGAGACGCTGTCCTCGCTCGAGGCGGCGCTGCTCGAGTTCCCGGGCTGCTCGGTGGTCATTAGCCACGACCGCATGTTCCTGGACCGCGTCGCCACGCACATCCTGGCGTGGGAGGGCACCGACGAGAACCCGGGCAACTGGTATTGGTTCGAGGGCAACTTCGAGGCCTATCAGGCCAACCGCATCGAGCGCCTGGGCGAGGACGCAGCCCAGCCGCATCGTATTCACCGCAAGCTGACGCGCGACTAGTCGAGCTCAGGTGACCTAATGAGAGAGGGACGATAACCTTGAGGGTTATCGTCCCTTTTTGTTACTTGGTAGAAGGTTCGACTTTATCGATGGTCCAGGGGGCTCCGAGACTGCCGGTGGTATTGCGGCGAATGCGCACGGTAACCTCACGGCGCTCGCCGGCCTGCGTGTAGCGCAGGGGGAAGCTTGCGCGGTTGCGTGCGACGTCGATGGTGCCGAGCTCGCGAGCGATCCAGTAGTACTCGCCGACGATGCCGAGCGTGTCGGCGCCGTAGGGGAGATAGGTCGACAGCTGGTGTAGCAACGGGCCGGGGCAGAAGACTTCGGTTGCGAAATCGACGGGGAAGTCCTCGGGGATGGCGGGCGCTGCAGGTGCGGGGGTTGGGGCCTCTGCGAGTACCGAAGCCGGTGCCGGTGCGGGAATTTGGTCGCAAGCAGAGGCGGGCACGGATTCGATGACGGGTGCGGGCTCCAGCGTCGTCTTCGGCTTGATTGTGGAATCCGCGGGCTTCATGGTGACGGGCGCGTCTGCAGCTTCAGTTTCAACCTCAACCTGCGTTGCGTTCCCGTTCTCGACGCTCGACTTTGCCTCGATGGGCGTGGATGCCATGGTGGTGATGCCGGCATTGGCGTTCTCGGGGTCATAGACGACCGTGAGCGAGATGGCGGGCTGCGGTGCCTCGGGCTCCGATGCCGCCTCGGTAGCGTCCTGTTCTGCGAGTTCTTCGGGCTGATCGTCCTCGGCCTCGTTGCCAAAGACATCGCTGTTTTGGAACGCAGGCGTCTCGGGTTGGTCAGCGGCTTCTTCGGTTGTCGACTTGGGCGCTTCGTTGAGCTCCGCAGTTACTTCCTGCTCGGATATGACTTCGGGATCGGTCGTGACGGCGATTTCTGGTTCGGCTTCTGCTGTTACCTCAATAGCGACTTCGATCTCTGTCTCGGGCTCGGGTTCCGGAGCGACTTCGGCCACGGGCTCGGGCTCGGCGCGCTTAACGTGCTTGGGGCGCACAGCCTTCAGGTCCTTCTCACCGCGCTTTTTCTTTTTGTAGGACTGCTTGGCTCCCTTGGCTGCCTTGGGCTTGTCCTCGCCCTTGGCGAGAGCGGCATCCCAAGCCTCGTTGGCGATGACGGTGGCATACAGACGCCCGCCCTTAAAGACGGTCAGCTTAATGCAGTCGTCAAGCTCTTCGAGCAACTCGCGCGTGGACTCAAAGCCCAGGTCGTAGGCCGTCATATCGCCCGCGACGAGTGCCTCCTCGACCTGCGTCATAAACGTTTGCTTGCCGCATCCAATCGCATCGCGTAGCAGGCGATACAGATAGATGTGGTTGCCCAGCGAAAGCGTGGGCCTAACTATTGTCTTGCTCATGGCAAATCTCCTCTTTACACATGTAAAGCATCTTACCATCGCATAGCGTTCGCCATGGCGGCGCCCAAGGCAAACGGGCGCGAACCGCTGTCGATTCGCGCCCGTTATACAGGCCGGTTATCTATGAGAGGAAAATGTGCTTAGTTGCCCGATGCCGTGCCTTGGCTCGAGTTGTCGGATGCCGTGCCGGACGCGGTTCCGCTCGAGCTGTTCGAGCTGTTGGTGTTGCTGCTGTCTGCTGTGCCCGTTCCCGAAGTGGTGTCGCTCGTCTGACCGCCCGTGCTCGGCTGCGAACCGTCAGTCGTTTGGCTTGAGTCGGTCGTGCCGGACGGCGTGCCACTGTTGGCCGTAGAGGAATCGGTACCCTGCGATTGGTTTTGGGTGTTCGCGGACGAATCGGCAGAGGTAGAACTGTCTTGCGTGTCGTCCGTCTGTGCCTGCTGATCCTGCGACTGGGTGGTGCCATTTGCATCGCTCTCGGTCGTGCGCGACGAAAGGATTGGCTCGGGGCGCTCGCCCAGACCCTCACCGGCGGTGGTAATAAGGATGGCGCCGGTACAGGCGATGACCGCGACGATGGCGATGGCGATCGAGAAGACGATGACCTTCTTTTGCGTCTGGCTGCGCTCTGCCGCCGCCTTGGCGCGCAGACTGTTAGGGGCGACGCGCGCCGTGGTCGCGCGTCCCGCAACCTGGCGCATTTCCTGCGTGGTCGCGGCGCCACCTAGGTGCTCCTCGACATCGGGTTCAACGGGCTCGTAGGCGCCGGCAGGGTAGTCGATAGCGGCATGCGTGCCCTTGATTGCTTCGGCGCTGGCAGAGATAAAGTGGCGGTAGACCTGCGAGGACACAACGGTGATGACCGAGCTCACGGCGGCGCCAATTACTGAACCAGCGATACCAATCTTGGAGGCAAGCGCGACGCTCGTGGCGGCAGCTGCGGCGCCGGCGATGATCTGGGGAATGGAAATGTCGTCAAACAGGCCCTTTTTGGGTGCGATGGCCATGGTCTGTCCGATGGAATGGTTCTCGTGCACGCCGTTGTTGAGCGATGCCGGCGTCATGACGCGCGTGCGCGGCGCGTCGGTATATTCAGTCGTCATACGGGGTCCTCCCGGTTCGTTTAGTGCTGCGACAGGTTGTTCAGCCCTCAGGGTACCCAGTCGGTGTGAACCGGAGATGGATTCGCCCGCAACACCATCAACTCACCAAAGCGCGAAACTTCTTCTCAGGCTGATCGAATGAAGACGGGGCGAATCGTTCGGATGTCGAAAGGAAGGTTGACCGGATTTGAAATCCCGTGGAATAATCGGGCCTGCGGCGCTGTTGCTTGCGCCGGGTAGGGAGCGTCATGAAAATCCTTAAGCGGATCAACAACAATACGGTTATCTGCGTAAACGCCAAGGGCCGTGAACTCGTGGCAATTGGCCGCGGTATCGGGTTTCCCAATGGCCCCGATGAGGTCACACTCGATAAGATCGAGCGAACCTTCTACGGTGTCGACTCGCGCTACCTAGCGCTGCTCGACGAGATCGATCCTCAGGTGATGGAGTTCTCCGCCCAGATTGCCGATATCGCTCGCTCCAACATCTCGCGCGAGCTCTCGGCAAACCTTCCCTTTACCATGGCTGACCATATCGCCTTTGCCATCAAACGCTGCCGCGAGCATATGTTTGTGCAGATGCCGCTCTCCTATGATGTGCAGCAGATGTACCCCATTGAGTACAAGATCGCCAAGTTCGCGATCGAGGGCATCAATCGCGGCTTCAACGTCAAGATGCCGCGGGGGGAGGCGAGCGGTATCGCGCTCTGTATCGTCAACAGCGTGGTCGCCTCGTCTTCAAAGGCCAAATCCAATACGGTGCGTAAGGACGAGGTGATGCTCGAGAGCTTCACCAAGATTATCGAATCCGAGCTGGGGGTTTGCGTGGACCGCGACGGCTTTGACTTTTGCCGTTATGCCACGCACGTGCGCTACCTGTTAGAACGCGTGCAGACAGGAGAGCCCCTCAACACGGAGAACGGCGCGCTTTACGGACCGCTCTGCGAGCAGCATCCCGACGTGGCCGTGTGCGTCGACCGCATGGCCGCGCTTATCGAAGAGCGCTTTGACGCCGGGCTCGCCGATGAAGAGAAGGTCTACCTGATGCTCCACGTCAATCGCGTCTGCGCGGGATCTAGGTCCTAATCGACCGCTCGCCGCTGAAGTTTGACCGTTGGCCGGTTTCGACTTTCGTAAAAGCAACTGTTGGATGTAGTTTCATAGTCACATAAGGTGTTATTCGAGAAGAGCCTCGAAGCATGACGTAGACAGTTCCCTGTCCGCTTTGTGCTTTGGGGCTCTTCTGTTTTTGTCTTCTTCTTGCTTTTCTCGATTTGCCTCGTGTCAGGCCTGCCGTAATCGGTTCTTCGCGTGTGCGCAAACGGGAAGACAGAAAAGCAAGGGAGTTCAGCTATGACTGACAATAAGAAAATCGCCGCGGACGTGCTCGAGGCCGTCGGTGGCAAGGAGAACGTGACGTTTGTTGCGCACTGTATGACGCGCCTGCGTTTTAACCTCAAAGATATCGATGCCCCCGATATCAAAGAAGTGAAGAAGATTGGCGGTGTGTTGGGTGCTCAAATCTCCGGAGGGCAGTTCCAGGTAATCGTGGGCCAAAACGTGCCCAAGGTTTATGACGAGCTCTGCAAGATCGGCGGCTTTGCCAAGCAGGACGCCATCGACGAGAACCTTGATGCTCCTAAGCAGAAGCTCACACCTAAGGTTATTGGCAATAACATCCTCAACTACCTGTCAAGCTCCATGGTGCCTATGATCCCCGTCCTAATGTGTGCTGGCCTGTTCAAGACCGTAGCGGTGGTGCTGGGACCTACGATGGCGGGCGTGCTGTCCGACACAAGCGACCTTTATGTTCTGATGAACATGGTTTATGACGCAGCGTTCTATTTTATCCCCATCTACCTTGGCTATAATGCGGCTAAGAACATTGGCGTAACGCCTGTCCTCGGTGCCTTTATGGGCGGCATTCTTATCGACCCGACCATGATTCAGCTTGCGACCGATGGAGCTCAGTTCTCCGTTTATGGCATTCCCTGCGTCGCCGCAAACTACACAAAGACGGTCCTTCCCATTCTTCTGTCCGTGTGGGCGATGAGTTATATCGAGCGCTTCTTCCGCAAATATGTGCCAGATACCCTTTCAACGGTTTTCGCGCCTTTCCTTACCATGGTCGTCGCTGTTCCTGTGTCTCTCTGCGCTCTCGCCCCTGTTGGTTCATGGGCCGGTAATGCCCTCGCCGCCGGTTTTGAGTTCCTTGGTACTTCCGGTGGTATCGCCGCCATCCTCGGAGGAGGTATTCTGGCGGGTCTTTGGTGCCCAATGATTATTACCGGCATGCATGTGGCGGTTGCGATGATTGCCATCGCTAACTATATGACTGTGGGAACCGACAGCTTTGTTTTGGTTGCGACGGGCGTTAGCCTTTGGGCGACCTTCGGCTGCGAGGTGGCGACCTGGCTCAAGCTGTGCGATAAAGACGAGAAGAGCATGGCATTCGGCTATTTGGTCGCAAACATTGTCGGAGGCGTCGGCGAGCCTTTCATCTACGGCATGATGCTGCGCTATCGCCGCGTGTTTGTCTGGAAGATTATCGGATCCTTTGTTGCCGGTGCGCTTGCAATCGCTCTCGGAGCCACGGTTTATACTGCCGGCGCGGCATCTAACTTCTTGGAGTTCCTCGCGTTTGCGGGCGGCGGGACCCAGAATCTCATCAACTTTGGAATCGCTGCTGGTGCAGGCTTCCTTGTGAGCGCCTTGGGCACGTATTTCCTGGGCTTTACGGCGGATGAGCTCGAGAATGGTCCCGTTTCCGAGCGTTAAGTTTTCTACGGCCTGCGTGTGGCAGGACGCATTGGAAGGGCGTCCATGACGCCCTTCTCTTTTTGTATTTCTATTTCCGATGTTTGGGCGGCGTGTGCCGCGAAGAGTTGGAGTTGGAATGAACATAGAGTTTGGAATCTCGAAGATTGACGTAACACCCCAGTCTCCTTGCCGCATGGGCGGCTACAACAGAAAAGGTGCCTGGACGGATGTTCTTGATCCTATTGAGGTCAACGCTAGCGCTGTCTGTGTTGATCTTGTCCCGTTTATTCTTATCGAGCTCGATTCAATAATGGTGTCGAAAGATTTTTCCCTTTCGGTCAAGAACGCCGTATCGTCAAAAACGGGCATCGATTCGAGCAATATCGTCGTCGCATGCATTCATACCCATTCTGCACCATGCTATTTTAAGCTTGCCTACGAGGACACGTTACCTGAAACCGAATTGACGAGTGATTTGATTGGCTTGGCTACCGAGGCGGCGGTATCTGCATGGGCGTCCAGGTCGAAGGCGACCGTATCGATGGAGATGTTAGGCATCGAGGGACTGTACGGGAATCGAAATGTTCAGGGCGGTCCGGCCGATAAACAGGTAAGTATTTTCTCGTTTGAGGACGCTCAAGGTGGTCGCCCAATTGGAAAAATGCTGTTCATGTCCGCTCATCCTACCATCCTTAATGGGAAAAGCGCCGTCCTCTCTGCTGATTTGATTGGGCATGTCAGGCAGCGTTTGGAGAGGAAATATGGCTGTCCTGTACTTTGCGTCAACGGAACGTGCGGGGATGTGTCGACGCGTTTCTATCGACAAGGGGAGGGAGTTGCCGAACTCGAGCGTACGGCTAACGAACTTTGCGCTCAAATTGAATCCAAGCGTGAGCGCGCGGCACTCAGAGTTGATACTCCGCGTTGGGGCTCTATCAGCATGAAGAGTGTCTACGATGCAAAAACAGATCCGGATTGGATCGAGATGACCAATCGGATAGAGGCTATGGATGCGAGCCCGATGCGAGACTTTCTCCTTAAGCGGCAACAGCTTAAGCTCTCGATGGGGAAAATCGAGCTTGAGCTTCCGAGCCAGTTTGCGGTAATTGGTAACTGCATTTTTATCACGATGCCATGCGATACGTGTAGCACATTAGGCTTGGATTTTAAGAGGGCGTTTAGCCAATACAACGTCTTTGTTATCGGCTATGCGAACACGTACTGCAACTACCTTGTGCCTCAGGAAGACTACGGCAAGTATTTTGAAACCTACAACTCGCGAACGCCGCGCGGGGTTGCCGATGCGTTCGTTGCGCGAATCATTCAGGCGGTCGGTGCCGCGCTATAGCAGGCGCTATAGACCATCGTGGTAGATGAACCGGTCAGGATTATACGGAGCATGTATTGTGTCAATCATTGAACCTCTCATCCAACAAGTCCTTATCATGTTTTTGCTCATGGGAATGGGCTACGCTCTAAACCGCTTGGGCATATTGAGCGAGCAGGCTGCAATAGAATTCGGAAAGTTGCTCATCAACCTTGTGATTCCCGCAATCATTCTCAAATCATTTTGGATCGAGTATTCGTTTCAGAGGATGTATGAGTTGGGAATGACCTTAATGCTGTCGGCGGCGATGTTGTTGCTCGCTTGCGTTGTTGCCCGCCTGTTGTTCAGGGGCCGTCCCATCGACATTTTTGCTGCGGCATTCTCGAATGCTGGATTTGTGGGAATACCCCTTGTTGAAGCGGCGCTTGGAAAAGATGCCGTGTTTTTCATCACGTGCATGATCGCTCTTCTCAATGCCATGCAATGGACATACGGGCAGTATCTGCTGTCGGGGTCTAAAAAATGTATGAGTCCTAAAGCGATTCTGACAAGTCCAATGGTCATGGCTTTATTGGGCGGTTTCTTGATTTTTATCCTTCGTGTCCCAACGGTCCCTCTGGCACAGTCAGTGCTTTCGTATATCTCGGGGCTCAACACTCCGCTAGCAATGATGACTCTCGGTATCTATCTTGCTCAGTCTGATTTGATGGCGCTCCTGAGGGCGAAAAGCTTGTTTGCCGTCTCATCGGTCAGGCTGCTTGTCATTCCGATTCTTTCGCTCCTGTTCCTATGTCTCTTTCCATGTGATAGGTCAATTAAGATGGCGCTGCTGATTGCGGCTGCGACCCCCACCGGCGCGAATGTAGCTATCTTTGCCCAGCAGCATAATAAGGACTATCGATATGCATGTGGAACAGTCTGTGTTACCACCCTTCTGTCTATGTTCACTATGCCAGCGATAGTGTCCTTGTCTCAGCTAGTGTTCTAGGCGCTATGCCACGCACCTGCGGATGAACGCTTCGTGGCGGTCGATTATGGCCGGGGCCCAACAATCCGGACCGCCGTCGATCGTGCTGGCAACAGATGCCATCAACTCATCAAGGGGGCTTGCTATCATTGGTGCACTAGCTTGATGCTAAACTGAATTAATGATTGCGAGGTGGTTTACGTGATGTACCCGTATATGACATTCGAAGATGGTACCGAGGTCATTCATTCTGACCTGATCACAGATGGCGATATCGAAAAGGTCATCGTGCATTTTGAACGACCGACGGCAGAGGGTTTCGACTCCGCTCGTTGCGAGCTGCCTTCTTACAATTGGACCATGTGGGAGGGGCGTTTTACCGACGAGGAGAAGCGAGGTTTTGAGACTTTTCTGAGCAATAACGCCCATCTGCTGTATCGCTACGCCGCAAACGGAGGAGCTAAAGTTGCCTAGCCTTTTTCTTATTGGCGGCTATCGGGTCTTCTTTTGGTCCAATGAAGCGGGCGAGCCAATCCATGTCCATGTTTGCAAGGGGGCGCCTTCAGATAACTCGGCCAAAATCTGGCTGACTCGAAGAGGTGGCTGCATTGTCGCTAATAACAAAGCGAAGATCCCCCGGAGCACGCTTGATGACCTCTGTGAAATCATCGCCGCTCAGCATGAATTGATTTGCTCTAAATGGAAGGCATTTTTCCTTGTGGACGAGATCTCGTTCTACTGCTAAACGTCATCCCGGCTTCTCTTTTCCAATTTTAATCATGAGCTTGTCCCATCTGTGCTGATTGAACTTGACAGTACAATGGAGGCGGACTATATCGCCGCCGCTCGTTGCGGCTAACGGATGTGCTGGAGCTCGCATGAACGATTTTCTAAACGGTCAAGTTGAGAACGACGGTTTTTTGCGCGTGGCAGCGGCCTCGCCCAAGATTCGCGTGGCCGATGTTGAGGGCAATGCCGAGGTTGCGCTGGCGGCTGTTCGCGAGGCTACCGAGCGCGGCGTTCGTGCGCTCGTGCTGCCCGAGCTTAACCTGACTGGTTATACCGCGGCTGATCTGTTCCATAACCGCACGCTGCTGCACGCCTGCGAGGCGGCGCTGGTGCGCATCCTCGATGAAACGCGCGAGTTGCCGATCGTCTTTACTGTTGGCTTGCCCGTTGCGGTGACCGAAAACATCTACAATTGCGCGGCCGTGTGCTGCGCGGGCGAGCTTTTGGGCCTTACGGCCAAAAAGTATCTGCCCAACTATGGCGAGTTCTATGAGCGCCGTTGGTTTGCTCCGGCACCTACCGATCCCGTTTGGCTTGAATTTGCCGGTCAGGGTCCGGTCCCGCTGGGTTCGGGGCTTGTCTACCGCTGCTGCGATGAGGACGCCGAGGACCTGGTGCTGGGCGTTGAAGTCTGTGAGGACCTGTGGGTGCCGGCACCCCCTTCGACCGAGATGGCGCTTGCCGGTGCGACGGTGATTCTCAACCCGTCGGCCTCGGATGAGATTATCGGTAAGGCAGACTACCGCCGCAGCCTTATCTCCAATCAGAGTGCGCGCCTGTACTGCGCCTATGCCTATGCGGACGCGAGTGAGGGCGAGTCCACGACCGATATGGTCTTTGCGGGTGAGAACCTCGTCTACGAAAACGGCTCCAAGCTCGCCGCGACCAAGCTGCTTACCTGCGACATGGCCATCGCCGATGTCGACCTCGACCGCCTGGTTGCCGAGCGCCGTCGCTCGACGACGTGGACGCGCGCGGACGATGCGCCGGAGGCCACGACCGTTGAATTCTCTTTTGAGGGCGTGCTGGCCAAAGAGCCTGTTCTGCGCGATGCCTGCGATATCGACCGCGTTTTCCCTCGCGCGCCTTTTGTGCCGGCCGACCACGGTGATCTGGCCGAGCGTTGCGAGACTATTCTCAATCTGCAGACTGCGGGCCTCAAGACCCGCCTTGCCCATACGGGTACCAAGGCGGCTGTCATCGGTCTTTCGGGCGGCCTGGACTCCACGTTGGCACTGCTTGTGACCGTGCGCGCCTTTGATGCGCTGGGGCTGCCGCGCACCGGTATCACGGCCGTGTCCATGCCCGGCTTTGGCACGACGCATCGTACCAAGTCGAATGCCGAGTCACTTGCCCGCGACCTGGGCGTGAACTTCCGCGAGGTTTCGATTCACGCGGCCGTGGAGCAGCACTTCAAGGACATTGAGCACGATCCGGCCGTGCAGGACGTGACCTACGAGAACAGCCAGGCCCGCGAGCGCACGCAGATTCTGATGGATCTGGCCAACCAGGCTGGCGGTTTTGTCATCGGTACGGGCGATCTGTCGGAGCTGGCGCTCGGCTGGGCTACCTATAACGGCGACCACATGAGCATGTACGCCGTCAACGCGAGCGTGCCCAAGACGCTTGTGCGCCATCTGGTGCGCTATGCGGCTGATGTCTTTGGCGGGCGTATTGCCGAGGTCTTGCTCGATATCCTCGATACGCCGGTATCTCCCGAGCTTCTGCCGCCCACGGGCGACGGCGAGATTGCGCAGAAGACTGAGGATTTGGTGGGCCCGTACGAGCTCCACGACTACTTCCTCTACTACCTGCTGCGTTTTGGCTTTGAGCCCGGCAAGATCTACCGCATGGCGCTCAAGAGCTTCGAGGGCGCCTACGACGCCAAGACCGTCCACACGTGGCTGCGTACGTTCTATCGTCGCTTCTTTGCCCAGCAGTTTAAGCGCAGCTGCCTGCCCGATGGTCCCAAGGTGGGCTCGGTGACGCTCAGCCCGCGCGGCGATTGGCGTATGCCGAGTGACGCCAGCTCGCATCTGTGGCTTGCGCAGATCGACGCGCTCAATCCAATTGACTAAGGTTGGCTAAATTGAACCAATACGGGGTTTGCAAGCGTTACACTTTTGCAATCTGATGGCCCGTATCGCGCGGCGCTCTTGTCGGAGCGCCGCTTTTTTATATCGGAAGGTGGCACCATGCAGGCATCGCAGCGTCTCGACCGCTTTGGCGCGGAGGTCTTCGCCTCGCTCAACAACAAGCTGCTCGCGCTGAAGGCTCAGGGCAAGACCATTTACAACATGAGCGTGGGCACGCCCGACTTTAAGCCGTACGGCCACGTGGTCGAGGCGCTCACACAAGCGGCCCAGGATCCCGAGATGTGGAAGTACGCCTTGCGCGACCTGCCCGAACTCAAGCAGGCCGTATGCGATTACTATGAGCGTCGCTTTGGCGTTTCGGGCATTACACCGTCCATGGTGCAGTCGTGCAACGGCACGCAGGAGGGCGTTGGCCATTTGGGCCTGGCTCTGCTCGATCCGGGTGACACCATTCTGGTTCCCGATCCGTGCTACCCGGTCTTTGAGGCGGGTGCCAAGATCGCCGATGCCAAGCTCGAGTACTATCCGCTGGTTGCCGAGCATAATTACCTGCCCTATGTGGCAGACATCGATCCCGAGGTGGCCGATCGCGCCAAGTATATGATCGTATCGCTGCCCGCCAACCCGGTCGGCTCGGTGGGCACGCCCGAGGTCTACGAAGAGATCATCGCTTTCGCCCGTGAGCACGACCTGCTCATCGTCCATGACAACGCGTACTCCGACATCGTGTTTGACGGCGAGCCCGGCGGTAGCTTCTTGCAGTATCCCGGTGCGCTTGAGGTGGGCGTGGAGTTCTTCTCGCTTTCCAAGTCGTTTAACGTCACTGGTGCCCGCATCGGCTTTTTGGTCGGCCGCGAGGATGTGGTCTCTGCCTTTGCCAAACTGCGCGGCCAGATCGACTTTGGCATGTTCTTCCCGATCCAGAAGGCTGCTATCGCCTGCCTGAACGGTCCGCGCGATGAGGTCGAGGCGCAGCGCCTGAAGTACCAGGAGCGCCGTGATGCCCTGTGCGACGGTCTTGAGAACTTGGGTTGGGAGCGTCCCAACGCGCATGGCTCTATGTTTGTGTGGGCCAAGCTTCCCGGTGGTCGCACCGATTCCATGGCGTTTTGCGAGGAGCTCATGGAGAAGGCCGGCGTTGTGGTGACGCCGGGCGCGAGCTTTGGTCCTTCGGGCGAGGGACACGTGCGCATGGCGCTGGTCCTGCCGCCCGATCAGATTGCTTTGGCTGTCGAGGCCATTCGCGAGGCGGGCCTGTATTAGAAAGCTATTTCGCCTCGTCAATAGCTCGAAACCGATTTCGTGCAGTTATTTTACGAATCCTGCAAACAATTTCGGTAAACGGTCGATTTTTGGCTGCGAATAGGAGCATAATCAAAGTCCCGATTGGATGTATTGGGATTACGGCAAGCCGCTCGGGTCGTTCCCGGGCGGCTTGCTTGTGGAGAGAGATGGGAGTTTCTAATGGTTAACGAGAAGAAGGTCGCTATTGTCGGCTGCGGTTTCGTCGGTTCGTCTTCGGCGTTCGCGCTGATGCAGAGCGGTCTGTTCTCCGAGATGGTCCTCATCGACGTGGACAAGAACCGCGCCGAGGGTGAGGCTCTGGATATCGCGCACGGCATGACGTTTGCCGAGCCGATGAAGATCTACGCCGGCGATTATTCCGATGTCGCCGACGCCGCCATGATCGTCGTCACCGCTGGCGCTGCCCAGAAGCCCGGTGAGACCCGCTTGGACCTGGTCAACAAGAACGTCAACATCTTTAAGTCCATTATCCCCGAGATTAAGAAGTCTGGCTTCGACGGCATTCTGCTCATCGTCTCCAACCCGGTCGATGTTCTGACCTATGCCGCCATCAAGATGTCCGGCCTGCCCGAGGGCCATGTCATCGGCTCCGGTACCGTGCTCGACACCGGTCGTCTGCAGCAGATGCTTGGTGCCCACGTTGAGGTCGACCCGCGCGATGTCCAGGCCTATGTCATGGGCGAGCACGGCGACTCCGAGTTCGTCGCTTGGTCCAGCGCCCAGGTTGCCGGCGTTCCGCTGAACACCTTCTGCGAGCTTCACGGTCATCTGGAGCATGAGGCTGCCGAGAAGCGCATCGCCGAGGACGTCAAGAACTCCGCCTACACCATCATCGAGAAGAAGCACGCCACCTACTACGGCGTCGCCATGGCCGTCAAGCGCATCTGCACTGCCGTCATGCGTGACGAGCAGACCGTTCTGCCCGTTTCCTCGCTCATGGTGGGCGAGTACGGCCTGTCCGATCTTGCCATCTCCATGCCGACCGTCGTTGGCCGCGACGGCGTTGTCTGCCGCGTCCCCGTGCCGCTGAACGATGACGAGCAGCATGAGCTCACCGCCTCCGCCAAGGCCCTCAAGGACATCATCGACAGCGTCGACTTCTCCTGCTAAATCAAGCTCGTTAGAGCGAAAAGCTACAATGAAGGCGTCCGGGCCACACGGTCCGGGCGCCTTTTTGGTGCAAGGGGGTCAGGTAACTTTGCACCATCCCAATGCACCATAGTTGATGGGAGGGCCATGTCGGATTCGCCTAATTTTTTGACCTATGCCCAGACAGCGTTTGATCCGTTTGAGGAGCGGCCGTTCTGCGCGGTGGATAGCTTGGTCTTTGCGTGGTTGTCCTATTTGCGTTTGCCGGGTGATATGGCGGAGCTGACGAACTGGCAGGGCCTAGACGTACGCGAGCTGCTGCGTGCCGAGTGCTACCGGGACATGATTGGCGACTTGTGGGACCCAGAGGGGAGCAGGGCCTTGTTGGAGGCCGTGGCAGCAAGCCCTCGCTACCGTGGCGTGCACGTATGCGGCTATCGTGCCGTGAGCGATGTGGTGGCGACAGAGCAGTTTGCAGCCATGGCGTTCCGGTTTCCGGCGGGGTTTAGTTATCTTTCCTTCCGGGGGACCGACAGCACGATTGTGGGCTGGAAAGAGGACTTTAACATGGCGTTCCGGTGTCCTGTGCCGGCCCAGGAATCTGCAGCGCGCTATGTGGACGAGGCAGCGGATGCGATTGACGGGCCGCTTTTGTGCGGAGGTCATTCCAAGGGTGGAAACCTTGCGGTGTACGGTGCGGCGATGTGCTCCGATGTCGCCCGTGAGCGAATCGAACGGGCGTATTCCCATGATGGTCCGGGCTTCGTCGAGGAGTTTCTGAACGGCACCGCCTTTGCCGATCTTTCCGGTCGAATCGATAAGACGCTACCTCGGTCGTCGATCTTTGGCATGATGTTCGAGACGCAGGAGGACTATGCCATCGTTGAGAGCACCGAGTTCAGCCTGCTGCAGCACAATCCCTTTAGCTGGGTGGTTGATGGTCGCGACTTCGTGTACTGTGAGCGCCTGTCCGCCGGTGCTCGATACGTTGATGGCTCCATTCGCGAGATGCTACTTGCAGTGTCGCCTAGCGAGCGCGAGCGTTTTGTAGATGCGTTGTTCTCCGTGTTTGAGGCTACGGGTGCTGAGCGGTTTGCGGATATCGCTGGGAATCTGCGCGAGAGCCTGCCCGTGATGCTCCAGGCTGCGCAGGGCTTTGACAAGGATACGCGACGCTTTGTCTCGCAGACTATCGTTGCGATTCTTAAGTGTGCGCTGCTGCCCAAGCGTCCAGAGTTCAGCGTGCCTTCTAGTGGTAAGAGCCTGGCAGAACAGCTCGAGGCTTGGCAGTCCGAGCTCCTGCGCTAACCATTGGTGCAAAGCAGCCTGTCCCCGATGCACTAATCTTCGATGCGCCTGGGGTAGGCTCGACCGCTATACTGATTCGTGCCGAAATCGAACTAGAACGGAATGCCGTATATGAAAATCAACCATGCAATCCTGCATATCCTGGACTTTGACTCTGCCGTCAACGTTATGAGCCAGCGCGAGCTCGATATCGAGAGCCGTACCGTGCGCAACTTCGTGACCACGCACCTGCGGCGCGCTCGTACCTCGGCTGATAACAAGCGTGCCACGTTTGCCGAGAACTCTGCGTTTGGCGGCGAGCTCAAGGGCTATTTCTTTGGCGAGCGCGAGTTCGTGGACCTGTCGCAGCAGATTGCGGAGTTCATCTCTTCCGAGCTCACCAAGGCCGAGAAAGCCGAGTCCACCGACGTGCTCGTGGCTGATTTTGACGACGATGAGGATGCCCGCTGGTTTGCCGTCATGCTCCTGGGTTCCAAGCGGGCCTTTATGCACGAGGTCGGTCGCGAAGAGGGGGAGGTGCGCAACGACATCGCGCGCCACTACGCCATCCTGCCGAACCCCTCGCAGAAGGTGCCGAGCTACGCCATCGTGCGCGCGAGCACCATGGAGATCGGCTACGTGGACAAGAAGCGCAAGATTGCCGGCGAGGACCGCATGCTCATTCCCGATGGTCTGCTGCAGTGCGACACGGGCGTATCGGGCAAGGAGGTCATCGATACCGTCACGCGCGTGGTCGAGGAAGTTGCCGAGGAGCACGGTGCCAATACGGCCGTAGCGCTCGCCAAGGTTAAGGCTGCTGTGGCCGAGAAGGTTGAGGACGACGAGGAGCTGCCGCCTTGGGATATCGTCGATGAGGTCTTTGAGGACGAGCCGGTCATCAAGGAAAGCGTGCGCGCGGCACTGACCGAGGAGAAGGTACCTGAGCGCGTTCCCGTGGAGCGCAAGCAGGTCGAGCGCGCGGCCGTTCGCAATCACAAGATTCGTACCGATACGGGCATCGAGATCAGCTTTCCGGCCGAGATGGGTTCGAACTCCGAGTATATCGAATTCGTCAATGAGCCCAACGGCCTCATCTCCATCGAGCTCAAAAACATCGGCAGCATCGAGAATCGATAAGTTGCGTTACGCCTACAGCGGGAAAGCAAAGGCCGAAGCCCTTTGGGTCTTCGGCCTTTTTGCTTGGAGCTCAATTGAGTTGCAGACTGAGCATAAGTCAGCGAAAGCGCCCCTAAGCGAGCAAGGTGACGTGAAAGAGGAGGGAAGCGTATTTGGTACGCGACCGACGATTGAACGTCAGATTGCCGCTTAGGGGCGCTTGTAGCGTCGACCGTTCCGTCGTTCGTTAGAACGACGGAACCAAAGGTGCAGCGTCGAGCCGTTACGCGGTTTGGTAAAACCGCGTAACCCTACAGCTGGCGCAGACCTTCCTCGAGACCGGTCTTGCTGTCGGTCTTCTCGTCGCGCATCTTGATAACGCGGGCGGGGACGCCGGCCACGACGGCACCGGCGGGGACATCCTCGACGCACACGGCGCCGGCGGCAACGACAGCGCCCTTGCCTACGTGCACGCCCTCCAAGACCACGGCGTTGGCGCCGATCATGACATCGTCCTCGATGATGACGGGCGTGGCGCTGGCGGGCTCCACAACGCCTGCCAGCACGGTGCCGGCGCCGATGTGGCAGTTCTTACCCACGGTGGCGCGGCCGCCCAGCACGGCGCCCATGTCGATCATGGAACCTTCGCCAATGACGGAGCCGATGTTGATGATGGCGCCCATCATGATGACGGCGCGGTCGCCGATCTCGACGCGGTCGCGGATGATTGCGCCCGGCTCGATGCGGGCATTGATGCCCTTAAGGTCGAGCATGGGCACGGCAGAGTTGCGGCAGTCGTTCTCCACATCGTAGTAGTCGATGGAGTCGGCATTGGCATCGAGGATGGCCTTGAGCTCTTCCCAGTCGCCAAAGACGGTCTTGCCACGACGGCCGCCGTAGACGTGCGCATTGCCCCACTGGACCTTCATGCCGGGCTTCTCGCGCACATACAGCTTGACGGGCGTCTTTTTGGGCGCGGTGGCGATGTAATTGATAATCTCCTGGGCATCCATCTCGGCTGCGTTACTCATATGCTGTTTCTCCTTTGCGTGGGTACGGTAGGTAACTGGTTAGGCGAACATGACCTGGTCGAAGGTGTAGAAGCCGGGGTCGCGGACGACGAGCTTTTGAGCGGCGGCCAGAGCGCCGTTGACAAAAATCTGGCGGCTTGTGGCGCGATGGCTAAGCGTGACTTCCTCGTCCTGGCCAAAGAAGCTTACCTCGTGCACGCCGGCGACGGTGCCGCCGCGCAGCGAGTGCATACCGATCTCCTTGGGGTCACGCGCGCCGCACATGCCCTCGCGACCGTAGACAGGATGATAGCCAGCCTCAGGCTCGGCCTCGACCACGGCGTCGAGCAGCAGCTTTGCAGTGCCGCTGGGGGCGTCGACCTTTTGGTTATGGTGCGTCTCGACGATTTCGCAGTCAAAGCCGGGCAGCTCGCGTGTGGCCTGTGCTACCAGATGACGCAGAGCTGCGATACCGATGGAGTAATTTCCGGAGTGCATGACGCGGGCGTTTTGACCCAGCTCGCGCAGGCGATCCATCTGCTCGGGTGTGTAGCCCGTGGTGCCCGAGACCAATGCGGCGCCTGTACGCTCGACATAGGCGACGACGGCGTCGAAGGTCACGACGTTCGAGAAGTCGATGATTACATCGGCCGTCGGTGCGCTCTCGAGCTCGGACAAGTCGAAGCCGATCTGGGCGACGATGTCAAAAACGGGCTCTCCAGCGGCGTTGACAATGCCCTCGGCAGTGGTGCGGATGAGCGAGCCCATGCGACCCGTTCCCATAATGACGGTCTTAATCAAGCAGACCAGCTCCCTTCAGAGCATCGGTAAGTGCGGCACGCGTATCGTCGGCCATGGGGCACAGCGGCATGCGGTAGTTTGCCTCGATCATACCCATCTGGGCGAGCGCTTCTTTAACGGGGATGGGGTTGACCTCGCTAAAGAGGGCGTTGATGAGCGGCTGGCCGGCAATCTGGATATCGCGGGCGCGCGCTACGTCGCCGTCCAGATAAGCGCGGCACATGTCGTGCACGAGCTGCGGCTGTACGTCGGCCCACACGCTGATGGTACCCGAAGCGCCTAGGCTCATGAGCGGCACGGTGAGTGCATCCTCGCCCGAGTACATGCGGAAGTCATCGGACAGCAGGTGGGCGATCTTGGCCGCGTAAGCGACGTTGCCCGAGGCTTCCTTAATACCCATGATGTTGGGGTGCGCGGCCAAGCGCTCTACGTTGTGCTCGCTGATACCGCAGCCGCAGCGGCCGGGGATGTTGTACAGAATGCACGGGATGTCCACGGCGTCGGCCACGGTCTTAAAGTGCTGGTAGATGCCCTCTTCGTTAGACTTGTTGTAGTAGGGGGTAATGAGCAGCAGGCCATCGGCACCCAGGCCCTGGTAGGTGAGCGACTTGGTGAGCATGGTCTGCGTGGAGTTGGAGCCCGAGCCGGCGATGACGGGGACGCGGCCTGCAACCTGCTTGACCACGGCGGCGACGACGGAGTTGTCCTCGTCATCGGTCATCGTGGCGCTCTCGCCGGTGGTGCCCAGGGTGAGGATGGCGTCGGTGCCATTTTGCAGGTGGAAATCGATAAGGCGCTCGAGTGCGTCAAAGTCGACGCTGCCGTCCTTTTTAAACGGCGTAACAAGGGCGACGATCGAGCCCTCGAGGTTGCGGATATCCATGTTCTTCTCCTTCGCTTCCGCGATCTGGATGCGTTTGTTCCATTGGACGGCGACGGCCAGGCGCTCGTCCTGAGCGCGACGACGAGCGCTTTCGGCGCGCGACTTGGCCAGCAGCTCTCGGCCGCTCGGCAACACGTCGAGCGTGGCAAAATAATCGCCCGGGCGCTCGGCGCGGCGGATAAGGTCGGCCGAGCCGTCGGGGCGCAGCAGCACCTCGGCGGAGCGCAGACGGCCGTTGTAGTTGTAACCCATGGAGTAACCATGCGCGCCGGTATCGTGGATCACGAGCACATCACCCATGTCGACCCGCGGTAGCTCGCGGTCGATGGCGAACTTGTCGTTGTTCTCGCACAGATTGCCCGTAATGTCGTACGTGTTTGTGACAGGCGCCGCGGTCTTGTCGGAGCCACCCGGCTGGCCCATCACCGTAATGTGGTGGTAGGCGCCATACATGGCAGGGCGGATCAGATCGACGGCGCTTGCGTCGACACCGATATAGTCCTTGTAGATTTGCTTCTCGTGGATGGCCTTGGTGACCAGGCAGCCGTAGGGGCCCATCATAAAGCGGCCCATCTCGGTGCAGATTGCCACATCGCCCATGCCGGCGGGAACCAGAATCTCGTCGTAGGCCGCATGCACTCCTTCGCCGATGGCATGGATATCGTTGGCCTGCTGCTCGGGCAGGTAGGGGATGCCGACGCCGCCGGACAGATTGATAAAGGCGACGTGTGCGCCGGTCTCGCGCTCCAGGCGCACGGCAAGCTCAAAGAGGATGCGCGCGAGCTTGGGGTAGTAGTCGTTGGTGACGGTGTTGCTGGCAAGGAATGCGTGGATGCCAAAGTTTTCGGCGCCCTTGGCCTTGAGCGTGCGAAAGGCCTCGAAGAGCTGCTCGGTGGTCATGCCGTATTTGGAGTCGCCGGGGTTATCCATGATGCCGTTGGAGAGCTGGAACAGGCCGCCCGGATTAAAGCGGCAGCTGACCGTCTTGGGGATGGGGCCTGCGACGCGCTCAAAGAACTCGATGTGGCTGATGTCGTCAAAGTTGACGATGGCGCCCAACTTCTCGGCGAGCTCAAAGTCCGCTGCCGGCGTGTCGTTGGACGAGAACATGATGTCGTGTCCCGTGATGCCCAGCGAGCGGGCGATCATGAGCTCGGTATAGCTCGAGCAATCGCAGCCGCAGCCGTATTCGTTGAGAATGGAGATGAGCGCCGGGTTGGGGTTGGCCTTGACGGCAAAGTATTCCTTAAAGCCCGGGTTCCATGCAAAGGCGTCGCGCACTTCTTGCATGTTGCGGCGGATGCCCGCCTCGTCGTATAGATGAAACGGCGTGGGGAACTGCTCGACGATATGCTCGAGCGTTACCTTGTCCACAAACGGCTGTTTGGCCGCATATGCCTCGTTGGGGGTCAATGCCATGTCCCGTAAACCTCGCTATCCAGACGGCGCCATCTGCGCATCGAATCCGCATAGCGTGGACCCAATGTCCGGATAGCGCTCCCGCATTGCTGCAGACAGTCCTGCGGGTGTTTCCCGCAGGCCCACCAGGTTGTTCGTGCCCGAAAAACCCAGTTCGGCGGGTTTCGCCTCCCCGCGGGGTCAAAGCCTGCCGGCTCGCCCGCGGCTCTTCGTGCCCGCGCCTCTATCAAGTGGTAACGACCCTACCACGTTGCACTTTACCAAACAAGAGTATTCGTATATAACGTTTAAAAAATACAGGGATATGCTGGAAATAAGGGTGCGGCAATCTTGCGGCACAATAAGATGACAACTGGCGCGCACCTATGAAAGGAACCTTTATGACCGAGCTCCAAGAACTCCGTCGTTATCGTCGCGACCTGCACCGCATTCCGGAGCTCGACTTCGATCTTCCGCAGACGATCGCCTATATCGAGGGCGTGTTGGCACCGCTCACCTGCGAGGTGACCCATCCGTGCCCCGGCTGCGTCTGCGCTTTCTTCGACGCTGGCGTTGGCGCCGCGCATGCCACGGCGATTCGCGCCGATATGGATGCGCTGCCCATTGCCGAGGCAACGGGGGCAGCGTTCGCTTCGACCCATCCCGGCAAGATGCATGCTTGCGGGCACGATGGACACATGGCCATGGCGCTTTCGGCGGCAACCTTTGTCGACCGTACGATCCGTGAGCAGCCGGGCGCCATTAAGCGCAATGTGCTCTTTGTGTTTCAGCCGGCCGAGGAGACGACTGGTGGTGCCAAGACGGTGTGCGAGAGCGGCGTGTTCGAGCGCTACGGGGTGGATCGCATCTTCGGCTTCCACGTGTGGCCCGATCTGCCCGCCGGCACGTTGGCGAGCTGCTCCGGTCCGTTGCTGGCGCGTTCGAGTGAGACACACATTCATATCCATGGCACGAGCATCCATATCGCTAAGACCTATGGCGTTCCGGTCGAGGAGTCGCACGATGCGGCGCTGGCGGCTGCCAAGTTCTTGGTTTCCGAGCGCGAGCTCATGGACGAGTTGGGTGTCGACGAGCCCTGCATTGGTAAGTTCGGCCTGCTGCAGGCCGGCACCGTCTGCAATGCGGTGGCGGGGGAGGCCCATGTTGCCGGCAGCCTACGTGTGTTTACGGATGACATGTTCGACCGCGCGCGCGAGGGCGTGCGCCGCGTGCTGGACGATGCCTGCGTCGCAACGGGCTGCACATATGACCTCGATTTTGCCGAGGGCTATCCGCCGGTCGATAACGACCCCGAGCTGTTCGCCCACATTGCGCCTGTCTTGTCCGAGCTGCAACTCGTGGATGAGCCTTTGCTGATTGCCGAGGACTTCGCTTTCTATCAGCGCCATCTGCCAGGCGTGTTCTTCCTCCTGGGTACGGGCGTGCCGGAGGGACAAGATAATCCGATCGATTCTGATGGCTGCCCCGCCTATGCCACGAGCGCCCTTCACACTGATACCATGCTCTTTGACGAGGAAATCCTACTCAAGGGCCTCGATGTCTACAAACGATTGCTTGGCTTGGAGTGACGATGGAGCGACGCCGACAGTCTGCCGTGTATAGTCCTGGTGGGTGTGGGTGCGGCTTGCTGCTGCTCCCGGTTATTGCTGTGAGCATTGGCGTGATGCTTGCGCTTGCTGGGCTGGCTGCGGCGGCACTCGTACTGTTTATCACTGCCATCGGCGTGACGATTTGGCTCTGCCGCAATCGCGAACGACGCCGTGCCGACGGTAAAACCAATGTCGGCTGGGTCATCTTTCTAATCATTGCGTACCTGCTGAGTGTCAGCTACCTTGTTTTCTTTGTCCTGTTGATGATCAGTGCCTTTACCGGGGAATCCGTCACGGTGGGTTGATCACCACTGGCAGACGGTCGCGCAAAGTGCGTTTGCTCGGCGCTTGGACAACTGCATTGGCCGTTTACCGCAACCTTAGCTCTCAGCTAATGAATTCAAGTTCAATCCTTCCTACGATGTGCTGTGTGCCGGCACGGTAGCCGGATCGTAGGAAGGATGAATAATGGCAAAAGAGGGAAAGAAGCCGATCGGCAAGATTGTCCTAGGCATCATCGTGGTGCTGGTTATCGTCGGTGCCGTGGGCTCTATGGGCGGCAACTCAACCGATTCGTCTGCGAGCGATTCGGCAAAACCTGCCGAGGCGACACAGCAGGCTGAGGAGCAAAAAGAACCGCAAGAACCGTATACCATTGCTGACGAGGCTGAAGACACCTCCAATCAGTTTGCCTATAAGATCACGGGCACGCTGACCAATAACACGGACAAGGAAAAGAGCTACATTCAGATTGAGTATGTTCTGTATGATGCCGATGGCAACCAGGTTGGAACGGCTCTTGCAAACACCAATCATCTGAAGGCGGGCGGTTCCTGGAAGTTCGAGGCGCTGGGTACGGTGTCTCCCGACCAGGTTGCTAGCTGGGAGCGTTCGGACGTAAGCGGTTTCTAGCATGTTGTATGCACTGGGGGGGGGTGAAGTCGTATGCCCGATAAAAAGCTGACTGAGGAGTTGCTCAATGAGCTTCTCGATGCACCGAACATCGATGGCTATATCAGGGAGCACGACTTTGCCGCCCCGTCGCTTTCGGACTACCTGAAGCAGCTGCTGCAGGAAAAGGGCTTGGAGCGCTCTCGCGTGGTTCGTATGGCCGATCTCAATGAGACCTTTGGCTATCAGATCTTTACCGGTGCGCGTCACCCGAGTCGCAATAAGGTGCTGCAGATTGCCTTTGCGATGGCGCTGACGCTCAAAGAGACCAACCGTGCGCTGACGGCTGCCGGGGTGAGCGTCCTCAACTGCAAGGATCGCCGTGATGCGATTATCATCTTTTGCATCGATCGCGGGTGCAGCCTCCAAAAGGTCAACGAGGAGCTGTATCGCTTTGGCGAGGAGACGGTGAGTTAGCGGCTGATATCTGAGCCGGCGGAGCTGCCGAACAACGATGCAAACGAGCGGGGCGCAGATGCCATGGGGTGTCTGCGCCCTGCGCTATGATGGAGGCTATGGATACTCAGACCCCAACATATTCCGATGACGAGCTGACCGCAGCGCTTGCCGAGCATCTGGCGTCGCTCGATCGCGACGACAGCTATCGCGTGGAGCGTGTACTTAAGCGCTCGTCCGTTGAAACAACCGAGCTCGTGTACTTTGAAGGAACCGACGGTGGTTCGCTCGGCCCCTTTGTCCGTAAACGTATCGATACTTCGGCTCAAATCGGCGGGGCATACGAGCGTCTGTTTGCCGCTCAGCGGGTAGGCAGGCGTTTTGAGCATCTGCCCAGAATCGTCGATTGTCGTCGTGTGGGCGACGAGCTCAACGTGGTTGTGGAATACATCGAAGGGGAGACGCTCGGGGCGCTGGTGGACCGTCTGGGAGCCACCCCCGATTATGCGCGTGAATTGTATCCTGTCCTATGCGATGCCGTGGGCGAGCTCCACGCCGGTTTTGCAATGGCGGGGGAGACGTCGGCGCCGGTGATTCATCGCGACCTCAAGCCGTCGAATATCATCGTGACGGGTGCGAGCCGTACGCTCGATGAGGGCCTGACGTTTTCATCGCTGGTGATTATCGACTTGGGGATCGCGCGCGTATGGCGCGATGGCGCCGATGCCGACACCGTCAAGTTTGGCACGCGACCCTATGCACCGCCCGAGCAGTATGGGTTTGGGCAGACGAGTGTGCGCAGCGACGTCTACGCACTTGGCGCCCTGTTGTTCTTCTGCTTGACGGGGGCCGATCCGAAATCGGGGCTCGACATGCGCGAGCAATGCGAGATGCGCGGCATTCCTGCCCCTCTGGCCGATGTCATCTGCATGTCGATGGCGCTCGACCCGGCCAAGCGTTTTGCGAGTGCGGAGGCATTGGGACGGGCGACGCGCGCGGCATACGACCTGAGTCGCCCCGTGCGGCCTCCTGTGCCTGCACCTGTCCGTACTCCGGCATCGGAAACGGTGTTGACGCTCCAAGGGCTCCAGAACCCCACAGGACTTCCTAGGCCTGCCGCCTCCGCTGCATGCGGCCTGCTCTCTCGCGTTCCGGAGTCTCTGGGCCGCATTTGGAATACGCTTGTCTGTTTCTCGCTGCTTGTGTTCTTTGCCGGAAGTCACTTTGCCGTCTTTCACCCCACGGGAGCAAACCAAAGCTACCCGACGTGGCTTCTCATAATCGAGTATTTTTTCTTTGTCGATGGCCTTATGGCGCTTATGCATTTTGCGCTGCTCGATAAGCGCCGTCTTCGTCGGCGATTCGCACTGCTCGACAGCTATCGCGGCATGAAACTCGCGAAACTCTGGCTCAAGGCATTGGGTGTGCTGCTCCTATGCATGATCGTCATAGTCGCGATTGCCAATGCGACCGGCGTCGTCGATACCTCCGCTACCTAAAAGAAAAGGGCCCCATTGGGGCCCTTTGCAGTTGCGCTTAGATGCGGTTCATCTGAGCGGCGACTTTGTTGTACCAGTCCTGCCACGTGGGCGGGCAGTACTTTTTGGCCGCTGCCGGGGTAAGGGTGGAGCCGTAGTTGGCACCCAGATAGGCAACGTGAGCGGAGATGCCCTCGCTCCAGCTGCCAAAGCTGCGCCAACCGCCGCCACGGGCACTCCAGCCCCAGGCGTTGTAAGAATTGGCGCAATAAGCACCCTTGGTGCTCTCGATGCAGGCGATGGCGGGGGACCAACGGGGGTCGACACCGGTATTCCAAGCGGCGACGGCAAAGTTATAGCCCTGGCCTGCCATGGGGGAGCCGGCGAGATAATTGTCGATGCGGCTCGTCCACTCATTAATGAACGAATCGTAATCGGAGCTACCGGTATTGGCGTGTTTCACCGTGGTGTCGATGGTGGTGTTGGTGTTGGTGGCCTGGCTGCTGGAATTGCTGCCGCTTACGCCCTCGCCCGAGATCTTCTCGGCGGCAGCGGCCTTATCGGCCTCAAGCTTGGCAAGCTCGGCGGCATTTTCCTGCTCGGCTTTTGCCTGCGCCTCGCTGCGGAGCTGCTGGGCCTGAGCCAACGTATCCTCGGCGTTTTTCTGCTCTGCCTCAAGCTGAGACTTGGCCTGCTGGAGCTCAGCCTTGTTCTGCTCGAGTTCGGTTTGCATGTTATTGAGCTGTTCGATCTCGTCGACGCTCGAGCTCGTGATCTGGTTGGTGTATTTGCAGGTCGTGATGAACTCACCCAGGCTCTGCGCGTTGACCAGGAAGCTCACGATGGGGTTGGTGCCCTTCTGATACTTGTACAGATCGCGCATGGCGGAGCTTGCTTTGGCCTGCTGCTCGGGAAGCTTGGCCTCGATTTCCTCGATGCTTGCCTCATTGGAGTCAATCTGCTTTTGCAGGTCATCGAGTTTGGTGCGGGCGTCGTTGTAGGCGCTCGTGGCGGCTTCGATCTTCTGCTGGGCTGCGGAAAGCTGGTCCTGCGTTGCCTGCGAGGCGGCATACGCCGCAACGGGGGAGAGCATCGGCGTGGCCGTCAGCGCAACGGCGAGCGCGGCACTCGTGATGATACGAGCCGGCTTCGACGCAATGAGCGCTGCGGTGCGATGATTCGAATGCTGCATCCAGTCCCTCTGCAATCAATCGTAGGTTATGGTTCGAACGGTATTCTACTACTGCTTTCGACCTCAACTTGAACCTTAAAGGTTCCAAAGGGTCAAGTTGAACTTGAGGCTTTGGCTTTGACCTGCAGTTATGATGAATTGTTGAGAAACCATAGAGTTCAACTTTAACGTTACGGAACCCTGTCGAGAGGGTTTTTGTTTATCAAAAGTCGCCTCATGTGGGGTTTTGCAACTACAGGGTCCCATCACGGCGAGGGCGGATTTCATGCTGGATAATTGCGCTGATTGCCATAGATACGGTGGAGCTTTGGGCGCCGGCGGCTTGGCACGCTAGAATAAATCAGTTGCGCAAAGACCGCCCGTTGTGTGGGCAGTTCATGATAGGAAGTTTCCATGGCATTGCAGTTTACAGAGCGCGAGTTCATTCCCGTGCTGCTCGGTGGCGACATCAACGCCTATTCGGTGGCGCGCGCCTTCTACGAGGAGTACCAGGTCAAGAGTCTGGTCTTTGGCAAGTACCAGACGGGTCCCGCGTACCGCAGCCAGATTATCGACTACACGCCCAACGTGGATATCGATACCATGCCCGTGATGCTCAGGACCGTCAACGGCATTGCCCAAGCGCATGCCGATAAGACGATTGTCCTTGTGGGCTGTGGCGATAACTATGTTGCCCTCGTGGCTCAGGCCAAGGATGCCCATGAGTTGGCGGATAATATCGTCGCGCCTTACGCTCCCTATAGCATGCTTGAGCAGTGTCAGAAGAAGGAGATCTTCTACGAGCTGTGCGAGAAGCATGGCGTGCCCTATCCGCATACCTTTACCTTCACCATGGCGATGCTGAACGCCCAAGGCGAGGCGCCTGCCGAAGTGCTCGACCAGATCGATTTTCCCTACCCGATGATTCTGAAGCCTTCTGACGGTATCATGTGGTGGCAGCACGAGTTCGAGGGCCAGAAAAAGGCTTATGAGATTGCCGACCGTGCCGAGCTGGAACAGGTCATTCGCGACTCGTATGCCAGCGGCTACACCGACGACCTGATCTTGCAGGATCGCGTGCCCGGCAACGACGAGTACATGCGCGTGCTCACCAGTTATTCCGACCGTAACGGCAAGGTGCGCATGATGTGCCTGGGTCACGTGCTGCTCGAGGAACATCAGCCTCACGGTGTCGGCAACCACGCCTGTATCATCACCGAGCCCAATGACGAGCTCATGGGCGGCGTGCGCAAGTTGCTCGAGGACCTTCACTTTGTGGGCTATTCCAACTTTGACGTTAAGTACGACGAGCGCGACGGCTCGTTTAAGTTCTTCGATTTCAACACGCGCCAAGGTCGCAGCAACTACTACGTCACCAACAGCGGCTTTAACGTTGCCAAGTATGTGGTGGACGAGTATGTGTTCAACCGCCCGTTTGAGCCGGAGTTTGTGACGGCGCAGGACGAGGCGCTGTGGATGGTCGTCCCCATGGGCGTCGTCGACAAGTACGTCAAGGATCCCGAGCTGCGCGCTAAGGTGCATCGCCTGGACAAGGAAGGCAAGGGCGCCGACCCTTCGTTTATGAAGGGCGACTTTGTCTTTAACCGCTGGCTGCGCATGTGGCACACCAAGCTGCGCCACTTTAAGCTGTTCAAGACGTATTACAAGTAGATGAGTGCGGCGCCCGTCCGGTTTACATCGGGCGGGCGCGGGTATGATACGCGCAATTGCGCAAGCGTCACCAAGGAGGCGGCGATGGAAAAGCTGGGAGTTATCGGCGGCATGGGCGCCGAGGCCACGTCGTATTACTACGACCAGGTAGTGCGTCATACGGCTGCTGCCTGCGATCAGGAACATATCGACATGGTGGTGCTTTCCAAGTCGACCATGCCCGACCGCACCCTGGCCATTAAGACCGGCGAGCACGCCAAGCTGCTGGCGACCATGAAAGAGTGTGCCCAGGCACTCGAGTCGTTGGGCTGTGCGCACATTGCCATTCCCTGCAACACGTCACACTACTTCTACGACCAGATCCAGTCGTTTACGAAGGTGCCGATTATCCACATGCCGCGTGAGTCGGTGCGCTATGCCCTTGCGGGTGCGGTGATGGGGGAGTGCGAGTTCGACCCCAACCTGAGTATGCCGGCCGAGCCGGTGCACAAGATTGGCATCATGGGCACCGACGGAACCGTGGGCGCGGGCGTCTACGGCCGCGAATGCGAGGCTGCGGGTGTTGAGGTCGTCTATCCCAGCGAGAAACGCCAGAACGATGTGATGTCGCTTATCTACGATGATGTGAAAGCCGGACGTGAGCCCGATATGGATAAGTTCGACCGCGTGATGTGGGAGTTCGCCCGTAGCGGCTGCGACCGTGTCATTCTGGCCTGCACCGAGCTATCGGTGCTGCAGAAGTATCGAGAGATGCCCGAGATCACCCTCGATGCCATGGATGTCCTGGTGCGCGAATCCATCATCCGCAGCGGCGCCCCCTACCGCCTCTAGCTTCCGACCTGTCAAAAAGGGACAGGTTAATTTTGGTAGGTTTTATCTGATGAAACAGTAAAGGCCTCGGCTCGTTTGGTGCGAGCCGAGGCCTTTTGCGTTGGGCGGTTGCTGCCGGTGGCGAACTAGAACAGGAAGCCGATGGCGATGAGGGCGATGCTGACGATGAGCACGGCGATGTCCAGGCCCTTGATGGGGTAGCGCTTGTACGAGCTGGCGCGTGTACGCAGATAGAAGCCGCGCTGTTCTGCCGCCAAGGCTGTGGCATCGGTCTTGCCCACGCTCGAGATGAGCAGTGGCACGCACAGTGGCAGCATGAGCTTAAGCTTCTTGATGGGGTTCTTGGTGTCGTACTCGACGCCGCGTGCGGTCTGCGCTTCCATGATGGCGTTCATCTCCTGACCAAACACCGGCACAAAGCGTAGCGCCGTGGTAAAGGTGAAGGCATAGCGATACGGCACGTGCAGCACCTCGACGCAGGCGTTGGCAAGGTCGTTGAGCTTGGTCACTATGAGCATGAGGATGAGCGGTAACGCCACGCCCAGCAGGCGCAGACAGGCCTTCGATCCTGTGATGAGGCCCGTGTCGGTGATAAAGCCCCACACAACGTTGCCATCGCGCATAAAGGCCAGCTGGAGCACCAGCATGATAAGCGCGAGCGGAATCAGCAACTTGAGCAGCGAGAACAGACGGTCGACGACACCGGCATAGGCACCCAGCGCAAGGGTGAGTGCCAAAAAGCCCAGCAGCGCCACGTAGGTGTCGGACAAGAAGATGCCGACGATGATGGCGGCGGCGAGGCCCAGTTTGACGACGGGGTTCAGGCGATGCAGTAGCGTATCGCCCGGCATGTAGTCGATGACGTTAACCACGGCGGACCATCTCCTTGGTAATTCGAACGACATCGGTGACCTCGCTCACCTGCGCAAAAGCGGGCGAGACGGAAGATGCCAGACGGCGCGAGAGTTCAATAACCTGGGGAGGCTCCACGTAGGCACGCCGCATGAGATCGATGTTCGAGAATAGCTCGTGCGTGCGGCCGCGGCCGAGGATGCGGCCGTCGGCCATTACTACGATACGCTCGGCAAAGTCGGAAACGACTTCCATATCGTGGCAGACCATAATCACGGCGCAACCGCGCTCGGCCATGGTGCGCACTGTTTCCATGACGGTCATGCACTCGCGGTAATCAAGGCCGCTCGTGGGCTCGTCGAGCACGACGATCTTGGGCTCAACCACTACGACGGAGGCAAGCGCCACCATTTGTCGCTGGCCGCGCGAAAGCGAGAAAGGTGCCTCATCGGCAGGCAGGCCAAAGCGGTCGATAACAAGTTGAGCACGACGCAGAGCCTCGGCACGGTCGATGCCGGCAAGCTCCAGGCCAAAAGCGACCTCGTCGAGTACGGTATCCTTGCAGATCTGGCGGTCGGGGTTTTGGAAGAGGGTTGCGACTTCGCGGGCGATGCGGCTCGTGGGAACGGCCGCGGTATCCAGTCCCGTGACGCGCACGCTGCCCGAGGCGGGCTTGAGCAGGCCTGTGAGCAGCTTGGTGAGCGTGGTCTTGCCGGCACCGTTTTGGCCGACGATGCCCACGAGCTCGCCGGGATAGAGCGTCAGGTTGAGGTCGTGTACGGCGGCGCCGCCATTGGGATAGGCAAACTCAACATGGTCGAAGGTGAGTACGGGTTCGGCGTCCTTGGCATGAGGGCGCAACGACGGTGCATGCGGGGAGCCGGCGGGCGCCTGGGCTTCGCTGGCCGCGCGTGCGGGGTCGACGATGCCCGAAATCAGGCGCTCGGCCTCATCGACATCCAAGCAAGGGGTACCGCTTACCAGGCCATCGGCCTCGAGGCTATTGAAGATACGCGTGACGCGAGGGCAGTCGACGCCGATGGCACGGAGCTCGTCGGTATGCGCGAAGACCTCGTGTGGTTCGCCCTGCAGCGCGATTTCGCCATGGTTGAGCACGAGCACGCGGTTGCAGTACTCCGAGAGCAGGGCGACCTTTTGCTCAACGACGACGATGGTGATTCCAAGTGCGCGGTTTGCCTCACGCAGCGTCTCGAAGACCAGCGTGGAGCTGGCAGGGTCGAGTGCCGCGGTGGGCTCGTCGAGAACCAAGACGCGCGGACGCATAGCGAGAATGGCGGCGATGGCTACCTTTTGCTTCTGTCCGCCCGAGAGGGTGGCAATCTCGCGGTCGCGCAGGTCGCTGATGCCGACGGTCTCGAGCGTTTCGCTCACGCGCTGCTCGATCTGGTCATGGGGGACGCCAAAGTTCTCGAGGCCAAAGAGCATCTCGTCCTCGACGACCGAGGCGACCATCTGCGTGTCGATATCCTGCAGCACACTGCCGACGATTTGCGACACGTCGGTCAACGAGACCTCGCAGGTGTCGTGGCCGTCAACCATGACGGACCCAAAGAACGTGCCGGTGTAGTGGTGGGGCACGGCGCCCGACAGGCAGGCGGCAAGCGTGGACTTGCCGGCGCCCGAGGGCCCGATGATGCCGATGAAATCTCCCTTGTTCACGCTGAGCGAGATGTGGCTGAGCGCCTGCTCGGTCTGCGTGCCATAGGAGAACGAGACATCGTCGACGTTGATGATCGTTTCCATGGATACCTTTCATAGTCATTGGGGACGTTCTTTAATGACTATTCGTTTAAGAACGTCCCCAAGAGCTAGTTGTTTGGGACAGTCTTTACCGATGGGGCACTGTGGGTTAGTTGAGCTTCAGGGCCTTCTGGATGGGCAGGTAGAGGGCGCCGACCAGAATGGCGTTAAAGACGGCGGTCATGGCGACGACGGGCAATATGGCGGCGGCGAGCTCGCCGACCACGCCGAGCATGGCCATCTTGATGACCATGAAGATGGCGCCGGAGACAAAGGTGGTCACGAAGGTCGCGACGATGGCGACGGCAGGCTTGACCTGACCGTTCTTGCCGGCGGCGTTGACGATGCCGGCCATGAGCATGGCGGCGATGCCCTCGGCGGCAAAATCGACGAACGGCGAAGTGGTGGTGATCTGGATCACGGCAGCCGAGATGAGGCCAATGACGAGCGCCTGGCCGATGTTGGGGCGAACGACCAGGATGGTGAGGCAGAAGGCCGAGATGATGAACTCGGGGCTGATCATGCCGCCCGAGATGCCCGAGATTGCCTTGCCGACGGTGAAGTTGAGGATGAAGCCGGCGGCGAGCAGGATGGCGAGCAGGACGAGGGCGCGGACATCGAGTTTGCCGCGATCGGCGGTATGGACGGTGCGGGGCTGGGTGGCGGTGGTGTTCTGAGACATGGTGAAAATCCTTTCGGAAGGGGATTGCAAGAGAAAAGCGGAGGCGCGTGATGCGAATGCGATCGGGCTCGAGATAGAAAAAGGCCCCCGGTCGAAACCGGAGGCCTTCCAATCACCTAGAGCGCAAAAACAGGCGTGAGGGACTCACTGTCGACCGATCGTATTCGCATCACGCCACCACCAGTTGTTGAGAGATTTCATCGTGTTCTTCATGTTGGTGGCTCCTTTCGTGATGCCGTGGCGCGGTCGCACCTAGTTGCTGTTGCGCTGCACTATAGCACAGCGAAGTGTGTGCGGGGAAATCTTTTTTAAAAAGATTTCAGGCGGGTTTCCCGTCGGTCAAAAGAGCGGGCTAAGCGGGCGAGGCTGCCATTGCTGCCTTGTCCGCTCAGCTAAGACATGAGGGCCTTAGGCCTTCTTGCGACGATAGATCACGTAGGCGCAGACACCGATGATGACGACGGCGCCAACGGCCATGGCGGCCATGTTGTTGCCCTCGGACTTCTCCTCGGTGACCTCTTTCTCTTCGGCCTCGGGCTCGGCCACGTCCTCATCGGAAAGGGCCTCGTCGGCGTAGGTGATGGACTCGACCAGGCAGTCGTTGTCAGCATCGTAGTCACTCGGGACGAACTCCTCGGAGAAATCGCCCTCCTGGAGGTAGTCGCGCATCTCCTCGAGCATGGCCTTGCACTTAACATAGGTGTTCTTGGTTGCAGCCTTGCCGGCCTTGTTGGCCAGGGCGGTGCGGGCTTCGGTGCCTTCTTCGGCCTGCATGGCCTCGTCGACGGTCAGGTTCTGCTCGATGAGCTCCTTCTGCAGGGCGTCGAGATAGGCGCGGACGCCGGTGGCGCAGTGGTCGCGGTTCTCATAGGCGAGCGTGTTGATGTCCATGAGGACGTAGTTGATGGAGTTCTTGGGCTCCTCGTTGTTCACGACGTCTTCCTCTTCGCAGTGATCGAAGGAGACATCCTGATCGCTGAAGTAGGGGCTGACCTCGGTGAGCAGTGCGGAATAGAGGGGGATAGCGACGGAGAACTCGGCGTTGGAGAGCATCTCCCACTGGATGGTCGCGATCTCGGGGTCCATGCCGTGACGGATCTGGAAGGTGTGGATTTCGGTGTTGCGGTTGGAGCCGATGGCATACGCGCCGTCGGTGTTGGCGTTGAGGCCGGCGACATTCTCGCCGCGAGCGGCGAAGGAACGAATCATCTCAAAGGTGTTCCAGTCGGACTTGCCGGGCGTAAAGAACAGCGGCTGCATTTCGTGGACCAGGGCGCCGGTCGTCGCGCGCGCGTCTTCGCGCTCGTCCTTGACGATCTCGTAGTCGGTGCCCTCAGCAAGCGGAGCCATGAAGTAATCGCGGCCCTGGATATAGCGCGACCACTGGTGCATGCCGGCCTCGCCAATCTCCTCGCCGTAGGTCTTGGCGACGTCGAACTTGCCGTCGGTGTACTCGGCAAAGCCCTTCTCCTTAGGCATAGACTCGATGCCCTCGGAGTGGAGGCAGTTCTCGGTGTCGTCGAGGTCGACGTCATAGGTGAGGTTGCCGATGTTGGGGTTGAGCGAGGCGATATCGTCAGTGAGCCTCATGGCGATCCACTGATGGCCGGAAAGCGCTGCAAACAACCAGGTCTCGTTGTTGTCGGCAATGATGATCTGGTCGTTGGAGCAGACGCCCTGCTCGTCAATCAGGCTGCCGAGGAGCTCGACACCCTCGCGGGCCGTGGCACTCTCGCCCAGAATGACGCTGGCGTAGTTGTATTCGCCAATGCCAGTCTCCTCGGTGATGGGGTCGGCCTCTTCGGCCTTCTCGTTATAGGAGGTGCTCAACGTGGCAGAGCAGGAGACGCCCTTCTCGTTGATGCCTGCCTCGGAATATGCGTCGTAGCGATCTTCCCACTGCGAGGGGTTGTCGCGAACGAAGGTGTAGCGGTAGGTTGCGCCCTTGGACTTGTACTCAAAACCGGACTCGACCGAGGTGTACTCGTTGCCGTCCTTGTGTGCGGGCTCAATGCCAAAGTGCTTGATGTAGCGCGGACCGAAGTCCTCGGAACGGCCGTAGTACGTGTTGCCGTCTGCCGTGAGCTTGCTGCCCATGTAGATCTGGGTGCAGGCGAGTGCCGAAGTCGGCATGGCCATGATAGCCGCTGCTCCAAACGCAAGGCCGCAGCCGAGCTTCTTGAGCGTGTTGACAGGATGAGTAAACCTCATAATCCCTCCCAACTGTTGAAACCCCGCGAAACCGTACGGAGTTTCAGCTAATAAATACATCTACTAGCCTAAAGGAAGTGTAAAGAGTATTCACTCGACAACAGCCTTTGCTCGATGAGCGTGAAGAAATATACGATGAACGGATAATAATACTCATTTTATGGCTTTAGTTAAATAAAGGCACCCTGCATTTACTGTAGCTGAATAAAGCATTAGACGGCGGTCAAAAAGAAAACTCTCCCGCTGTTTAGGATTTGCATAAACAGCGGGAGAGTCGATAACTGGATGAATATCATACCAATGTGGATTTACTTCTTTCGGCGGTGAATCACGTTGATGGCGTAACCGACGAGCATGGCCAAGACGATGACAATAAAGCCGATCAGGGGATTGTCGTTCATAGGGTCCTCCTATTTTCCGAGCGGGGAGAATTCGTCGACGATGAGGTCGAGGCATTGCGGAAGCGCGCGGGCTCCAAAGACGCCCGAATTGCTGGAGATAATCTCGCCATCGAACTGCATGCCCAGTGACGGGGTGCAGGTGATCTTGGCTTCCTTGGTCTGGATGATCTTGAACTGTGGGCGCCCGAGTACCTTGCCGGCGGGGTCAAGCGCAGCGGTGATCACGGTAGGCAGCAGCTGCACGGTGCGCACGGGTTCGATGACCGCAATGTCGACCATGCCGTCGTTCATGCGGCAGTTGGGGAACAGGTTGATGTCGTTTTGGATGACCGAGGTGTTGCCGGCCATGCAGCAGATGCCATCGAGCTCCTCGACAATGCCGTCATGCTCGATGGTAAAGTGCGCCACCGTGGGGTTGGGCGTGGCGAGCGCGGAGAGGAAGTAGGCGATCTCGCCGATGTCGTTTTTGGTAGGGGCGGCCTTCATCATGATCTCGGCGTCGAAGCCCGAGCCGGCGATGATGATAAAGCCGTGGCGCCTTTCGTTGCCGTTCTCGTCGAGCCAAAAGAGCTCGCCCATGTCCACTTTGACCGTGCGACCGGCACGGCAGGCCTTGGCAAGTGCCGCTGCCTCGGGGGCATTACCGATGTTGTTAAAGAACAGGCAGGCTGTGCCGGAGGGGAAGACGAGCGTGGGGACGCCGCATCCGCGCATTTGGTCGAGTACGTTGGAGACGGTGCCGTCGCCGCCCGAAATCACCACGCGATCAAACTCGCGCACGTCTGCCACGGCGTCTTCGGGTTCCATGCCATCGCCGATAAAACGCATCACGACCTCGTCGCCGCCCTGCGCGAGGGCGTGCGTGAATGCGTAGATTTCATCTGAGCTGGGGCCCGATGCCGGGTTGTGGATGATAAGGCAGCGCATACTTACGTTCCCGTTCTGTGACTAACCGAGTATAGTTGTAAGGCAATGCCGATATCCTACCCGTGTTTTTCGGGCCTAACCTTATTCGATGGGTTGATATGTACATTTCCACACATCAGGCTCTACTCGACTTTTGCCAGCGCGCCCGTGAGTTTGACGCGATTGCCGTCGATACCGAGTTTTTGCGCGAGCGCACGTTCCATCCGCGCCTGTGCCTGGTCCAGATTGCCACTCCTGCCGAGAGCGTCGCGGTTGATCCGCTGGTGATCGACGACCTGTCTCCCTTGGCCGAACTCATGGCCGACGAGAGCGTGACCAAGGTGTTCCATGCTTGCTCGCAGGACATGGAAGTTATGCTTCATACCGTAGGCGTGTTGCCGCGTCCGATTTTTGACACGCAGGTGGCCGCCGCCTTTTTAGGCGAGCGCCAGCAGATTTCCTACGGCGCGCTCGTGCAGACGTTTTGCGGCGTCTCATTGCCCAAGACTGAGTCGCTGACCGACTGGTCGCGTCGCCCGCTGACCGATAAGCAGATTGAGTACGCGATCGATGACGTCAAGTACCTGATCGTTGCCTATACCGAGATGATGAGCCGTCTGCGCGAGCTGGGCCGCGTGGACTGGGTACTCGACGAGTTGCGCCCGCTGGCTGACGAGTCGCACTATCGCGCCGATCGCCACGAGGCGTTCCGCAAGGTCAAGCGCATCAATTCGTGCAGCCGTCACCAGCTGGGTATCGCGCGCGAGCTCGCCGCCTGGCGCGAGGACCGCGCCGAGCGCCGTAACATCCCGCGCAAGTGGGTCATGTCCGACGACACGCTGCTTGCGCTCGTTAAGCGCAATCCCGTCCGCGTTGAGGAGTTCCGTAGCATTCGCGGTACCGACCAGCTGGGGGAGCGCGACGTGGACGGTGCGCTCATGGCCATCAAGCGCGGCGCGAGCTGCCCGCACGATCGCCTGCCGCTCATGGTGCGCGGACACCGTCAGATCTCGCCGGAGCTGGAGAGCGTGACGGACCTGATGTATGCGCTCATCCGCCTGGTTGCCGAGCGCTCGGGCGTGGCGACCTCGGTCATTGCCTCGCGCGATGACCTGGCCGACTATATTGAGCATCCCGAGCAGAGCCCCCTGCGTGAAGGCTGGCGTTTTGAGCTTGTTGGTTCGCGCCTGGACGATCTGCTCTCGGGCAATATGGGGCTGACGGTCAAAGATGGCAAAATTGAATTGCTATAAGGAAGCCTAGCCGCTTGAGTGGGTAGAATGCCTCCAACGTGTAACTCGATTCGGAGGAATTCGCATGCCCTATTACTATGGATACGGCTTTGGCATCGACCCGCTGTACCTGCTGGTTGTTCTTGTCTGCACGGTGCTTGGCCTTGCCGCACAGAACTATATCAACTCGACGTACAAAACCTGGTCCAAGGTTCGCTCGGACGGCGATACGGGTGCCACGGTCGCTCGCCGCATGCTCGATGCCAACGGTTGTAGTGCCGTGGGTATCAAGGGTGTCGCTGGCGAGCTCACCGACCATTACAACCCGCAGGACAACAACCTGTATCTGTCGGATGCCAATCGTTCGGGCGGTTCGGTCGCAAGCGTTGCCGTCGCCTGCCACGAGGCGGGCCATGCCGCCCAGCGTCAAAGCGGCTATGCCATGATGAAGGTACGTACCGCCCTCGTGCCGGTCGTCAACTTTACCCAGAACACCTGGACCATCGTGTTGCTCTTGGGCCTGTTTATGAACATCGCGGGACTCACGACCCTCGCGCTGATCTTCTTCTCGTTTAGCGTGCTGTTCCAGCTCGTTACGCTGCCGGTCGAGATTGACGCCAGCCGCCGCGCCGTGGCGTATATCGAGCAGTCGGGCATGAGTTCCAAGCAGGTCAACGGTGCCAAGAAGGTGCTGACGGCCGCCGCGCTTACCTATATTGCCGCTGCGCTCACCTCGATTATTCAGCTGCTCTATCTTATGGCTCGCTACAACAGAAACTCCAACCGATAACAAATGGGACAGGCAGGCGCCGCGGGGATTCGTGTCCTCGCGGCGCTGTACTATGTGTTGGACTTGAATTTGCGCAGGGCCGGAGCCCTTGTGCACGATGACGAAAGGAGGCTGCGTGGCAGGCTGGAATCTAACCGGCAATGCCGTTTCCGCCGAGTTCGACGGTTCGGACGAGCAGGAGCGTAAGGAGCTCAGCGTGAGCCAGGCGGTAGAGATCGCCGCCGGTGCGCTCGATGCCATTCCGCAGCTGAGTGTCCTGGGCGAGGTCACGGGTTTCCGTGGTCCCAACGCCCGAAGCGGCCACTGCTACTTCCAGATTAAAGACGACTCGGCCGCCGTCGACTGCATCATCTGGAAGGGCGCCTACCTTAAGCGCACCTTCGACTTGCGCGACGGCATGCAGGTAAGCTTTAAGGGCAGCTTCAATCTCTACAAGCCTACGGGTCGCATGAGCTTCGTTGCCCGCTCGTTCTCGCTGGCGGGGGAGGGTCTGCTGCGTCAACAAGTGGCGCAACTGGCCGAAAAGCTACGCCGCGAGGGCCTGATGGACGAAGCGCGCAAGCGCCGCATCCCGGTGTTCTGCTCCCGCGTGGCGGTCGTCACCTCGCTTTCGGGTGCCGTAATCGACGACGTCAAGCGCACATTGCGTCGTCGCAACCCGCTTGTCGAGCTCGTCTGTGTGGGCGCCAAGGTTCAAGGCGAGGGTGCGCCGGCCGAGCTCATTGAGGGCTTGCGCCGCGCCGCTTCCATTACGCCGGCGCCCGACTGTATTTTGCTGGTGCGCGGCGGTGGCTCCTTTGAGGACCTCATGACCTTTAATGACGAGGAACTTGCCCGCGCGGTGGCGGCTTGTCCTGTGCCCGTGGTGACCGGCATTGGTCATGAGCCCGATACCTCGATCTGCGATATGGTGAGCGACCGTCGCGCCTCCACGCCCACGGCGGCGGCAGAATCGGTGGCGCCGGCTATGACGGAGTTGGCCGATGTGCTCGAGGCGCGCCATCAGCGTCTGGGTGCCGCGATGGCATCGATGATTGGGTCGGCCCAGGTCGACCTGGAGATGCTCGATCAGCGCGGTCGCCGTGCCTGGGATACCTATACGGCTCGCTTGGGCGATGCGCTCGATGCGGCTGCGTGTCGCCCGTGCCTCAACGACCCCACATTTATGGTCGACCGTCGCGAATCGGAGCTTGCGCTGACTGCCGATCGCCTGTCGGGCGCCATAGTACGCTCGGTCGGGACATTCCGCTCCAACTTTGAGCGCTTGCCCGAGCGTCTGATTACAAGCACCTCGGGGCTCGATGGTAAGCGCCATGCGCTCACGCTTGCGAGTTCCCGCCTAGAGCATCAAGGGCGCACGATGCTCAGCAAGCCAGCGTCCGACCTGAGCCGTGCGGCAGCGTCGCTCGATGCCCTGTCGCCGCTCAAAGTGCTTGCTCGCGGCTATTCCATCGCGTACAGCGATGATGGTGTGGCTACGAGTGCCAAGACCTTTAAGCCTGGCGACGCCATTCGCGTGCGCATGGCAGACGGCAACGTGGCAGCAACGGTCGATACGGTCGAGTAGACCGCGTTTCGCAGTGATAGACCCTTAGGAAAGGAAACAGATATGGCAGAGAAGACCCCGGTAGAGCAGCTTACGTACAAGCAGGCCTCGCAGGAGCTGGAGCTCATCATCCGCAGCCTGGAGTCGGGCGATATGGAGCTCGAGGAGTCGCTCGAGAGCTACACCCGCGGCGTCGAGCTCCTCAAAAGCCTGCGCACCCGCCTGTCCGATGCCGAGCAGAAGGTCTCGGTGCTCCTTAAGGACGTCGACGGCAACGACGTGCTCGCCGACGGCGAGGCCGCCAACACCGATGATAACCTTTCGTTCTAAGCATCTCGACCAAATATAATTACCTTGGTCTGTAAGAAAGGAACCAGCTATGTGCGATTGCATCTTCTGTAAAATTGCCAACCACGAGATCCCCTCGACCGTTGTCTATGAGGACGACCAGGTCATCGCCTTCGACGACCTCAACCCGCAGGCGCCGGTCCACACGCTCGTGATCCCTAAGAAGCACTACAGCGACATCGCCGACAGCGTGCCTGCCGAGACCATGGGCGCCATGGCCCACGCCATCCAGGAGGTCGCCAAGGCCAAGGGTCTGGAGGACGGTTTCCGCGTCATCTCCAACAAGGGCGTTAACGCCGGCCAGACCGTCATGCACTTCCACATGCACGTCCTCGGCGGCAAGAGCCTGGGCGAGAACCTCATCTGAGGACGCGTAGCCCGTCGACTTGGCTGCCTTTGGAGTAATCTATGCAGCTTTCTCAACTCGAATACCTTCAAGCGGTAGCGAACTATGGCGGCGTGCGCAAAGCAGCTCGCGCCGTTCATGTGAGTCCGCAGGCCGTTTCGTCGGCAATCAAAAAGTTGGAATCTGAGTATCAGATTGTTTTGCTCGACCGATCGGCGGGGGAGGCTGTTTTGTCTCCGGCGGGCAGAGAATTTGCACGTCGTGCACGCGTGATCTTGGCACAAGTCGACGATCTCAAAAAGTACGCTCAATCGAGGGGCGACGGCGTTTCGCCCGATGGCCACTTTCGTCTTTACGCCCCCTGCCTTCATGGACGGGGGCGCCTTTTTGCCGAAAAATGGTATGACTCGTTTGAACGCTCGCACCCTCAGATTCATCTTGATGTGTGGCATCAGCCAACGGCAACATGCTTTGAATCACTTATACTTGGAATTTCGGACGCGGCTATCTCATTCGAGGAACCACGGGACAGCGTCCTTTCTTCAAAATATTTGGGTGAAAAAGAGCTCAAGGTTCTTTCGTGCCCAGCGGGTCATCAATCTGTGGGCGCCATGACCATTCGCGAGTTACTGGGCGGCAGGTTAGCTGTTCCCATTAATTTGTCGCCCTGTCTCAATGCAATCAATCAATGCCCCGAAGCTCAGCTGGTTAATTTCCGCTTCCGCGACGTCGAATACGGAAACAGAGCGCAGGCTGAGTTTCTTCAAGCCGGGGGATTGATATTGGGTTTTTCTGGCTCTTCTCTCGCATCAGATGGATCGGAAGTGAGTGAGTGCTCCATTGAAGGTTCGCGTGATGTAACCTTGCCTATCTACTTTTGCTATCGGCAAAATTCCTGGACTGATCGACACCAGACGGTTTTTCTGCACCTATTGCGTCATCTTGCTTCGTGAAATTAATTGGCTTCGAGACGTCAAGTGATTATTGACGCCTTGTAACACATAGCTGACAGCTTTGCCCTCATGCTTTTCCAAGATTCCGATTTAGATTGCTGACTCTTGGAGGGCGGAGCATGAAAAACCGTACGGTTTTGCTTTATATGACGTTCGTTTTTCTGTCGAACTTCAGCACCATCTTGTATTTTCTAACTGTCTACCTTGAGTTCGTCGGATTCTCGATGGTGGCGATTTCTAGCATGATGATTGCATACCAAGTGAGCAAGTTCATTCTTGAGGTTCCTACTGGTTATATTGCTGACAGGTTTGGACGAAAAGTGAGCGGCCTCGTTGGCATTGTGGGAATGCTTGGGTACTACGTCGCCCTGCTTCTCGTCCGATCTCCTCTGCTTTTAATCGGTGCGTTCGCTCTCAAGGGTTTTGCCGTTGCATGTGTGAGCGGATCCATAGAAGCGATTTACATTGACAGCGTCTCTCAGGACCAGCTTGTAAGACTTAATGTCGTTGAGCGATTTGTTTTCTATGCCTCTTATGCCATCTCCGCTTGCGTGGGCGGTTTTATTTCGTCTGTCGGTGCATATCTCATTGGTCTTTCGGCAGATATCATCGCAATGGTGTTGACGTTGGTTGTCGTTGTCCGCATTCCTGAGATGCGAAGAGGGGGCACTGCGGCGACACCTGAGCGTGGGATTAGCCCGAAGATGATCGGTGCCGCTATTGCGGGTAATGGCATTCTTCGTTCAGCGTTCATCATGGACTGTTCTCAGGCATTTGCTTTTGTCGCCCTGGAAGACTTTTTCTCACTGCTGCTTGCGGGTTGCGGAATGAATGCCGTCGCTTCGGGTGTGACCATTGCGGTCCAGCTCCTTGCCTCGGCCTCCATGGGACTTATTGTGCCCTGTGCGATTGCTCATGTCGACAAGGGCCGCTTTGCGCGTATTTGCGGCATCGTGCGCCTTTTCCTGACAGCTTTGTTTTTGATTCCCCTTACTCCGGCTAATTTGCTGCCCGTGTTCTATGTGCTGCAGACGGTTGCGTACTCGTTATTTGCTCCAATTAAATACTCAATTTTTCAAAAAGCAGCCGATTCTTCGATGCGCTGTTCACTGATTTCGGTTCAAAGCCAGATGGTGGCGGTGGGCGCCATCCTTTTCTATCTGTTCAATGCTGTGTTGAGCAGCATCGCGGGCATTCGAGTCATATTGCTTGTCGCACTCGGAATCTCTTCTTTGGTGTATATCCCCGCGCTCTTTCGTCTTACAAGCCAAAGGACATGAGTATTTAGACACCGATAACTTATATATCAACGCAATAAACCCGAGCGCGAGGGCGTTTGGGTTTATTATTGAAGCGTATGTAACCTGGCGGCGCCACACCGCCTGTTAGTAGGGAGACACATGAACGTTCTGGTCGTCAACGCAGGATCTTCGACCCTTAAGTATCAGGTCATCGATACCAAGTCCCATAAGGTGTCCGCAAAGGGCTCCTGCGAGCGCGTCTGCTTTACCGGCGGCACCTTCACCCACGCTGCCAACGGCTCCAAGAAGGTGACCGAGAACATCGAGTTTCCCGACCACAAGGTCGCCATCGAGGTCGTCCTGAAGGACCTTGAGGCCAACGGCGTCAAGATCGAGGGTATCGGCCACCGTATCGTTCAGGGCGGTTGGTACTTCGGTGATTCCTCCCTCGTCGACGAGGACGTCCTCGCCAAGATCCGCGAGGTCGCTCCGCTCGCCCCGCTGCACAATAACCCCGAGGCCAACGTTATCGAGTACTGCCTGGAGCAGTATCCCGACCTGCCCAACGTCACGGTCTATGACACCGCTTTCCACTTCAACATGCCCGAGGTCGCCAAGACTTACGCTCTGCCCAAGGATGTTTGCGACAAGCTGCACATCCGTAAGTACGGCGCCCACGGCACCAGCTACCGCTACATCTCCAAGAAGGTCGCCGAGATGACCAACGGCGGGGCCCGCAAGGTCGTCGTGTGCCATATCGGCTCCGGCGCTTCCCTGTGCGCCATCGAGGACGGCAAGTGCATGGACACCACCATGGGCTTGACGCCGCTCGACGGCGTCATGATGGGCACCCGCTGCGGCTCCATCGACCCGGCTACCGTGTGCTACCTGCAGCGCGAGGGCGGCTACACCTTCGACGAGGTCGACGAGATGATGAACAAGAAGTCCGGCCTTTTGGCTGTGACCGGCGGCAAGACCAACGACTGCCGCAACGTCGAGGAGCTCGCTGCCGCTGGCGACCCCGAGGCTCAGCTCGCCTTCGACATGTTTGTCTACAAGATTGCCGCCAAGGCTGCCGAGATGGCCACTTCTATGTGCGGTATGGACACCCTGGTCTTTACCGCCGGCATCGGCGAGCACGCTCCGGCCGTCCGCGCCGGCGTTGCCGACCGTCTGGCCTTTATGGGCGTCAAGATGGATCATGCCCGCAACGCCCTGCGTGGTGACGGCGCTTGGTGCCTGTCTGCCAAGGATTCCAAGGTTAAGATTTTCGTTATCCCCACGGACGAGGAGTTCATGATCGCTTCCGACGTCGAGCGCATCGTCAACGGCAAGTAATTGCAAAAGGGGAGGGGCTGGACGACCGAGCGCCGTTCGGCCCCTCTTTTGTGCTCGTTGGGCGATATGCCTGATAGTTATTTATTAAGTTGTGATAACTTCTTATTAACATGCGGCCGCCTTAAGGGGTCTGCGCCGACCGTATCGCACTGCAAAGGAGTCTCATGAACGTACTTGTTGTCAACGCCGGTAGCTCAAGCCTTAAATATCAGCTTTTGGATACCGATACCCGCGAGGTTTTCGCCAAGGGCAACTGCGAACGTATCGGTTCGGACATGGGCATCTTTGGCCACTCCGAGAACGGTGGCGCCAAGCAAACCGAGGAGGTCCCCTTCCCGGACCACCGTTCGGCTATCGCACGTGTGCTCGAGGAGCTCGAGAAGACCGACTTTACGATCGATGGCATTGGGCATCGTATCGTTCAGGGTGGCTGGTACTTTGACGATTCCGCGGTCGTCGACGATGAGGTCATGGCTAAGATTCTCGAGGTGGCACCGCTTGCCCCGCTGCACAACTACGGCGAGGCAGCGGCAATCGAGTATTGTCGCGAGAAGTATCCGGAGCTGCCCAACGTGGCCGTCTTCGACACCTCGTTCCACATGACTATGCCCGAGGTCGCCTACACCTACGCCCTGCCTAAGGACGTGTGTGACAAGTATCACGTGCGCAAGTACGGCGCCCACGGTACGAGCCACCGCTATGAGTGGATGATGGCCAAGGAGATCCTGGGTTCGCGCTGCCACCGTCTGCTTTCGTGTCATCTGGGCAACGGCGCTTCGCTCGCCGCCATTGAGGACGGTGTATGCCGCGATACCACGATGGGCCTCACGCCGCTCGACGGCCTGATGATGGGCACCCGTTGTGGTTCCATTGACCCGGCTACCGTGTGCTACCTGCAGCGCGAGGGCGGCTACAGCTACCAGGAAGTCGATGACATGATGAACAAGCAGTCTGGTCTGCTTGCCATCTCGGGCATCTCCAACGACGCCCGTGACATCCGTACGCGCGCCTCCGAGGGCGACGAGCGCTGTCTGCTTGCCTTCGACATGTTTGCCTACAAGGCCATGCAGCAGGCTGGCTCCATGATCGCTTCCATGGCGGGCGTGGACACCATCACCTTTACCGCCGGCATCGGCGAGAACGACTGGTCGATCCGCAAGGCCTTCTGCGATTGCTTCGAGTGGCTGGGCGTGCGCATCGACAACAACAAGAACCGCGAGGCCGTGGGTAACGGCCCGCAGGTCATCAGCGCCGCCGGTTCCGCCGTCACGGTCATGGTCATCCCCACCGACGAGGAATACATGATCGCCCACGACGTCGAGCGTCTGACCGCGAATAACTAGTGCGTTCGCTTGCGATTGAACGAAAGGCCTCCTGAGCAGCAGCTCAGGAGGCCTTTTTGCTAGCAGGCGGAAATTCCAGTCCCAAAGTGATCATCACCAGTAACGCCTGCGCTCCCAGCAATGACACCCATCCATTCAGATCCTCAGCCCCAGCTCGTAGCCAAGCCGCCGTCCACTCCAGATGCTCTGAATGCTTCGTAGCAGTAGAAGGCCGTACGGGCTAACCCCTGAAAACATTCCGCAGACCAGAAACGCCCCCGTTCGTAGCTCCGAAGGAGCAGAACGGGGGCGTTTCATTGGTCGAGGACGTTTTCAGGGGTTAGCCCGTACGGCCTTCGGGCGAGTGCGTCCGCTACTCAGCCATCTGAGCCTGGACGGCGGTGATGGCTACGACACCCACGATGTCGTCGGCAGAGCAGCCGCGCGAAAGGTCGTTAACCGGCTTGGCGATGCCCTGCAGGATGGGGCCGTAAGCGTCGGCGCCAGCGAAGCGCTGGACCAGCTTGTAGCCGATGTTGCCGGCCTCGAGGTCGGGGAACACGAGCACGTTGGCCTTGCCGGCAACGGAGGAGCCGGGAGCCTTGAGCTGGGCGACGGTGGGGACGATAGCGGCATCGAGCTGCAGGTCGCCGTCGATGGCGAGCTCGGGAGCCTTCTCCTTGCAGAACTTCACGGCCTCCTGGACCTTCTTGGCGACCTCGCCGCCGGCGGAGCCCATGGTGGAGTAGGAGAGCATGGCCACGTGCGGCTCAACGTTGCCCATGAAGGTGGACCAGGAGTGAGCGGAGGCGATGGCGATCTCGGAGAGCTCGTCGGAGGACGGGTTGATGTTGAGGCCGCAGTCGGCGAAGATCAGCGTGCCGTCGGTGCCGAACTGCGGGGTGTCGGTGCACATCACGAAGAAGGCCGAGACCAGCTTGGTGCCCGGGGCGGTCTTGAGGATCTGAAGCGCGGGGCGCAGGGTGTCGGCGGTGGAGTGGCAGGCGCCGGAGACCAGGCCGTCGGCGTCGCCCATCTTGACCATCATGGTGCCAAAGTAGGTGGCGTCCATCACCTGGGCGCGAGCCTGCTCGATGGTAACGCCCTTCTTGGCGCGGAGCTCGGCAAACTTCTGTGCGTACTCCTCGTGCTTCTCGGCATTGCGCGGGTCGATGACGGTGGCGCCGGGAACGTTGATCTCGTTGGGATCGCCCAGGATGACGATGTTGGCCAGGCCTTCCTCGATGATCTTGTTGGCCGCGACGATGGTGCGCGGATCCTCGCCCTCGGGCAGGACGATGGTCTTAAGGTCGGCCTTGGCGGCAGACTTCATACGGTTTAGGAAATCGCTCATGTTACTCCTTGCAAGCGTTTCGCTAAGCTCCAGGCGCCCGGCTGTTCACGAATAAACCCGCTGCTAGCGGGTTTACCTTTCAATTATGTACGCCGCGGTGCTTGAGCTTTCCTTGTGTGGCAAGCTCATTATAGGACGCATTAGCGCTATAATCGCTCTGATAAATATGTCTCGAAGAATGTTCGAGAAAAGCCCAGCTAACGAGCCCGTGGCTTTTGACAAGGAGTATCGATGCAGATTACCTCAGGCCTGCCTGAAGGCTTTAACGCCGGCGCGTACGACATGATTGTCGTCGGTGCTGGATATGCCGGTGCCGTTTGCGCCCGCCGTCTTGCCGAGACTATCGGCTATCGTGTTGCCGTTTTGGAGCGCCGTAGCCACATTGCGGGCAATGCCTATGACTGCACTGACGAGGCCGGAATCCTGATCCACGAGTACGGTCCGCATATCTATCACACCTTTAACGAGCGTGTGCATAATTTCCTGTCGCGCTTTACCAAGTGGACGGATTATCAGCACAAGGTGCTCGCCAACATCAACGGTGCCCTTATGCCCGTGCCCTTCAACCATGCGAGTCTCAAGCTCGCCTTTGGTGATGAGCGCGGCGAGGAGCTGTATCAGAAGCTCGTGGAGACCTTTGGCAAGGATGTCAAGGTGCCCATTATGGAGCTGCGTAAGAAGAACGACCCCGACTTGGCCGAGGTCGCCGATTACGTCTACGAGAACGTCTTTTTGCATTACACCATGAAGCAGTGGGGTCAGACGCCCGACCAGATCGACCCGTCGATCACCGGCCGCGTTCCCGTCTTTGTGGGCGACGATGACCGCTACTTCCCGCAGGCTCCCTTCCAGGGTATGCCGCAGGACGGCTACACGGCGTTGTTCGAGCATATGCTCGACCACGACCTGATCGACGTGTTCTGCGACGTGGACGCCCGCGATCTCTTTGAGATCGACGAGACCACCGTCAAGATCGGTGGCAAGGTCTACGGCGGCGAGATCGTTTATACCGGTCCGCTCGATGAGCTGTTCAACCTCGACCTGGGCGCTCTTCCGTACCGTACGCTCGACATGAAGTTCGAGACGCTCGATATGGATCAGTTCCAGCCCGTGGGCACCGTCAACTACACCACGAGCGAGGACTACACGCGCATTACCGAGTTCAAGAACATGACTGGTCAGGTCCTGCCCGGCAAGACCACCATCATGAAGGAGTACTCCAAGGCCTATACGCCCGGCTCGGGCGAGACGCCGTATTACGCCATTCTTGAGCCCGAGAACCGTGAGCTCTATGAGCGCTATCTTGAGCGCGTCCAGAACCTGACAAACTTCCACCCGGTGGGTCGTCTGGCCGAGTATCGTTACTACGATATGGATGCCGTGACCAATTCCGCCCTCGATCTTTCGGATGAGATTATCGCCTGCCATGCATAAAGTCATAACATTCGGTATTCCCTCGTATAACGCCGCTAAGGACATGGACCATTGCATCACCTCCATCTTGGAGGGGAGCAATTATGCCACCGATATCGAGATTATCGTGGTGGACGACGGCTCCAAGGATGAGACGGCCGCCAAGGCCGACGAGTGGGAGGCCCGTTATCCTGGAATCATCCGCGCGGTGCACCAGGAGAATGGCGGCCACGGTATTGCCGTCCTTTCGGGTCTGCGCGAGGCGCAGGGCACCTACTACAAGGTTGTCGACTCGGACGACTGGCTTGACGGCGCTGCCCTTTCGACCATGCTGTCGATTCTGCGCGGCTTTGAAGAGCGCGACCAGCGCGTTGACCTGTTTATCTCGAACTACGTGTACGAGAAGGTTTACGAGGGTACGCATACGGCCATTGGTTACAAGTTTGCCCTGCCTCGAAAAAAGATCTTTACCTGGGACCAGATCGGCCATTTCCGTTTGGACCAGAATCTGCTCATGCACAGCCTGTGCTATCGCACGGATGTGCTGCGCGAGTCCAACCTGCCCATGCCGCCGCACACGTTCTATGTGGACAACATCTACGCCTACGTGCCGCTGCCGCGTTGCAAGACCATGTACTACGCCGACATCGACCTCTATCGCTACTTTATCGGTCGCGAGGGCCAGAGTGTCAACGAGGCCACGATGGTCAAGCGTCTGGACCAGCAGTTCCGTGTTACGCGTATCATGATGGAGTCGTACCACCTGTACAGCGATGTCGAGTCGTCGCGTCTGCGTTCGTACATGATGGGCTACTTCACCATGATGATGGCGATCTGCTCGGTGCTCACCAAGCTTTCCGACGAGGATTGTGCCGATGAGCGTCTGAAGACGCTGTGGAATGATTTGAAGGCCTATGACGAGCGTATGTATCGTCGTGCACGTTACGGTGTGGTCGGCTTCTTCACTAACCTCCGCGGTCGTGCCGGAGACAAAACCACACTCGGCCTATACCGTCTTGCCTCAAAGATCTTCAAATTCAACTAGGGCAGAAACGCTCGGGTAACGGGGGCCCCTGGTCCTTAACTTGCTACTTCGAACAGTCCTGCGCAAGACGGAGGCGCCACTGGCGCCTCCTTTGCGTGCGGAACTCGTATCAAGTTAAGGACCAGGGGTCCTCTGCTATGCCTCGCTTTATGTCAGACAGCTGAATTTGAAGATATTGGACGCGCGGTACACAGGGGCCTGGGCTGAAAAGATTTTGGTTGGTAGTCGGCCGGAGGCGGGCGGGCATTACGTTTGTCGCGAGTTCCGCATGCAAAGAAGGCCACTTAATGTGGCCTTCGTCTTGCATAGGACTGTAGAGCAGCAAACGTAATGCCCGCCCGCCTCCGGCCGACGGTCGAGTGAGATTACTTTGCGGCGCCGGGGATGCCGTGGGAGGTTTTAGCGGTTTTGGCTCCGTTTACGATGGCGGTTTGCAAAGCCCTTACGGCGAGCATGCCCAGCAGGTCTAGGGGAACGGCGGCGCTTGCCTGGGCGCCCAGTTTGCCGCTGGCGAGGGTGTAGATGGTGTCGCCGTCGTTGGTGGTGTGCGTGGGACGGATGGCGTGTGCGTAGGCGTCTGCGGCCATTTGGGAGACCTTGGTGGCCTGGGCCTTAGTGAGCTCCATGTTGGTGACGATGCAGCTGATGGTGGTGTTGGTGCGGTCGAGCGGCATCTGCATGGATCCGGCGGCGGCAAAGGCTGCGAGTTCCATATCGACGATTTGGTCGCTATCGGCTGAGGCGCGCATGCCGGCGACCCACTCGCCGGTGAGGGGGTCGACAACGTTGCCGCAGGCGTTGACGGAAACCACGGCGCCTACCTTAACGGGACCGAGCGCCACGGCGGCAGCGCCAAGGCCGGCCTTCATGCAGGTGGCAGGGCCCATGAGCTTACCTACGGTGGCACCGGTGCCGGCGCCCACATTGCCTTGCTCGAGCGTGGTGGGGGTGTTGTCGAGTGCCTCGCGCACGGCGGCGATGCCGGCCTCTATGTCGGGGCGTACGGTGGGGTCGCCAAAGGCAAGGTCGAAGATACAGCTGGAGCACACGATGGGCACCTGCGTGGGGCCGACGGATAGACCAATGCTGCGGCTCTCGAGTTCGCGAGCGACGCCGCTTGCAGCCTCGAGGCCAAAGGCCGATCCGCCCGAAAGGCAGACGGCGTGAACCTTGTCGACGGTGTTCTCGGGTCGCAGCAGGTCGGTTTCGCGCGATGCTGGAGCACCGCCGCGAACGTCAACGCCGCCGGTGGCACCCTCGGGCGCCACGATTACGGTGCAGCCGGTGCCAGCCTCCTCGTCCGTATAGTTGCCAAAGCAAAAGCCATCGACATTGCAAACATCGATGGCTTCGAGCAGTGTGTCCATGTTTTCTCCTATCGGTTTTCCGCCGGGCCTTATGCCCGGTCGGGATCCGTACGGTACGGCAAAATTGTAGGCGCTGGGGGATAACCAGCGCCAGATGCAATTACGAGAGTTTTTGAATCGCGCGTGCGACGCGAGCGATGGGCAAGCCCACCACGTTGTAGAAGTCACCCGAAATATCGTGCACAAGCATGCGGCCGCCTGTGCCTTGGATGCCGTAGGCCCCGGCCTTGTCCATGGGTTCGCCGGAGGCAACATAGCGCTCGATCTGCTCTTCGGTAAGCTCATAGAACGTCACGTCGGTCACATCGACAAACGACAGGCTCTCGGCGGCATGCGGAGCGGCCGTGTCGCCTGCCTTAACGATGCAGACGCCGGTTGCGACCTGGTGCGTGCGGCCCGAAAGCTCGCGGAGCATGGTGCGCGCCTCGTCCTCGGTTGCCGGCTTGCCCAGAATCTTACCATCGAAGGTGACAATAGTATCGGCCGCGACGGTCAGTTCGTTGGGCTCGGCATGCTCGGCGGCAACGGAGGCGGCTTTGGCGCGTGCTAAGCGTTCAACGAGCGTAAGCGGGGCCTCGCCATCAAAAGGCGTTTCGTCGATATCTGCGGGAATCACGCGAATGTCATAGCCTGCCTCGCGCATCAACTCGATGCGGCGCGGTGATTGCGAAGCCAAAATCATAGCTGAATGCCCTCGGCGACCTTCTCGACGGCCTTGTCGCCGGCGAGCGTGCGCAGCAGCTCAAGCGCAAAGGGGAGCGACTGGGCCATGCCGCTGGCGGTGATGATGTTGCCGTCTTGCGTAACCTTCTCGCCGGTATAGGCGCCTTCGGGGAAGCTTTTCTCAAAGCCAGGGAAGCACGTGGCGTGGCGCCCCTCGAGTAGGTCGAGCTCGCCCAGGATAAACGGGGCGGCGCAGATGGCGGCAACGTGCTTGGTCGCGGCGAACTCGCAGACCACGTCGCAGACGCGCTGATCGGCACGCAGGTTGGTGGCACCGGGCAAGCCGCCGGGCAGCACGACGCAGTCGTACTCGTCAAAGTTGATCTCATCAAAGAGCGCATCGCAGGTCACGGGGATCTGCAGCGAGCTTACGACCTCACGTGTGGGCATAATCGAGACGAGCGTGGCACGCACACCGCCGCGACGCATGACATCGACCATGGTCAAGCATTCAATAGTTTCAAAGCCATCGGCGGCGAGAACGGCAACGCTGGGCATGAGGGTTCCTTTCATAGGCGGCATACAATTAGCCGTCTTATACCCCGAAGACCTCCGCTTGCCACGCTCGATTTCCCAATGATTTTTCTGAGCAATGATTAAGTGGCTAGTTGCGCCTAAGGTGGACGACGGTCTCGCAGTGGAAGGTTTGTGGGAACAGGTCGACTGGCGTGATCTTGACGGGGGAGAAGGTGCCTTCTTCGACAAAGCGTTTGAGATCGCGCGCCAGGGTGGCCGGGTCGCAGCTCACGTAGGCGACATCGCGAGCACTCGTGCTGGCGATAAGGTCGATCGCCTCGGGGGCGAGGCCTGCGCGCGGCGGGTCGACCACCAAGACGTCGGCATCCTGGTCGGGGAACTCGCGCACCGCGTCTCCGCCAATGACGTCGACGTTATCAAGCTTGTTGATCTCCAGGTTACGGCGCAGGTCGCGCACGGCTGGGCCGTAGGCCTCGACGGCGGCGACGAAGTCGCAGCGGCGGGCGAGCGGCAGGGTAAAGGTTCCGGCGCCGCAGTACAGGTCCACGGCAAGCTCGTCTTCTTGCGGGTCGAGCGCTTCCATGACAAGCTCGATCAAAATCTCGGCACCCTTGGTGTTGACCTGGAAAAAAGACGGGGCAGACAAGCGCATCTGACCCTCGGCGATATTCTCGGTCCATGAGCCCTCTCCGGCGAGCATCTCAACCTTGGAGACGCGGCGGGCCTTCTTTTCACCCTTGCTCATAACGCGCACTATGCTCGTGGGATGAGCGGCGTCCGCCAGCACGCGGGAGACCTGCGAGCGCGGAAAAGAGCCTGTTGGCGTCCAGAGTGCGACCTCGAGTGCCTTGGTACGGCGCGATGCACGAATGCCCACGCGTTCGAGTCCCAAGTCATGGCTGCCGCTTAGATAGTTGAGTGCGCCGACGACCGATTTGAGCGCCTTGGGAAAACGTTTATCGAACAGCGGGCACGCATCGACGGTCACGATTTTGCTGGGGTCGACACCGTGCATGCCAAGGCGCACGCGACCGTTGACGACGGTCGGTTCGAGCTCGATTTTATTGCGGTAGCCCCAGTCGTCCTTGGTGTGGCAGATGGGCTGCACCAGCTCGTCGACTTGCTCAGGGCTGAACTTGCCGATGCGCTCGAGCGTGGAGCGCAGGTTTTGCTCCTTGGCGGCGAGCTGTGCCGTGCGTGAGAGATTGCCCCACGAGCAGCCGCCGCAGATGCCCACGTAGGGGCAGGGGGGCTGAATGCGATCGGGGCTCGGCTCCAGAATCTCGGTCGTGCGGGCGCGCATGAACGACTTGCCGTCCTGTACGACCTCGGCCTCGACGGTGTCGCCTGCCACGGCGCCCTGCACAAAGACGGCCTTGCCGTTGTCGGCGTGCGCCAGCCCGTCGGCGCCGTAGGTCATCGATTCTATAGTGAGCTTCATATCCCTGCCTGTCATTCGTGTTGTTGCTCGCACCATGGTAGCAGGGAAAAGCGCCCCGCATCCGAGGCTTTCCTCAAATGCGGGGCGCTTCTACAAACTGCTTCTACAAACGACTATTTCGTCTTGCCGGTAATGAGCGTCTTAAGACCCAGGCCGATCAGGCCCAGGCCCATGCGCACACGACCGGGGCGATGGCGCTCAATGGCCTTGGTCTTGCCGGCGGGCTTATCGCGACGGGTGCTCGTCTCGGGTGCGGGCTTAGCTGCCTGCGGCTCGGGCTGAGGTGCAGGTGCGGGCTCGGGCTCAATGACGGTCGCCTGGACCTTCTGAACCTCGGGTGTGGCCGGCTGCGGCTTAGGAGCAGGGGCGGGCTTTGCCTCAATGACGGGCTCGGGCGCGGCCTCGGCGTTGCGGTAGGCACGCTCCAGCAGGGCTTCCTGCGAGTTGAAGGGTTTCTCACCCTCTGCGCGCTCCACGGGGACCCAGGTGCCGTCGCTCGTGAGGCTGCGGGCCTTCACGTTGTCGCGCAGCTGCATGCCCATGTACTCGTGCACCAGGGCGCGGCAGGTGGGGTCGAGCACGGGGAAGGCGATCTCCACGCGGTGCTCGGTGTTGCGCGTCATCATGTCGGCCGAGCTCAGATAGATCATGTCCGAGTCCACGCCAAAGGCGTAAACGCGCGCATGCTCCAAAAAGCGTCCGACGATAGAACGGACATGCACGTTCTCGGTCTTGCCAGGAACGCCCGGCTTGAGGCACGAGATGCCGCGGATGATCATGTCCACGCGGACTCCTGCGCACGATGCCTCGGCGATCTTGTCGATGACCTCGCGGTCGGTGAGCGAGTTGAGTTTAAAGAACACGCGGGCGGGCTCGCCGGCGAGGGCGCGCTGGATCTCGCGGTCAAGCCCGCGCATGATGAGCGGTTTCAGTCCGACGGGCGCCACACCCAGGAAGCGGTAATCGCCGCGCAGGTTGCCCAGCGACAGGTTGCGGAAGAACAGGTTGGCGTCCTCGCCGATGCCGGGGTGAGCGGTCATGAGCATAAAGTCGCTGTAGAGTTTGGCCGTCTTCTCGTTAAAGTTGCCGGTGCCCAGCAGCGTCAGGCGCGTTAGCGCCATGCCCTCGCGATAGGTGAGCTGGCAGATCTTGGAGTGGCACTTAAAGCCCTCGGAGCCGTAGATGACGGTGCAGCCGGCCTCTTCCAGGCGCTCGGCCCACTCGATGTTGTTCTGCTCGTCAAAGCGCGCGCGGAGCTCCATGAGCACCGTGACCTCTTTGCCGTTCTCGGCGGCATCGATCAGTGACTCGCACAGGCGGCTCTGCTTGGCCACGCGGTAGAGCGTGATGCGCAGTGAGATGCACTCGGGGTCGTAGGCGGCCTCGTGCACCAGATCCAGGAAGGGGTTCATGGCCTCATAGGGATAAAAGAGCAGCTTGTCGTGCTGAAGTACCTGCTCGCGGATGGAGCGGGTCATATCGATGGTGGGGTTGGGCTGCGGCTTAAACGGCGTAAAGAGCAGCTCGTTGCGCAGGTGCTCGGGAATCTTACTCTCAATGCCAAAGACGTAGCCCAGGTCGAGCGGGATATCGCAGGTAAAGACAGAGCGGCGCGAAAGCTCGAGCGCCTTGCGGATGGTCTTGAGCGTCGCCTTCTCGAGCGACCCCGAGACCGCGAGCACTACCGGCTGCAGACGCAGGCGCTTCTTGAGGATGCGCTTCATGTGCTGGCGGTAGTCCTCTTCCTCTTCGACGCCCTCGCCGTCCGGATCGATGTCGGCGTTGCGGGTGACGCGGATGAGCGCGCGGTCGAGTGGCTTGTAGGAGCCAAAGCAGCTGTCCAGGCAGGCGAGGATGACGTCCTCGAGCAAGATGTAGGAGTAGGTGCCGGTGGGCGAGGGGATCTCGACCACGCGGTTCATCGAGGCGGGAATCTCGATTAGGCCCAGCAGACTTTCCTCGTCGGTGACGCCGTCCAGGCCGCAGGCCAGATAGAGTGCGCCGTTGCGCAGGTTGGGGAAGGGATGGCGCGGGTCAATGACCAACGGCGAGATGACCGGCGACACGTAGGCCTGGAAGTAACGGGTTACAAAGGTGCGCTCCTCGGGCGTAAGCGAATCGATGCAGGCGCGGTGAACGCCTAGGATGTCGAGCTTGCCCTCGATGCTCTTAAAGATGGACTCCCATCGGGTAAGGAGCCCGGGCATTTCGGTCATGACAGCATCGACCTGTTCGGAGGCGGTCATATTGCTCTTGTTGTCGACAGGCTGTTTTTTGAGCTCCGCCAGATCGGACAGGCCGCCCACGCGTACCATGAGAAACTCGTCGAGGTTAGACTCGAAAATCGACACGAACTTTAGACGCTCGAACAGCGGAACGGTCTCGTCGAAGGCTTCGTCAAGCACACGGTTATCAAAGCGCAGCCAGCTGAGCTCTCGGTTCTGCGTGTACGAGAAGTCGCGCGGCGGTTTGCGCAGCTTTGCGGCGGCTTGCTTTTTTTCGATTTTGCTCGGCATATGCATCTGTCCGTTCAGTCCCCGCAGGGGACGGTTGCCTAACACTATTCACTATTGTCTCAATTTAGTCGACTTGTGGCACGGACGTATTGTGCGAACGGTATCTTAACCTACTTCTTACGCTGTCAAGCCATAGAGCTGACGCCCGTCGCGTTGCGAAAAACGGTCTAGATCCTCACTCAACTGCTGAGTATGTGTGAATAAGAATGATAGATAGCTGAATATCATCGAATACAGGCAGAAACACGAACAAGCGTCATTTATATACATAAAACCGTTGTAGATATGCAATTCTTAATCGAAAGATTGGAGTTGTAATTGCGAATGATTTTTGAGAAAAAAGAGCGTTTACCTTAGAAAAGCTACTTTAGAACGCCGAAGTGCATTATGGGGGAATCATATTCGATATACCGTTCATCGAACTTTGTTGACCGTTCGGGGGCGAGGTGGAATTGCGGTTGGAATTTGGATATAACTAGAGCTGTCAGCAAGCAGCACCCGTTACGGAAGGGTGCTGAGAGATTCGGCCGAAAGGCCCGAAAGAAAGGTAGGAGGCCATGACGAAAGGTCTGCA